>NZ_BAAGXZ010000006.1:0-195810 GCF_054779575.1 Glycomyces halotolerans
TGAAGAACGTGGAGGTGGATGTGGAGGCTCTGGCGGCGAAGGGGATGGGCTTCGAGCGGCTCGACCAGCTCGCCCTCGAACACCTCTACGGCGTGCGCTGAGGCTCAGCCGGTGACTTCGACCGTCAGCTCGACCGGTTCGGGCGGGTCGGAGTCACCGGCGTCGCCGACGCAGTCCTCGGGGCCGGTGCGGAAGCAGTACTGGAACACCAGCGTCGTCTCGCCCTCCGCGACGGCGTCGAAGACCCAGTACAGGCGGCTCTCGCAGCCGGCCATGCCGTCCTCGCAGTCCGGATGGGTCTGCGAATAGCGGTCGAACTCGGCGAGCACCCCGGCATCCGGCTCACCGACCAGGGACCAATTGTCGCCGACCGAGAAGTTCACCCAACCGAAGTCCACCCACAGCCGCTCACCGGCGGACACCGTCGCCGTCCCGGCGTCGAACGACACCGTGTTCTCCTCGTCGGGCTCGCCCGAGCAAGCCGACAGCGCCAAGGCCAGCGCCAATACCACTCCAACCACACGCACCCCGCCACGGTAGCCGCACTCCGCCACTTGACCGGCGGTCCGCGGACTGCTGGAATACGAGACGTATCGAAACTTCCATGGAAAGCGAACCTCGAATGGCCGAAACTTCCATCGACTCCCAGATCAGGCGGCACCGGGCCGCGGACGCCGCGGTCACGCTCACCGTCGACGGGCAGCCCCTCGCCGGCCGCGAGGTCGAGTTCGAGCAGACGCGCCACAAGTTCCTCTTCGGCTGCATCGGCTTCGATCTCATCGACCACGCCAACGGCACCTCCGAGGACCCCGAGGCCGACGCCCGCAACGCCGAGCTGTGGGAGGGCCTGTTCAACTTCGCCACCCTGCCGTTCTACTGGGGCCGCTTCGAACCCGAACGCGGCAAGCCCGACACGACTCGGCTGCTCAACACGGCGCGCTGGTTCGCCGACCGCGGACACCCGGTCAAAGGCCACCCGCTGGCTTGGCACACCGTGACCGCCGACTGGCTGCTCGATCTCGACAACGAGGAGATCGCCCGCGTCCAGGTCGAGCGCATCAAACGCGAGGTGAGCGACTTCGCCGGCGTCATCGACATGTGGGACGTCATCAACGAGGTCGTCATCATGCCGATCTTCGACAAGTACGACAACGGCATCACCCGGCTGTGCCGCGACATCGGCCGGATCCCGATGGTCCGCATGGTCTTCGACGCCGCCCGCGAAGCCAACCCCGGGGCCACGCTGCTGCTCAACGACTTCGACATGTCCTCGGCGTACGAATGCCTCATCGAGGGCGTGCTCGAGGCCGGCATCCAGATCGACGTGCTCGGCCTCCAGAGCCACATGCACCAGGGCTACTGGGGCGAGGAGAAGACCCTCGGCATCCTGGAGCGGTTCTCCCGCTACGGCCTGCCGATCCACTTCACCGAGACCACGATCGTCTCCGGTGAGATCATGCCCCCCGAGATCGTCGACCTCAACGACCACCAGGTCGACTCCTGGCCGAGCACCCCCGAAGGCGAAGCGCGCCAGGCCGACGAGATCGAACGGCACTACAAGACCCTGCTGTCCCACCCGTCGGTCGAGGCGATGACCTACTGGGGCATGAACGACGCCGACATGTGGCTCGGCGCCCCTGGCGGCCTCGTCCGCGCCGACGGCACCCCGAAACCGTCCTACGACCGGCTCCACCACCTCGTCAACAACGAATGGGGGACCCCGCCGACCAAGGCCGTCACCGACGCCGACGGGCGCCTGCGCTTCAACGGCTTCCTCGGCGACTACCGGATCTCCTGCGACGGCGCCGAAGCGACGTTCTCGCTCGAGGAGGCCGGCGAGGCGAACCTGGCGATCGAACTGGCCTGAACCGGCTCCGCCCGCTCAACAGGCGCCGTCGAGGCGTGCGAGGTCCGCGGTGACCCGCTCGCTCCAGAGCGCCTCGTCGTGGCTCCTGTAGACCTCGGCGGCCCGCTCGAACAACGTCCGGGCCTCGTCGAGGTCACCGCGCGCGGAGGCGACATTGCCGAGGCCGTGCCAAGTGGTCGCCACCCCGACGGGATGACCGATCGCCTCGAAGGTCGCCTGCGCCGCGCGGTAATGCTCGCCCGCCCGGTCGGCCTCCCCGGCCGCGAGCACGACGTCGGCCACGCCGCGCTGGGCGTAGGCCACGCCGACCTGGTCGTCCTGGCCGCGCGAGGTCTCCAGCGCCGCGTTGAACCGCTCCTCGGCCAGCGCGAAGTCGCCCCCCAGCTCGGCGACGCGCGCGAGGCCCCGCTGGGTGTAGGCGGCGCGGCGCGGATCGGGGATCGACAGGTAGGCGTCCATGGCGGTCGAATAGTGGGCTTCGGCGTCGTCGGCCCGACCCTGCAGTTGCGCGATCTCGCCGAGCCCGCGTTCGGCGTTGCCGATGCCGCCGAGGTCGTCGGCGGTCCGGGACGCCTCGAGGGCGCTGCGGTAGCGGTCCTCGGCGGTGTCGAGTTCGCCCGTCAGCCGTGCGACTTCCCCGAGACCCCAGCGCATGTGGGCGACGCGCTGGATGTCGCCGGTCCGCTCGGCGAGGGCCAGCGCGTGTTGGAAGGCGACGTCGGCCGAGTCGTAGCGGTTGAAGACCAGCGCCCGGTAGCCGGTGTACCGGGCCAGTCGGGCGTGGGCGTCGCTCGTGCCGCTCAGCGCGAGGTCGCGGATGCTGTCGGCCTCGATGCCGAACCAGTCCTTCTGGTTGGTGAAGGTGCTGCCGGTCAGCTGCTCCTGGAAGTGGTCGATGAGGGTTCGCCGCGACCGGTCGAGTTCGTCGCCGGATTCCAGTTCGGCCAGGTGCGCGCCGTAGGCCCGGATGAGGTCGTGGGCCTTGTATGCGCGGAGCCTGCGGTCGCGCCGCCCGCCGTCGGCGAGGTCGCGTTCGGCCAGGCCGGTCTTGACCAGGCGGCGCATCCGCCGCTCGGCTTCTGTCAGTTCGCAGCCCATGATGGCCGCCAGGCTTCCGGCGGTGGCGCTGTAGCCGGGGTGGGCGCCGAGGGCGCGGAACGCGTAGCGCGCTTCGGGATCGAGGCGCAGATAGGAACCTTCGAGGCGGTCGAAGAGGTCCTTCTGGTGGTCGGGGTGGGAGGCGCGCCGGGCGGTGGCCGGATCGGGGAGGTCGTCGATGATCTCCTCGAGGGCGATCTCTTCGCCCGCGACCTCCTCGGCGTGGGTGCTGATGAGGACCGGGACGTACAGGTCGCGGCGGACCAGTTCGGCGACGAGACCTCCGGGGTGGTGGTCGCCGGCGATGGCGGTGAACATGGCGATGGCGTCGGCCTCCTCGAGCACGTCGAGGCGCAGCGGCCTGACGTTCGGCTCGACTCGGACGATGTCGCGGCTGGTGACGATCGTGGCGCAGCCGTCGCCGCGCACGATGAGGCCGTCGAGCTGTTCGAGGCCGTCGACGTTGTCCCACACCATGAGGAGGCGGCGTCCGGCGGCGACCGACTGCCACAGGTCGGCGCGCTCGCGGTGGCCGAGCCGGGCGAGTTCGTCGGTGGTGGCGGCGCCGACGGCTTTGAGGACCGAGCCGAGGGCGTCGGCGGCGGTGTCGGAGCGGCTGCCGCGGTAGGAGTGGAAGTCGTGGAAGACCCGGCCGCCGGGGAAGCGGTTGCGGAACCGGTTGCCGAAGGCGACGGCCAGGGCGGTCTTGCCGACGCCGCCGAAGCCGCCGATGGACTGGACGACGGCGAGGCCGCTGGACTCGTCGAGGTTCGCCTGGAGTTTCTCCAGTTCGGCTTCGCGGCCGACGAAGTGGGCGCCGCTGGAGTCGGGCGCCCAGTAGTCGCGCCATTCGAAGCCGAGTCGGCGTGTGAAGGCGCCGTCCCAGTCGATCGAGGCGTGACCGGCCGCGGTGAGCCGGTGGGCCGCTTCGGTGAACGCTTGGGGCGGTGACGGGTCGGCGAGGGCGCTCAAGGGGGTGGCGACGGCGCCGCTCGCGCCGCGGCTGTTGTTGACCACGCCGACGATCGCGCCGCGTTCGGCGTCGAGGAGCATCCCGCCGGACATGCCGCGCAGCGCGTGCCCGCCGGTGAGCCACCAGAAGCCGTGGTCGTCGACGCTCTCCCAGGTGAAGTCGACGCCGCGCACGCGAGGCGCGGAGGCGGGGTTGGTCGGGTCGGGCCTGACGGCGACGACGGCGCGCCGCCGGCTCGGCTCGGACGGCGGCGGTGAGGCGAGGTCGAGACGCGGGCTCGGATGGTCGGTGAAGGGTCCGTACTGGTCGACCAGTTCGATGATCGCCAGGTCGGGCCAGGCCCACAGCCCGTCGGAGCCGGGGGAGTCGGGTGTGCGGGCGCGGATGACGCCGCGCAGGTCGTCGAAGTCTCCGGTCCGCGCGAGGCGGACGGTCGCGCCGTCGGGGAGTCCGGCGACGACGTGCGCGCAGGTGAGTGCGAATCCGGGTGCGGCGAGGAATCCCGAGCCCCGGAACGACGCGGCCTCCTCGGTCTGGACCTTGACGACGAAGCGGAACAGGCGCTCGTCGTCGATGGCGATCGGTGACATCGGGTCCTCCGATCACACGCCGTCGGGCGAGGCGGTCCACTTGAGCGTGACCTTGAGCGAGGCGGCTCCGCCGCCGCCGACGAGCAGCCCGGTGAGCTTGCCGGCCTTGACGTCGACGGCGACGCCGAATTCGACGGTGGCTTCCTGCGGCTGGGCCTTCTCCCAGGCCGAGACGAGCTCACCGCTGACGGCGCTGATCATGTCCCTGATGCGGTCGAGCGATTCGGGTTCCTCGGAGGTGAAGTCGAGGGCGCCGATGGGCGTGAGCGAGCCTTCGTCGGGCGTCTCCGCCACGGTCTCCACCAGGAACTCGGCTTCGCCGACTTTTACCGGGACCACTTGGCGCATGAGCATCTCCGAAGCGTCGAAAGGCAATCGAAGTTCCAAGGTACCAACCGCCCGCACCCTGTCGTGTCCTCGAAGGACCGCGCTCACGCGGTGCGGTAGTGGTAGGCGCAGGCTTCGGTGAAACCGGCACGCTCGTAGAGCCGCAGCGCGGGCGGGTTGTCCCGCTCGACTTGGAGGTACATGCCGTCGGCGCCGCGAGCGGCGGCCCATGCGGCCATGGCGACCATGACCGAGCGGGCCGCGCCTCTGCCTCTGGCGTGCGGCAGGGTCGCCAGTCCGAAGACCCCGGCCCAGCCGTCGTCGACGACCACGCGGCCGACCGCGGCGATCTCGTCGCCGAGCCGAACCGACGCGTATCCGCTCGCTCCTTGGACGCGCTCCAGCAGGTCCAGTTCGGCTCGCGGATCGCCGTGGCCGAGCACGGCGTACCAGGCGTCGAACCAGTCCCGGCCCGGACGGTCGTCGACACGTGCGGGTCCGCCCGCCATGCTCCGGCGCACCGTCGCGGTCGGGGCCGTCTGGAGCGACATCGGGCTCTCCGAGCGGTAACCGCGACGATCCAGCATCGTATCGAGCCGCTCGGGACAGGCCCCGGGGCTGATCTGGAACCGCGTGGTCAAACCGTGGGACTCGTAGAACGCTTCGGCGGCGTCGACGCGCCGCTCCAGGTCGCCCGAGTCGTCGTGCGGCAGCACCGTGCCGACCCACCAGGAGCAGTGCGGGGCGTACCGCAGCCACCAGCCGTCGGCGTGCTCGACGCGCTCGGCCGGCAGTCCGCGCGCCGCCCGCTCCTGCAGGCCGCGGACGAGGTCCCGGTCATGCATGGCCGAACAGCCGCTTGACGTCCCGGTAGGCCTGTTTGGGGCGCCGGTACTCGTCGACGATGCCCTTGTTGTTGAAGCCGCGCGGCCGCTTGAGCAGCATCTCCTTGTCGGCGGTGCTCCGGAAGTCGCCGAACACCCAGATGCCGAGGCCCGAGATGCGGTCCTGTCCGTCGAGGAGGTGCCCGATGACCGTCTCCAGCAGTTCGGCCTGGTACTCCTCGGACCACATGCCGTGGTGCTGGTCGCGCCAGCCGGGGACGGCTCCGGCGCCGATCTCGGAGATGATGAGCGGCTTGCCGGCGTGGCCTTCACGGTCGACGTGCGAGGCGATCCGGTCGAGCTCGGCCGGGATCGCGGCGATGCCGCCCTCGTACCAGCCCGGGTAGCAGTTCACGGCCACGACGTCGACCAGGTCGAGGCAGCGGTCGTCGTAGATGTGGTTGGAGGCGTAGGTGACCGGCCGTGAGGCGTCGATCTCCCGAAGCTCGCCGAGGAGTCGCTCGTAGGCGCCTCGGGCCGCGGGCTCGTGGCTCGGACTCTCGTTCAGTACGCCCCACATGATGATCGAGGGATGGTTGACGGCGGCGGCGACCATCTCGTCGATGTGCGCCAGCTGCGCCAGGACGAAGGTCCGGTCGGTCAGCCGCTCCACCGGGTACTGCCAGCCGATCGACTCGCTCCACACGCAGATGCCGAACTCGTCGCACAGGTCCAGGAACAGCGGGTCCATCGGGTAGTGGCTGCCGCGCACGAAGTTGCAGCCCAAGTCCCGCAGCCGCTGCACGTCGGCCACCACCAGTTCGGGCGGCTGAGCGTGACCGAACTGCGGGTGCGCCTCGTGGCGGTTGACGCCCAGGAGCGTCAACGGTTCGCCGTTGACGGTGACCCGGGCCCCTTCGACGCCGACCTGGCGCAGTCCGATCCGCTCGCACAGGTCGTCCTCGCCCAGGCGCACCGACAACCGGTGCAGCACCGGATTCGACGGCGACCACGACTCCGCGCCGGGAAGCTCGAAGGTCCGCTCGATGCGCCCCAGCTTCGCGAGCTCGACGGTCTCGGCGACGACAGTGGAGCCGCCGCACTCCACTTCGAGCCGAGCCTCCCGGGTCGGGTCGACAGCGCGGTAGTCGACCGACAGGGACACCCGGCGGGCGTCGACGTCCACAGTGACGACCTGGAGCCCTTCGATCCACTGGTCGCCGAGGCGGTGCAGCTCGGCGCCGCGCGCGATGCCCCCGTAGTGGTACCAGTCGAAGTACTCCAGGTGCAGCGGTGAACGCTCGTCATCGAACCGGTTGTCCACCAGGACGACCACCTCGGCGACCCCGGCATCCGCAGACTCGATGTCGGCGTAGAACTGCGTGAAGCCCCCGGAGTGCTCCCGGATCGGCTCGCCGTCCCAGAACACCCGACACCAGTGGTGCACCCCGTCGAAGACCAGCCGGTGCCGCCCGGCCTGCGCGACGCGCACCCGCGTCCGATACGCGACCAGCCCTCGCCGACCGGCGTATGCGGGCGTGGCGTCGAAGCACCCCGGCACCGTCATGACATCGTCGAACCGGACCGAGCCCGGATCGACGCCGTCCGGATCGACGTCCCCGAGGAACGCGAAGTCCCACGCCCCGCTCAAGTCCGTGACCGGACGCCGCTCATGCTGCGTGAACCTGCGTGTCAAGGCCGTCTCCTTCGCCGTAGTCGGATCACCCCGATCCTAGGCCAACGCTTGCCAAATCCTGCCCTCCAGGGCCGGCACCCTTCAAGGCACAATCGCCGCATGCCTCGACGCTCACGCCGACCGCAGTCCCGCCCGGCCGCCGACCGGCCCTGCCCCTGCGGCAGCGGCCTCGCCTACCGCCAATGCTGCGGTCCCCTCCACGCCGGCACCGCCACCGCCGACACCCCCGAAGCCCTGATGCGCTCGCGCTACAGTGCCTTCGCCGTGGGCGACGCGGCCTACCTGCTCAAGACCTGGCACCCCGACACCCGGCCGCCGGAACTCGACCTCGCCGACGACCGGCGATGGACCGGCCTCGAAATCCTCGAAACCACCGGCGGCTCCCAATTCCACACCGAAGGCACCGTCGCCTTCCGCGCCCACTACCGCGACACCGAGGGCCCCGGCACGCAGACCGAGCACAGCAGATTCCTCCGCCACAACCGCGCCTGGCTCTACCTCGGGCCGATCGAGTAGCCGCGACTGTCGAGTTGGCGACAGAAACCGTGTTACGTGGGCTGATTACGAACGTTCTTGTGTCGGAAACGCCGCGGGTGCGGTTGTGTCCGGTGTAGTGATGCTGTCACTATTCGTGCCATGAGCGCGAAAGCTTTCCTCACCATCATCCAAATCGCACGGCTCCTGGTTCAGTACCGGAAGCGTGCCAAGCTGACCCACAAAGCGGTCGCGGACAAGATCCAGATGAGCGTCTCGAAGATCCGTGACCTCGAACATGCTCGGTCTCCGCAGGTCAAGTGGGCCGACATGCTGGCCTTCGCGCGCGTCTACAAGTTGAGTCCCGAGGAGACGGAGAACCTCGTCCGGCTGGCCGAGTCCTCTGAGACCCCGGACCTCTTCCACTCCTTCAAGATTCCGTCGGTCTTCTTCACCTTTCTCCAGATGGAGCTGACAGCCTCCAAGATCATGATCTGCGAGTCCGAACTCATCACCGGACTGTTCCAGACCGAGGCGTACATGGATGCCATCACCGATGACGATGCGCCCGATCGGAAGGGACCGGCCGGAGCGGCTGGCTTCCGACTCGACCGACAGACTAGCTTCATGGAGCGGGACTGGCTGCCCGAGGTCGTCTACCTGACTTCGGAAGCGGCGCTTCGCCACGAGATCGGGGGCTCGGAGGTCATGGCGGAACAGCTGCAGCACCTCAAGGAGCTCGACCGGGATTTCTCGCTGTTCAGGTTCCTGGTGGTGCCTTACGCTGCGGGGGCGTACCGTTCGCTAGGGAGTTCGTACCGAATCTTCGAGTTCGAGGGTGGTGAGTTCCCGAAGACGGTTTACCTAGAATCGTTCGAAGGGGCTCGTTATTGCGAGGTACCGGAGACGGTCGCCTCCTTCCAGAACGCCTTCGACGAGTCCGTCAAGAAGGCCATACCGATGAAGGAATTCGAACTGTTATGAGCAGCACAACGAAGTGGCGCAAGTCGAGCCGTTCCGGCAACGGCCAGGCTGGCAGCGACTGCGTTGAGGCCCGCGCCGCCGGAGCAGGGTTCCAGGTCCGCGACTCCAAGCTATCCGAGGACTCCCCGGTCTTCGGACTCGCGCAAGGCGACTTCGTCGCCCTGCTGGAGAACGCGAAGCGCTGAACCCTCGGCCCCCACACCTCCCGGTGCCGACAACCCGAGCGGTTGCGCGCGGGCCAGGCAACCAGCAGCAGGCAACCGACGGCACGAGCCGAAAGCGCCGATCAACTCAACCGCATCAACCTATCCCGAACCGGGGCCTGCGAAGGCAGGCCCCGGTCGTCGTCTCCGGCCCTCCGCATCCGCGAGTCGGCCTCGATTCGACTGTCGACCATCGACGCTTCTCTGCATCACCGCTGAGTCCGTCCTCTCTGCACACAGCGTTCCCTGATGTCGAATTAAACCCCAGTTCAAAGTCTTGGAGTTGCCGCTCGGCTCTCCTATGGTCAATATGTCGGCGCGCGGTGGGGCTCGCCGACCCGGCGGAGGGAAGCGGCTCGGCGCTGCCGTTGGTGGGGCTTCCTTCCGCCGGTTCTGATCAAACCGGGGAACGGAGTCACAATCCATGCCGCAAACGAGACCACAGGCCGCATCCGCGATCATCCGGCTCGGACAGATCGACATCGACGACCACTGCGCCGTCGTCACCTGGCCCGGATTCGGAGACGGAGTCGCCATCGACTTCCCGGACCTGCGGTCGCGCTACGGCATAGTCGCCGGACTCGACCGCGACCCCCGGCTCCACGTCGAACCGTGCCACGCCTCCCTGGTCGACCTCGAAGGACGGATGATCATCCTCGAGCAAGTCGCCGCGCTCTGGATCAGGCGCTCACTGGCCTCGGCCCCGGTCGCCGCCCGCCCGGAGGTCCGCTGATGTCGCACCGCACGACTCCGTCTCCGGTCAAGACCGAAGGCCGGTACCGGTGGGGGAGGACCAGCGTCGCCGGCCGCACCGTCCGCGCCTGGGCGGACCTGCGCCACGCCAGGGTCGTCATCCAACTGGACATTCCCGAGCCGCGCGATGTAGGCGTCGTGGTCACCATCGGCGAGGACTTCGCCAGACCGGTGCTACTCGTCAACCCGCAACAGCAGTCCTGGGCCGGCACCCCCGGGGCCCGCCCCCGACTCCTCGAATTCGCGGTAGAGCACTACCGGGACGTGGAGGCGTCAGTCAGCACGAGCGGCGCCGGGCCCTCGCCGCACTAGCTCCGAGCCTTCAACCGGAGTACGAGCCGATCCGTCGCAGGTCCCGCACCTCGGCTTGCGGCTGGTATCCGGCAGAGCGATAGGTGGCGACGGCTGCGGCGTTGGCGCCTTCGGCGCACACGGTCGCGCTCGAGGAACCCATCTCACGCAAGGCCGCGGCGGCTGCGACCGCGATCGCCTTGCCGTAACCGTGTCCTTGATGATCGCGGTGCACGCCGAGGGGTTCGAGCAGGCCGGGTCTCCCGGGACCCGCCGACCAGACGGTCGTGGCCGCGACCGCCTCTCCCCGGTCGTTGTAGCCGACAAGGCATCGGGCATCGGCGTACGGGCTCCCGGCGGCCATGGCCTGCCATCGCTCCGCGCTGAACTTCGACCCTGCGAACGCCCCGCGGTGAACCGCGACTCGGTCCTCGACCCGGTCGGGGCCGACCACCTCGATTCGGAGGCCGCCGTCCGCCACGGGTTCGCTCAGGCCACGCACCATTGGGATCCATGGTGCATCCGGTTCCCAGCCGTTCTCTTGCAGCAACTCACGGAACCTGCCCTCCCAGAGCGCTTCGACATAGGCCTTGTCCGCCGCCAGTACGCCGCGTTCGGGTCGCGTCACGTCGTCGGCCATCTGCCGGGCGAGTGCTTCGTCGTCTCGCGCTTCCGGCGCGATGGCCAGCCTCACCAGTTCGGGGCCGTCGACCAGACCGACCCCGAGGATCCGGCCCTCACCGCTCCACGTTCGCAACGCGGCGGCGGTCGCCTCCGGGCCGAACTGCCAGTAGTACCCGACGTCCCCCGAGTGCAGCTGCATCGGGGCTCCTTCGCGCCGCCACTCCGCCAGCGCGCGCACGACCTCGTCCAGGTCCCCGGCGTCCGGCGTGCTCAACAAGATAGACATCCCGTGATCAAATACGGTCTCACCCAGCGCGTCCAACGATTTTCCGCCACGTGTCGGCTCGCTCGTCCTAGACCGCCGGTTGGCCATGACGCCGTCTCTCCGCCTCGTGGTCAGCGCTGACCCGGCTCTGCCATGCCCTCTCGGGGGCGTTTGCCGCGGGCTTGGTAAGGGCATTCACCCATTCCGTGCTTCGCGCGAGTCAAGCGTGGAGTTTCGACTGATATGGGAGGGTGTGTTCATGGCTTTGCCCCTCGAGGACTACGGCATGATCGGCGACCTCCACACCGCGGCGCTGGTAGGCCGCGACGGGTCGATCGACTGGCTGTGCCTGCCGCGGTTCGACTCGCCGGCGTGTTTCGCGGCGCTCCTCGGCGACGAGAGGAACGGGTTCTGGCGGCTCGCCCCGGCCGCCGGCGGCACCTGCCGGGAGCGGCGCTACCGGGACGACACGCTCATCCTCGAATCCGAGTGGACCACCCCCGAGGGCCGCGTCCGCGTCACCGACGCGATGACGCCGCGCAGCGGATCGGCCGACGTCGTACGCGTCGTCGAGGGCCTCGAAGGCCGGGTGCCGATGCGGACGTCGATGCGGCTGCGATTCGGATACGGACGCTACGAGCCCTGGATCCGCTGCGACGACGGCCAGTTCGGTGCCGTCGCCGGTCCCGACGCGGCCTGGCTGTCGACCGAAGTGAGGCTCGAAGTCGAGGACGCGACCGCGTACGCGGACTTCGCCGTCTCGGCGGGGGAGCAGGTCTCGTTCGTGCTCACCCACGTGGCCTCGCATCTGCCGCGGCCCGAACCGCTCGGCGCCGCGAAGGGCCTCGACGACACCGAGGAGTACTGGCACAGTTGGATCTCGCGCTTCGACTATGAGGGCCAGTGGAAAGGGCCGGTCCGTCGTTCGCTGCTGACGCTGAAGGCGCTCACCTACGCCCCGACCGGCGGCATCGTCGCGGCCCCCACGACCTCGCTGCCCGAGCAGCTCGGCGGCGTCCGCAACTGGGACTACCGGTTCTGCTGGCTGCGCGACGCGACCTTCACGCTCCAGGCGCTCCTGGGCACCGGCTACATCGAAGAGGCCCGCGAGTGGCGCGAGTGGCTGCTGCGCGCCGTCGCCGGCGACCCGGCCGAACTCCAGATCCTTTACGGACTCGACGGGACCCGCCGGATCCCGGAGTACACCGTCGAATGGCTCTCCGGCTACGAGGGCTCCTCGCCGGTGCGGGTCGGCAACCTCGCCTCGCACCAGTTCCAGCTCGACGTCTGGGGCGAGGTCCTCGACGGCCTCCACCTGGCCCGGGAGGCCGGGCTCGGGATCGACGAGTCCGCCTGGGACCTGCAGCGGGCGCTGCTGGAGTACCTCGAAGGACACTGGACTTCGCCTGACCAGAGCCTCTGGGAGGTCCGGGCCGAGCGGCGCCACTTCGTCCACTCCAAGGTCATGGCCTGGGCCGGATTCAACTGCGCCGTCAGGGCCGTCGAGAAGTTCGGGCTCGAAGGCCCGGTCGAGCGGTGGAAGGCCATCCGCGAGGAGATCCACCGCGAGATCTGCGACCGGGGGTTCGATCCCGATCGCGGCACCTTCACCCAGTTCTACGGCTCACAGGGCCTGGACGCCTCCCTGCTGCTCATCCCGCAGGTCGGCTTCCTGCCGTGGAGTGACGAGCGCGTGGTCGGCACCGTCGAGGCCATCCAGCGCGAACTGTGCCGCGACGGCTTCGCCCTGCGATACGACCCGGTCGCCGACGGCGGCGTCGACGGCCTGCCCGGCCACGAGGGCTCATTCCTGGCCTGCACGTTCTGGCTCGTCGACGCCCTCCACGGCATCGGCCGCGGAGACCAGGCCGTCGAGCTGTTCGAGAAACTGCTGGGCGTGCGCAACGACCTCGGACTTCTCGCCGAGGAGTACGACCACCACGCCCAGCGCCTGCTGGGCAACTTCCCGCAGGCCTACAGCCACGTCGGCCTGGTCAACTCCGCCCGCCATCTGAGCGGTTCCCATCCGGCCACCAAGAATCCCGAGGCCGAGCGGCACTGAGTTCACTACTCGGCGCGGACGACGACCACCGGGCACTTGGCGTGCTGAATGCAGTACTGGCTGACCGAGCCGAGCAGCGCGCCCACGAAGCCGCCGTGGCCGCGGCTGCCGACCACCAGGAGGTCGGCGAGCTCGGCCTGTTTGAGGAGTGCGTCGGCCGCGTGCCCTTCGACGACCTTCTGCTCCAGGCGCGGGTTCGGTTGCCCCCCAGTGGCCTTCTCGACGGCTTCGGCGAGCGCCTCCTGGGCCGCCTCGGCGAAGCCCTCCCCGGGGAACATGATCGCGGCCATGCCGTAGTCGGTGGGGATCTCCCAGGTTCGCACCGCTTCGACCGTGGAGTCGGTCGCCTCGGCTTGGGTGAGCGCCCATTTGAGCGCTTGGATCGACGACGGCGAGCCGTCGACGCCGACGACGATCCGGCGTTGGCCTTGTCCTTGGAGCGCCATGTCAGTTCCTCCTCTGTCGGTGCTGCTGATACCAGCCTGCTCCCTATGCTGGCCTCGCGGAAGGGACCAAGGGCCCGGATGCGCGAATCTCCTCCTTTCTCCGGGGGAACCTCAGCCTTTGAGGCCCGTGTGGGCGAGCCCTTCCACGAACTGCCGCTGGGCGAGGACGAACACGACGAGCACCGGCAGCGCGGTCATGGTCGCGGCCGACAACTGGACGTCCCACATCGGACCGCCGTAGGCGTCGACGAACTGGGTCAGCGCCTGCGGCAGGGTGAACCTCTCCGGCGTGGAGAGGAACACCACCGGCTCGAGGTAGAGGTTCCAGCTGTAGAGGAACGAGAAGATCGCGACCGCGCCGAGGGCCGGGCGCGACAACGGCAGGGCGATGCGCCAGTAGAGCGCGAAGCGTCCGAGACCGTCCATGCGTCCGGCCTCCTCGATCTCACTCGGCAGGGCGATGAAGAACTGCCGCATGATGAGCGTCGCGAGCACGCTGGGGGCGCCGAAGATCGGCACCAGGATCAGCGGCCAGTGCGTGTCGATCATGCCGAACCGGTTGAACAGCTGGAACAGCGGCACGATCGTCACTTCACTGGGGATGAGCAGTCCTACCAGGACGAGCAGGAACAGCAGGTTGTGGCCGGGGAAGCGGATGCGCGCGAACGCGTACCCGGCCAGTGAGGACACCGCCAGCGTTCCGACCGTGGCCAGCGTCGCTATGTACATCGAGTTGAAGTACTGGGTCGCGAACGGGGCGAACTCGAACACGCGGGCGTAGGCGTCCAGGCTCGGATCGGACGGCAGCAGCGTCGGCGGGAACGCGAATATCTCTCCGGCCGGTTTGAGCGAGGAGGTCACCATCCACCAGGTGGGGAACACGAACGGAACGGCGAGCAGGCACAGCAGCCCGTACAGCGCGACGGTGAGCCGTCGCGATCGCTCAGTCTTCATGGACGACCCACTTTCTGCGCAGCTGCCACTGGACCACGGTCAGCACCAGGACGATGACGAACAGGAGCACCGAGAGCGTCGCCCCGTAGCCGAAGTCGTGGAACTGGAAGGCGTTCTGGTACAGGTAGTAGACGAGCACGGTCGTCGACATGCCCGGTCCGCCGCTGGTGAGCACGTCGATCTGCGCGAACACCTGGAGCGAGCCGACGACGGTGATGATCGAGGTCAGCAGGATCGTGGGACTGATCATCGGCACCGTGATGCGGCGGAAGCGCATCCAGCGTCCGGCGCCGTCGATCCTGGCCGCCTCGTAGAGCTCGTGCGGGACGCCTTGCAGCGCCGCCAGGAACAGGACCATGTTGAGTCCGACGTTCTTGAGCACCTGCACGACGATCACCGCGGCCATCGCCGTGACCTCGCCGCGCAACCAGTTCGGGCCCTCGACCCCGACCACCGACAGCAGGCCGTTGACGCCGCCGTCGTCCTGGAGCAGGAACCGCCACACGATCGTCCAGGCCACCAGCGTGACGGCCACCGGCGAGAAGAACAGGGTCCGGAAGAACACCGTGCCGCGCAGCTTCTGGTTCAGCAGGATCGCCAGCGCCAGCGCCAGGCTCAGGTTGAGCACGACCAGGCCGACCGAGAACGCCGCGGTCGCGCCCAGCACGCCCGGCAGCGCCGGGTCCCGCGCGAGCCGCTCGTAGTTCTCGGCGCCGGTGAACTCGAAGCTGCCGATGAGGACGTTCCACTCGTGGAAGCTGTACCAGAACACCAGCGCCAGCGGCACCAGCACGAACAGGGCGGTGCCGGCCAGCTGCGGGGCGACGAACAGGTATCCGGCCAGGCCGTCGCGGCGCTTGGCGGTCCAGAAACCGCGTCGGCGCGGCCCGGGGCCGCCCGGCCGGGAGACCTCCCGGCCGGGCGGGGCGTCGGTGTCGGCGCTCACCGGCGTCACCGGCTCAGCATCGGGTCGATGGCGGCGCAGACCTCGGAGAGCACCCCCGCCACGTCGGCGTTCTCGGTCCACAGCGGGTCGAGCGCGGCGCGGACGGACTGGTCGAGCTGCGCCTGCCCGGTGTGGCTGGGCTTGGTGACGCCGGCGTCGATCCGGTCGATCACGGTCGCCTGGAGCTGTTCGGGCGTCAGCAGCGGGTTGGCCTGGCCGAGGACTTCGGCGGTCAGCTGCGACTGGCGCGGCGGCGGGAAGAACCGGGCGAGCTCGGCCGAGTTCTCCGGGCTGGTCATGTAGGCGAGGAAGTCGGCGGCCTCCTCGGGGTGCGGGGCGACGGAGAGCACGCCGAGACCGGCCTGCCCGATCACGGAGTACTCGCCGGCGGGGCCGTCGGGCAGCGGCACCAGGTCCCAGTCGAAGGGCGCTTCGGCGAGGAGGCCGGCGCGGGAGATCTGGGTGACGGTCATGGCCGCCTCGCCGGCGAAGAAGTCCGCCGACGTCCCGGGGCCGGGCATGGCCTCCCGCTCGAACACGGCGTCGTGCATGAACGTCATCGCGTCGACCATCTCGGGGTCGTCGAAGCCGCATTCGGTGCCGTCGGCGCTCCAGGCGCTCGCGCCCCAGCCGGTCCACAGTGTCGAGAGGTTGTCCCAGCCGGTGTAGTCGAAGTCGCGGATGACCACGCCGTGGGTGCCGGTCTGCGCGCGGACGGCCGCTCCGGCCTCGATGACCCGGTCCCAGGTCCACTGCCCGTCGGCGATGAGCTCGGCCGGGGCCGGCTGCCCGGCTTCGGCGAGCAGGTCGGTGTTGACGAACATCGCGAACGGCGAGGTCGAGAACGGGTAGGCGTAGAGCTCGTCGTCGTGCCGCCACAGCTCGGTGGCGGCGGGCACGAGGTCGTCGTACTCGTAGCCGTCGGTCTCGGCGAGCGTGTCGCTCAGCGGCATGAGCGCGCCGGTGGTGACGAAGTCGGGCGCCGAGCTCTCCAGGATCCAGGCCAGGTCGGGGGCGTTGTCGCCGGCGATCTGGGTGGTGAGGGTGCTGGTGTAATTCTCGAACGGCAGCGGGTCGAACTCGATCGCCGCCACCTCGGGGTGGTCGGCGGTGTAGGCGTCGGCTATCTCGTTGAACAGCGCGAGGTGGTCTTCATTGGCCGACCAGATGGTCATGCGCAGCGTGACCGGGCCCTCGTCGCCCGAGTCGCCGCCGCAGGCGGCCAACGCGAGCGGCGCGGCCGCCGCTGCCGCCATGAGCGTGCGTGACAGTTTCATAAGGGGTTCTCCTTTTCAGTAGGCGGCGATGTCGGGCCAGCGCAGCTCGACACCGCCGGCTTCGAGCCGGTCCTGGAATTCGGCGAGCAGCGCCGGTTCGGCGCGCACGGCCCTGGGGGCGAGGCCGCGTTCGAGGCTGAAGGCCGCCAGCGCACCGGCGGCCTCGCCGATGTTCCATTCGACCGGGTGCAGCCGGTAGCAGCCGTTGGTGATATGAGTGGTGCCGAGGTTCTTCGAGGCCGGCAGCAGGTTGTCCATCCGCTGCGGCAGCAGCGCCCCCAGCGGTATCTCGAACGGGCTCGACGGCACGTCGATGTAGTTGTCGCCGCCGGTCGAGGGGTGCAGGTCGATGCGGTACATGCCGATCCCGACGCTGTCGTGATAGGACACCGCGCCCTTGTCGCCGCGCACCGACGCCGACAGGTCCTGCTCGACGACGGTGTACTCGGCCTTGATGCGCCGCGACTCCCGGTAATAGGGCGCCTGCGCCAGCCCGTCGGGCGAGCCGGTGACGTCGCCGCGCAGCCGCAGCCCCGGCCAACCGGTCCCGCCGTCGGGACGCGGCGCCTCGGTCTGCAGCCAGTACAGGACGCTGTAGGACAGGCCCCGGGCCGCGCGCAAGTGCTCCTCGGCGTCGGGCACGTCGATGACCGGTGCGATGAAGTAGTCGATCATCGGCCAGTTCACCAGCGTGATGTCGCTGTCGTAGGCACCCGGCGCGAACGTGCGCCGCGCGGCGATGCGCCGGAACGTCCACAGGTTCGCGTCGCCGCCGCTGCGCCGCTGGTCGGCCACGACCGCCAGCGGATCGTCGTCCGGGTTCGGGGTGAACGCCCGTTCGGACGTCGCGAGCGTGCGCGGGTTCGGGGCGCGCCAGCCGAGCAGGTTCCCGCCCCAGAAGTCGGGACGGTGGTCCCGCCAGAAGGCGTAGTCGGCGGGCCGGTCGATGACGTGGTCGCCGTCGACGCAGTCGATCGCGAAGCACACCGACACCGCCTGCATGTTCATCGGCTGCGCCTCGTCGGGGGCGCTCGGTTCGCCCGTGTCGTGCCGCGACTCGAAGCCGGTCACGTACTCCGTGCCGGTCAGCGGCAGCAGCTCTCCGGACTCGGTCGCGTCCAGCACGTACGGCGCGCTGACGACGACTCGCTCACCGGTCTCCCGGTGCGCCAGCGTGACCGCCTCGACCCGGTCCCCGTCGACATCGGCCGCCACCGGGCGGTACGGCCGCAGCAGGCGCAGCCTGCCAGAGCCGAGGTGCGGGGCCAGCATCGCGTCGATGACCGCCACGGCCACGCGAGGCTCATGGCACAACCGGCTGACGTGCCCGCCTCCCGGGTTCAGGTCCGGCTTCGCCCGCGCGGCCGCCGTGAGCGGATAGTGGCGCCGGTAGTAATCGCGGATGCCGTCGCGCAGCGCCCGGTACGAGGCGGTGACGCCGAACTGCTCGACCCACGAATGCTCGTCGGGCGGCACGGCCTGGCTGGTGAGCTGGCCGCCGAGCCAGTCGAACTCCTCGGTGAGGACGACGCGGCGTCCGGCCCTCAGCGCGGCCAGGGCGGCGGCCACGCCGCCCATGCCGCCGCCGACGACCAGGATCTCGGTTCGCAGTTCGTTCAACGGGGGTTCCTTCCGATTGGAGGCGGGGCGAGGGTCGCGCCCTGGTGGATCTCGCAGGCCAGCAGGCGCTGGCGGTCGGTCTCGACGCCTTCGAGGAGCGCGCCGAGCACTTCGACGACTTGGCGGCCCATGTCGCGGCGGGGGATGGTGAATCCGGTGACGTCCAGGTCGAAGGAGACCGGGCGGGTCGGATCGCCCAGGGCCACGATGGACAGGTCGCCCGGCACGTCGAGCCCGCGCCCTCGCGCCCAGGCGCTCACGGCGGGGGCGTCGGCGGGCTCTTCGAGGAACACGGCGGTGACCTCGTCGGCGACGAGGTCGTCGAGTGCGGCCGCGTCGAATCGCGGGAGCCGGTGCGATCGCACCCCGGTGTCGTGCGCTCCGGCGCGAAAGCCCCGGTGGCGGTCGGCGAACGACTCCGGTCCCTCGCCGCGGCCGAGGTAGGCCAGTTTCCGGTGGCCGAGGGCGGCGGCGCGCGCCACCATCTCCCTGACGGCCGCGGGGTAGTCGGCGCCGACGTAGGGCACCGGGCCGCCGGCGTCGTCGCGCCTGCCGACCGAGACGAAGGGGATGTCCTCGGCGACCAGGCGGGTGAGCTCGTCGCGGTCGATGTCGCGGCCGAGGACGACGCAGCCGTCGGCCAGGCGGATGCGGCTGCCGTCGGCGAAGACGCGGCGGCGGCCGTTCTCGACCGGTGCGCTGGTCAGCAGCAGCAGGTCGCAGCCGTAGCGTTCGGCCGTCTCCTCGATGCCGACCAGGAACGGGTGGTAGAAGTCGCGGGTGCCGGAGGGGAAGACCGGCTCGTAAGTGAACACGCCGATGATGCGGTTGTTGTGGTCGCCCAGGCGTCGGGCGACGGGGTCGGCGACGTAGCCGGTCTCGCGGATCGCCCGCAGGACCCGCTCCCGGGTCTCCTCGGCGATGCGCACGCCGGCGTCGAGGCGGTTGTTGAGCACCAGGGACACCGTGGCCTGGCTGACGCCGCTGATGCGCGCTATGTCGCGCTGCGTCACGCGGCGGCGGGTTCCGGTCACTTCGGGGCCTTTCTCGTCGGCTGATAATGCGTATCAGCAACGCTGTAGGTAGTCATGTTGCATCGCCGTATCGGGGCCGTCAAGATGATAATTCGTATTATCATCTTGACGGCCGATCATCGCCACCCTGAGACTCGATCCCCACAGGCCCGCTGCGGTGATTCCGTGCCGCCGCGCATTGGGGCGCGGCGACGGCCGCGCGGGCCGGATGGGAGTTCACACCATGGAATCCGATCGCAGACCCACCCTGAACCGGAGGCGGCTGCTGCTCGGCGCCGCGGCGGCCGGCTCGGCGGCGGCCTTCGGGGCCGCCGCGCCCGCGAGCGCGGCCGTGCCCGGCTTCCCGACGTTCAACCACCTCGGCGTGGCGCTGAACAAGGGCTCACTCGACTACAACCCGACCGACGAGCTGATCTTCCCCTCGATCCGATACGTCGCCGGCCGCGTCCAGAACCCGCTGGGCGCCTGGTACATGTACTACGCCCCGCACGACGCGCCCGGCGGCATCTGCCTGGCCTACGCCGACTCGCTCGACGGCCCGTGGACGGAGTACTCGGCCAACCCGATCATCCCGCGGACCTGGTCGCCGCACTACTCGGTCAGCCACGTCTCCAGCCCGCACGCGCTCTGGAACGACGCGGACGGCCGGATCTACCTGTACTTCCACGGCGAGAACACGACCACCAGGGTCGCGACCTCGAGCGATGGGAGGAACTTCGCGTACGGCGGGACGGTCCTCCACACCGACATGCTGCCCTCGGACGTCAGCGAGGCCTCGTACGCGCGGGTCTTCCCGCACCCGGTCCAGTCGGGCATCCACGTCATGCTGTTCATGGGCAACCAGGCCGGGACCCGCAAGATCTTCATCGGCTGGTCGCACCGGCTGTCCTCGGGCTGGAGGTTCAAACCCGACCCGCTGATCAGCCCGCGCTCCGGCGAGGGCGGCCAGCTCTCGGGGGCACACTACTGGTCGCGCAACGGCGGCGGCCACGTCGTGTACCACAGCGGCGCGGGCAATGTCCACGTCGCCGACGTGGGGACGAGCTTCGACCGCGAGAATCACCTCGGGGTCCTGTACGACTCGATGTCGGGCGCGCCGGACAACGGCCGCGCCGCCGCTCCGTCCTTCGCCGAGGAGAACGGCCGCCTCTACATGTTCTATGAGGCCGGTCAGCGCGCGTCGACGAACATCGCCGTCGCCCGCGCGGCCTGATCGCACTCCATCGGCCCGCGCTGCGGCGCGGGCCGATCGTCAGTCGCGCTCGCGGTCGCAGTGCATGGCGCGCAGCAGCGCCGGCAGGCCGGCCGCCAGTCCTTCGCGTTCGGCCGGGGTCATCGCCGCTTCCCATTCGAGGTAGCGCTCATGGAGCGAAGCGGCGATCTGGCGGTGGAGGCGGCGCCCCGGGTCGGTGATCTGGAGCCGGTACAGGCGCCGGTTGTCCGGGTCGCGGTCGCGGACGAGCAGGCCGTCGGCCTCCAGGTCGCTGACCAGGCGGCTGACGGTGCTCTTCTCCAGGCCGAGCCGCTGGGCGAGTTCGCGCTGGGACAGGCCGTCGTCGTGGTCGAGCTCGTGGAGGGCGAAGACCTGTGAGAGCGACACCGCGTGGTCGGGCGCCACTCGTTCCATCAGCGCCAGGCCGGCGGTGCGCACCAGGTCCATGAGCAGGTGGTGCAGTTCGTGCGAACCGGAATGCAACGGTCTCTCCCCGGACAGTGAGTTGTGGCGATCAACTGTATATCGTAGAGTGGCGTAAGAGTTGTAATCTGCAACTATTGGAGGAGACCCGTGAACGACCGAAGGCGAAGGCACCACCACCACGCCGGCGGCGCCATGGAGGGGCGCGCCAGCAGGACCTACGACACGATGGCGCGCCGCTTCATGCGCGGCTTCTACCGGCGCGTCGCCGCCGACATCGCGAAGTCGGCCGGCCAAGGGGCATCGGTGCTCGACGTCGGGACCGGACCGGGGGTGCTGCTGGCCGAGCTCGGCCGAATCCGCCCCGACCTGGCCCTCACCGGCGCCGACATCTCGGCCGACATGATCGACGCCGCGAAGCGGAACCTCGGCGAGCAGGCCGCGCTGCACACCGCCGACGTCGAGTCGCTGCCGTTCGGCGACGACACCTTCGACCTGGTCGTCTCGAGCCTGAGCTCGCACCACTGGGACGACCCGGCCGCCGGAGCGGCCGAGATCGCTCGGGTGACGCGCCCGGGCGGCACGATGCTCGTCTACGACTTCCGGTGGGCCGCATGGGACGACCTGGCCAGTCCCGAGCGCCTCGAGCTGGTCGGCCGCGACCGGTTCCGAACCGGATGGTTCCTCCCGCTCCGCTGCACCAGGTTCGAGGTCGCCGTCCGTTCCGCATGAGACGGAGCGGATATGCTCCCGTGGTGCCCACCCTCGATATCTCTCGACGCAACCGCCGGAGCCCGACCATCATGCTCGCCGTCGTGGCCTTCGTCTTCGCAGGTGCCGGCTGCGGCGGCGCACCGACCGAATCGGCACCGGGCGGCGCCGCATCAGGGGAGGAGGGAGTCGTGGAGGTGGACCCCTGGGTCCTCGGCGGCACCAATACCGAGATCCCCCTCTCGGACGTCGCCGTCGACGAGTGGGCCGGCCTGATGGAACGGCACGGCTTCGTGCCGCGGTCCACACCGGCCGGCGACGCCGCCTGGTTCGGCCACCACGTATCCGGCACGAGCGCCACGGCGTGGGCCAACGACGACGGCATGCTCACCGAGATCAACTGCTTCGCCGGCAAGGCCTCGTCGCTGAAGGCCGCCCTGCGATCGGTCGACATCTGCGTCGCGAGCCTCGAGGCCGAAGGGTTCGACCCGGCGGCCGCATCCGACTGGCTCGCCGAACGGATGCCGACGCTCGTCGACATGGAGCACGCGGCATCGGCCAGCGAAGTGTTCGGGCCCGTCGGTCTGATGCTGAGCCCCGGCCGCACCGAGGCGGGAGTCTACGAGGTTTCGATCACGATGCGGCCCAGCGGCGAGTGATCTCGCGCTCGTTCGAACGCGACGTGGGCGGACCGCCTCACTCCTTCGCCGGCCAGGCCGCCAGGGCCAGTTCGGCGACGGCCGTCAACTCCTCGGTCGTGGCGCCGTCCTGGGCCTGGCGCGACATGCCGTGGATCGTGGTCGCGAAGAACTTCGCCAGTCGCCGAGCGTCGGTGCCCGGCGGCAGCTCCCCGGCGTCGATGCCCTCTCGGATGCGCCGCTCCATCTGCGCCTCGGCGGCCAGGCGCATCTGGCGCAGTTCGGCGGCGACGTCTTCGGACTCCGGTCCGCAGTCGACGGTCGCCGAGATGATCAGGCACCCGGGCGGGTTCGCCGGATCCGTGTGCTGCCTCGCCGACTCCAGCATTATCCGCTCGATGGCCTCTCGCGCGGTCGGCTCCTCGGCCAGCGCCGCTCCTCTGAAGGCGCCGTGCTTGGCCACGTACAGGTCGACCGCCTCGCGGAACAGCCGCCGCTTGTCGCCGAAGGCGGCGTAGAGGCTCGCCGGCCTGATGCCCATGGCGCGCGTCAGCTCCGCGATGGAGGCCGGCTCGTAGCCGAGCCTCCAGAAGACCTGGAGTGCCTGCTCCAGCGCCTGATCGCGGTCGAATGTCCTTGGCCGTCCCCGTGTCACCCCACCATTGTATAGCGATCGCTCAAAAACGTGGTACCGTCATCCACGTCATTTTATTGATCGATCATTCAAGAAATGGGGACTTCGATGTACGACCTCACTGGAAAGACCGCGCTCGTGACCGGAGGCGGCCGCGGCATCGGCCGCGCCATCGCCCTCGAACTCGCCGCCGCCGGCGCACTCACCGCGGTGCACTACGGCAACGACGCCGCCTCCGCCGAGAAGACGGTCGACGAGATCACCGCCGCCGGCGGCCGGGCCTTCGCCCTCCGGGCCGACCTGGCCGAGCCCGACGGCCCCGCCCGCCTCATCGCCGCCCTCCGGGCGGAACTGGCGCGCTTCGAGGCCAACGAGCTCGACATCCTCGTCAACAACGCGGGCGTCGTGGCGCCCACCGACTTCGAGGCGTACTCGCCGGAGGACTACGACCGCGTCTTCGCGATCAACACCAAGGCCCTGTTCTTCCTCACGCAAGGAGCCCTGCCGCTCCTCGCCGACGGAGGCCGCATCGTCAACATCAGCTCAGGGGCGACCAGGATCGCCTTCCCGCAGGACACCGCCTACGCGATGTCCAAGGGCGCGGTCGAGACGCTCACCCTCGCGCTCGCCAAGCACCTCGGTCCCCGCGGCATCACCGTCAACAGCGTCGCCCCGGGCGTGGTCGGCACCGACATGAACGCCTCCTGGCTGCGCGGCAACCCCGAGGTCGAGGCCGAGGTCTCGTCCTGGGCCGCCCTCGGCCGCGTCGGCGTCCCCGAGGACATCGCCGGCCCGGTGCTGTTCCTCGCCTCCGAAGCCGGCCGCTGGACCACCGGCACCACGGTCGACGCCACCGGAGGCTCCGGCCTGTAGTCCTCGGTGACGGCGGACGCCCCCGGCCCCGGATCACAGGGCCGGGGGCGTTCGGGTTCCTGCGGCCGGGGGAATAGCGGAGCGAGACGGATGGTTGAGGTAAATGCAAACGCATGAACCTCGATCCGCTCCGGCGGGCGAACAGGAGCAACGATGCAATTCGGAATCTTCTCGGTCAGCGACATCACGCGCGACCCCGTGTCGGGCGAGACGCCGAGCGAGGCGGAACGGATCGACGCGATCGTCCAGATCGCGCGCAAGGCCGACGAGGTCGGGATGGACGTCTTCGCCATCGGCGAGCACCACAACCCGCCGTTCTTCTCCTCCTCGCCGACCACGCTGCTGGCCCACATCGCCGCGATCACCGAGCGGCTCATCCTCACCACCGCGACCACGCTGATCACCACCAACGACCCGGTGCGCATCGCCGAGGAGTACGCGATGCTCCAGCACCTGTCGAAGGGCCGGATGGACCTCATGCTCGGCCGCGGCAACACCGCGCCGGTCTACCCGTGGTTCGGCCAGGACATCCGCAAGGGCCTGCCGCTGGCGCTGGAGAACTACAACCTCCTGCACCGGCTGTGGCGCGAGGACGTCGTGGACTGGGAAGGCCAGTTCCGCACGCCCCTGCAGGGCTTCACCTCGGTGCCCCGGCCGCTCGACGACGTGCCGCCGTTCGTGTGGCACGGCTCGATCCGGACCCCGGAGATCGCCGAGCAGGCCGCCTTCTACGGCAACGGCTTCTTCGCCAACCACATCTTCTGGCCCACCGCGCACTCGCTGCGGCTGATCGACTTCTACCGCCGGCGGTTCGAGCACTACGGCCACGGCACCAAGAAGCAGGCCATCGTCGGGCTCGGCGGCCAGGCCTACATCGCCAAGCGTTCGCAGGACGCCTACCGGGAATTCCGGCCCTACTTCGACGAGGCCCCGGTCTACGGCCACGGCCCGTCGCTGGAGGACTTCAGCACCATGACGCCGCTGTCGGTCGGCAGCCCCCAGGAAGTGATCGAGAAGACCCTGACATTCCACGACGCGTTCGGCGACTACCAGCGCCAGCTGTTCCTGATGGACCACGCCGGCCTGCCGCTGAAGACCGTCCTGAACCAGCTCGACCTGCTCGGCGAGGAGGTCATCCCGGTACTGCGCAAGGAACTGGAGTCCCGGCGCGACCCCGAATCGGCCCCCGCGCCGACGCACCGGGACCGCGTCAAGGCGAAGTACGGCGACGAGCCGGCCCGCCAGCCGCGCCCGAACGCCAACCGCGGCGACAACGTCACCGGCGCCTCGCCCTACCAGGACAGCGACGTCGAGGCCGAGTACCCGAGCCTCGGCTGATGGGAGAGCACATGACCCGAAGCAGCAGCAGACTGGCCAACGACGCGTGGGAGTCCCTGCTCACCGCGCACGCGGTCCTGATGAAGCGACTGGCCGCCGAGAAGATCTGGAACGACGTGACGATGCGCGAGTACGACGTGCTCTACACGCTGTCGAAATGCGACGGACCGGTCCGGCTCGGCGAGCTCAACCGCAACGTCCTGCTCAGTCAGCCGGCGATGTCCCGCATGGTCGACCGGCTGGCCGAGCGCGGGCTCATCGAACGCACCGCCGACCCGGCCGACGGCCGCGGCGTCCGGCTCTCGCTGACCGAGGCCGGACGCGAACGGCAGCGGCGGGTCGGCGGCCGGCACGCCGTCGGCGTCGCCCGCGCGGTGACCGCCGAACTCACCGACGAGGAGATGCGGCAGCTCGAGACCCTCTGCCGCAAACTGGCCGGCCAGGACCGGCCCGCGACCGGACCGGTCGCCATCGACAGGAACGAGGAGGCCACGGTATGAACGACATCCCGAACCAGCCCGCCGACACCGAGCGCACCGAGCCGTTCCAGCTCGTGGTGGTCAGCGGCGGCACCAGCGACCCGTCCTCCACCCGGATGCTGGCCGACCGCATCGCCGACCGCGTCGGGGGCCTGGCCGCCGACCGCGACGAGAAGGTCACCGTCAGCGCGATCGACCTGCGCGAGCTGGCCTCCGAGATCTCGACCGCGCTGGTATCCCAGCTCATGGGGCCGAAGATGACGCGCGCGATCGAGCTGCTCGGCCGTGCCGACGGCGTCGTCGCCAGCGCGCCGGTCTACAAGGCCGCGCCGAGCGGACTGTTCAGCTCGTTCTTCCACGTGCTCGACAACGACCTGTTGATCGCCAAGCCGGTGGTGCTGGCCGCGACCGCGGGCACCGCGCGCCACGCGCTGGTGGTCGACGAGCAGATGCGGTCGCTCTTCGCCTACCTGCGCACGATGACCGCCCCGACCTCGGTCTTCGCCTCCAGTGAGGACTGGAGTGACAACGACCTGGGCCAGCGCATCGAACGCGCCGCGATCGAGCTGCTGCTGCTGATGGAGAGCGGGTTCGCCGACAAGATCCGAAGCGAGTCCTGGAAGCACTACCAGCACCAGTACGGCAGCGCCGGAGGCACCGAGCTCGACATCGACTTGAGCAGCGACCTGATGCGCCTGGCGACCGGCGGCTCGTCCGGTCCGCGACGCGAGCGGTGACGACACTCCGCGGGCTAGACGGTCGGTGCCGCGCCGGGGGCGTACTGCTCGGCGAACTCGCCGGTGGGAGGGACGACGGTGATGACGTCGATCATGACGTCGTCGGGAGCGCCGAGAATGAAGTGGCGCTGCCCGAAATCCTCGGTGCGCAGTGAGAGCAGCTCGGGAATCCCGGCTTGATCGACGAGTCGTCGGTGCTCGGCGTCGACGTCGTCGACTTCGAAGTTGAGCAGCAGGCCGCCCCGCATGGCGGTGCGGTGCCCGTCGGGGACGGTCGGATGCGCGTGGTCGAGCAGCGCGAGTTCGTACTGCGGGGCGTCGGGCCGGCGCAGGCTCACGTACCAGTCGGCTTCGAAGGTGGTCTCGAACCCGAAGTGCCGGGTGTAGAAGCGATGCGAGGCGGCGAGGTCGCCGGTGGCGATCACCGGGTAGAAGCTCTGCAAGGCGGTTTCCATGTCGGGGGCTCCGTCCGTGGTCGAATTTAACATACCGTGGGTATGTGAAACCGATGTTAACATACCTCGCGTATGTGAATGAGGAACGGAGCCGGGATGGCCGCCACACGGGCCGAGCAGCGAGAGGCCACACGACGAGCCCTGGTGGAACAGGGCCGCCGACGCTTCACCGAAGACGGGTACCACGCCGTGGCGCTCGCCGAAGTGGCGAGCGCGGTCGGCGTCACCAAGGGAGCGGCCTACCACCACTTCAAGAGCAAGTCCGGACTCTTCCGCGCCGTGGTCGCCGACGTCCAGCACGAGCTCGGCGAGCGCGTCGCGGCCGCCGCCGACACCTGCGACGACCCATGGGACCAGCTGCGGGCCGGCTGCCGGGCCTTCCTCGCCGCGGGCTCCGACCCGACCGTCCGGCGGATCCTGCTGATAGACGCCCCTGCCGTGCTCGGATGGGACGAGTGGCGCGCGATGGACGAGGACTCCTCGGCCCGCCACCTCGCCGAGGCACTGGAGTCGCTGGTGGCGGCGCGCGTCATCGACAACCAGCCGGTGGAGCCGCTGGCGAGGTTGCTGTCAGGCGCGATGAACGAGTCCGCGCTGTGGATCGCCAGGTCAGAACACCCACAAGCGCTCACCCAAGCCGAGGAGGCACTGGAACGCCTCCTCAGCGGCCTGCGAACCGAAGCGGGAACGCCTCGAGCGGAGCATCGCCCTTGACCGGCCGGTCGTCCTCCGACGCTTAGCGCCAGGTGGTGATCTTGTCGGGGTTGCGCATGACCCACAGGCGCCCGATCCTGCCGCCGCGGACGCGGGCGGCGACCTGGCGCGCGCCGAGTTCGTGATCGCCAACTCAGCGCAAGTCGGCGTTCCCTAATCCGCACTGCCCGCGCTCGCCGCACTCAAAGTGTTCGGCGCGGCCGGGCTCCTGGCCGGAATGCTCGGCCTCACCGCCCTCGGGTTCGCGGCGGCGGTCGGCCTGGTGCTTTCTACATCGGTGCCGTCGCCGCCCACGTTCGCTCCCGTGTGCTCTACAACCTCGCCTTCCCCGCCGGCTATCTGCTGCTCGCGATCGGGTCGCTGGCGGTGTTCTCGGCCGGGTGGAACCCCTGATCGAGACCGTGCGGCCGCAGCTGACGGCGAAGAATATGAATGGCTCGCCTCCGACCGGGTACATAAGAGCGGGGCGCACCCGCGCCACTCATCGACGACTCGTCCTGGTGACGGGAAGGGAAGGCGAGTATGAGGCCCGCAGACGGACCCGGAGGCGCCGGCGCCGCACAGGCGACCGCCGGCACCGCACGGCGCGAAGGATCGGAAGTGGCGAACAAGGCGGCGGGAGAAGCCAAGGACGTCGCCCACTCCGCCCGCGAAGAAGGACAGCACTTGGCCCAACAGGCCAAGACGGAGGTCCGACACGTCGCCGACGACGCCCGGACGCAACTGCGCGACGAAGTGTCCGCGCAGGCCGACAAGGCCGGCGACTCCCTGCGTCGGCTCGGCGAACAGGTCGGCGCCCTCGCCGAGGGACGACCGCAGGACGCCGGTCCCCTCGCCGAATACGCGCAGTCCGCGGCCGAGGAGATCCGCCATGCCGCCGGCCGAGTGAACGAGCGCGGATTCGAAGGAATCCTCGAGGACACCAAGAGTTTCGCCCGCAAACGGCCCGCAGCGTTCCTCTGCGTCGCCGCCGTCGCGGGCTTCTCGATCGGCAGGATGCTCCGCGGCGGAACCGAGGCACGCAAGGAACGCCAGGACTCGAGCGCGACCGGACAAGAATCCCGGGCCGGCGCCGAGACCTACCCGCCCGGCGGCGACACGCCGACCGACCTGGGGGGCACGGGCCTATGACCGACCAGCAACAGCGGACCGCCGACACCGACACCATGACCGCACGTCCGCACTCGCGCGACGACCAGTCGATCGGCCAGCTCATGAGCGAGGCCGCCCGCGACGTCAGCGAGCTCCTGCGCAAGGAACTCGAGCTGGCCAAGGTCGAGCTGCGCGAGGAGGCGAAGAAGACCTCGAAGGCCGGCGCGAAACTCGGCGCCGCGAGCGTCATCGGCTACCTCGCGCTGCTGCTGGCCTCGTTCGCCACGGCATGGGGCCTGGCCGAGGTCATGAGCGCCGGCTGGGCGTTCCTGATCGTCGCGGTCGTCTACGCGATCATCGCGACCGTGCTGTTCATCGCCGGCCGCAAGCAGTTCCGAGAAGTGTCACCCAAGCCCAGGCAGACCATGGAGACCCTGAAGGAGGATGCCGAATGGGCACGCGAGCAGACGAGATAAGGCACGACATCGAGCGCACCCGGGAAGACCTCGGCGAGACGATCGACGAGTTCACCGACCGGACGAGCCCGCGCCGGATCGCCAGGCGAGGCAAGGAGCGGATGCGCGGACGCGTCCGCAACGCCCGAGAGAAGGTCATGGGCAGCACCGACGTCGACTCGCAGCAGGTGGGAGACCAGGTCAAGGGGAACCCGCTGGCCGCCGGCCTCATCGCCTTCGGCGCCGGAGCGCTCGTGGCCTCGCTGCTGCCGGGGGACAAGACCTCCCGCGAAGCGGCGCAGGCGCTGGCCGACCGGGCCGGGCCCGTAGCCGACCGGGCGAAAGCCGAAGCCAAGGCGGTCGGCGAGAACGTCGGCGACAGCGCCAAGCAGTCGGCGCAGCACCTGCAGGACCGGGCGAAGGAATCGGCCGAGCACGTCAAGGGCGAGGCGAAGTCGTCGGGCGAGCACGTCAAGGACGAATCGCGTCGCGCTTCCGAGCAGGTCAGAGGCGAAGCACGCCGCCAGTCCTGACCCGCCCTCGACCCGCCGGCGCTCGAGTGCACGCTCGAGCTCCGGCGGCCGCTCACTAACGCGGACGAGCGGCGCACCGGGGATCGGCCTCGCCCGTGGAACGATCCCCGCACCCGGGCCGGCGTGGTGCCGAGCGTGGCCCGGAACGCGCGCGTCAGATGCGCCTGATCGGCGAAACCCAGATCGGCCGGAGCAGCAGCCGGTGGGACAGCTCGGTGACACCGTCGACCGGCACCGCGGCGCTCACCGGCCTCGCAGCTCGACCAGCAGATCGACCAGATCGTCGATGTGCTCGGCGCGGGTCCGCCACGACGACACCGAGATCCTGAACGCGGGCTCGCCGTCCCAGACGGCCGGCCCGAACCACGTCCGGCCCGAGCGCTGAGCGGCCTCGCGGATCCTGACAGTCTCTTCAGGAGTGTCGGCGCGCACGAGCACCTGGTTCAAAACCACCCGGTTGAGCACCGTGAACCCGGTCTCGCGCAGCCGCGCACCGGCGATCCCGGCCAGCTCGACGGTGCGCTCGACGAGGTCGGCGACACCGTCGCGGCCGAGCGTGCGCAGGGCCGCCCACACCGGGACGCCGCGGGCGCGGCGCGAGAACTCGAGCGTCAGGTTCTTCTGGGCGTCGGCCGAGGCGGAGGCGTAGTCCGCGTCGGCGTTCATGGCCCGCGCCAGCGCTTCGGCGTCGCGGCAGATCACCATCGCGCCGTCGTACGGGGTGTTGAGCCACTTGTGCGCGTCGGTGGTCCAGCTGTCGGCTCCCTCGACGCCGTCGGTCAGGCCCCGGTGCCGCGAGGCGCGCGCCCACAGCCCGAACGCCCCGTCGACGTGCACCCACGCGCCGGCCCGGCGGGCGAGAGGGATCAAGTCGGCGAACGGGTCGAACTCACCGGTGTTGACCTCGCCGGCCTGGAGGATGAGAACGGTCCGCCCGTCGAGATCCGGGAGCCGGTCGGGATCGACGCGGCCGTGCCCGTCGGTGGGGGCGACGACGAGGTTGTCGAGCCCGAACCCGAGAACGCGCAGGGCCTTCCGGACGGTGATGTGCGCCAGATCGGACACGACCACCCGGATCTCGGGAGCCCCGGCCAGGCCCCGGCGGTCGACGTCCCAGCCCAGCCGGGCCAGCATCGTGCGGCGGGCCGTCGCGATCGCGGTGAGCGTGCCCGCGGTGGCGCTGGTGGTGAAGCCGACGGCGCTGTCGCGCGGCAGGTCGAGGATCTCGGTCAGCCAGCGCCCCGCGATCCGCTCCAGCGTCGCGGCCGCGGGGGAGTTGTCGTAGGAGGAGGCGCACTGGTCCCACGCGAGCGCGAGCCGGTCGGCGGCGGCCGCGACCGGCAGAGTCGAGCCGATGACGAAACCGAAGTAGCGCGGGTCGTTCGAGGCCGTGGTCGCGGCCGAACCGACCGCGTCGAGCAGCTCCAGCGTGTCGGCCGCGTCCCGGCCCCGCTCGGGCAGCGACTCGTCGAAGCGCGAGAGCGCCTCGAGGGCATCGGCGTCGGGAAAGACCGGTCGAGTGCCGATGCCGGCGGTGAACTCCCGGGCGCGCCGGTCTGCCTCGCCGAGCAGCTCGAGTTCCTCGTTCATGTGATCATCCCGTTCGTCGTTCGGCGTTCGCGGCTCCAACGATCGCATGGCGTCGCGCCCGCTTGCCAGCGCCGCCGGGGCGAGAATGCGTAGGCTGTGGCCATGGCACAGCAGAACGGCGAATCGGACGGCACCGAGTACTCCACCAAGGGCGCTTACGTCACCGGTGAGGAGTTCACCAGGGACACCAACTACATCGAGGACCGCGTCGTGTCCGATGTGCAGGCCGCCCAGGCCGCCCCGACCGAGGCGTCCTCCAAGATCGGCGACCCGCGGATGACCGGACTCACCGAAGGCGCAGAAGCCTGGCCGGTCGAGCCCGACCGCTACCGGCTCGTCGCCGCCCGGGCGTGCCCGTGGGCGCACCGCTCGATCATCATCCGCCGCCTGCTCGGCCTCGAGCACGTGATCTCGCTGGCCACCCCGGGCCCGGTCCACGACGTGCGCTCCTGGACCTTCGACCTGACCGACGACGGCCGCGACCCCGTGCTCGGCACCGAACGGCTGCAGGAGAACTACTTCAAGCGCTTCCCCGACTACCCGCGCGGCATCACCGTGCCCGCCCTGGTCGACATCCCCTCCGGAGGGGTCGTCACCAACAACTACCCGCAGCTGACCTTCGACTTCTCGACCCAATGGGCCGCCTACCACCGCGACGGGGCGCCCGACCTGCTCCCCGCCGACCAGATCGACGACATGCTCCCGGTGATCGAACGGATCTTCTTCGAAGTCAACAACGGCGTGTACCGGGCGGGCTTCGCCGGATCGCAGCGAGCCTACGACCGCGCCTACCAGCGACTCTTCGACGCGCTCGACTGGCTGGAGGAGCGCCTGGCCGACCGCCGGTACCTGATGGGCGAGACCATCACCGAGGCCGACGTCCGGCTGTTCACCACGCTGCTGCGGTTCGACGCGGTCTACCACGGGCACTTCAAGTGCAACCGCAACAAGCTCACCGAGATGCCGAACCTGTGGGGATACGCGCGCGACCTGTTCCAGACGCCCGGCTTCGGCGACACCGCGGACTTCGACCAGATCAAGCGCCACTACTACGTGGTGCACGAGGACATCAACCCGACCCGGATCGTGCCGGTGGGACCCGGCCTCGACAACTGGCTCACCGACCACGGCCGCGAGCGACTGGGAGGGACACCGTTCGGCAGCGGCACCGCCCCCGGTCCGGTGTCGGACGAGGAGCGGCCGCCGGGAGCCAACCCGCTCTACCGGGACTGAAAGGACCGGCCGAAGCCCTCACGCCAGAGGCGGTCCGGCCCGCTCCTCGGGAAGTGCACGGAAGATCCGGGCCGGACCGACGCGCTCGGTCCGCGTTCGTCAGCAGTCGAAGTCGAGGTCGACCGCCGGACCGGAGGCGATGAAGCCGAAGACCTCGCGGCTCTGGCCGGCCTCGATGCGGCCGTTCCAACCCGCGTCCGAGGCGGTCACCGTTGAACCCGACTGCGACCAGTCGGCGTTCCAGGCGCTGCTCACCTGCTGGCCGCCGGGCCAGGTCCAGCTGACGTTCCAGCCGTCGACGGCCTGGCTGCCGGCCGTGATCGTGACGCTGCCCTGCCAGCCCGACCCCCAGTCGTTGACCACCGCTATGCGTCCCCGGCACTCGCCGGTGCCATTGCCTCCGTCGTCGTCATCGTCCCCGTCGTCTCCGTTGTCGTTCCCGCTCCCGGTCACGAAAGTCGTGATGCTCTGAGCGGGCAGCGTGGCGGTGAAGGAGCCGTTCGAAACGCTGATCGCGCTCTGAGGCTGGAGATTCCGGCTCGCGTCGGTCACCCAGGACGACACGCTGGAGGCGGTGGAGTCCAGCAGCGAGAAGGGCACGTTCGCCGACGACGATCCCTTGTTGACGGCGACGATCACGATCTCGCCGTCGCCCTGGTACGCCGAGGTGTAGACGTTCGACTGCGGGTTGGCGGTCGCGTCGATCCGCGTGTACCCGGGGCGGACGAACTTCGAGAAGTGCGCCATGTTGGCGCCGCGCTTGCTGATCTGCCCGTTGTCGAGCATGGGGCCGTAGTAGCGGCGGATGTACCACCACACGTACGCCTGGAACTGGCCGTCGACCAGGGCGCGGTGGATGTGTTCGCCCACGTCGAGCGCCTGCGGCCAGTTGTCCGCCGAATCGCTGCTGTTGGGGTGGTAGACCTCGGTCATCCACAGTTCCTTGCCCGCGCCCCGCTGCTCGAAGAGCGGGTAGTCGAAGTCGCCGAACTGCGTGCCGTAGAGGTGGGCGCCGAGGATGTCGAGGTTGGCGAGCGCTTCGGGGTCGTTGAGGATCGGGTCCGAGAGGTTCTTGCGGTACTGGAAGGACTCCGGTGCGATGACCCTGGTGGCGAGCGAACCGGCGTTCTCGCGCATGAACCGGGTGATCTCCTGCGGGGTCCACCAGGTCCATTCGTGCGCGTAGTCGGGCTCGTTCTGCACCGAGATGGCGTAGAGGTTCACGCCGTTGTTGCTCATGTACTCGGTGAAGTCGTTGAGGTGCTGCGCATAGGCGCCGTACATGTCGTACCGGAGCCGCTGTCCGTCGGCGGTGCTCTCGACCATGTGGGAGGGGGGATTCCACGGCGACGCGATGACCTTCGCGCCGTGTTCGATGGCGCGCTGGGCGGTGGCGACCTCGCGGCTCCAGTTCGCCTGGTCCTCGTGGACGGGGATCCGCAGGATCGAGAATCCCAGCTGCCCTTGGCCGTTGCCGAACGCGGTGTCGCGTTGGGCGGCGGTGAGGTCGTCGATCCAGACGGCGTGGTTCATGCCGCCGAAGCCCTGGATCGTCTGTCGGACCGCTGAGGGGTTCACGGTCACGCCTGACTGCGCCGTCGCGGGCGTGGCGACCGCGAGTACCGGGAGGGCGCTCATCGCCAGGAAAGTCCTCCGGCTGAGCGACTTCGCCGCGGTGGACGGGGACTCGTTTCGATGTGGCGTCATGGTCGTTCATTCCTTTCGCGTTGGGGGAGTTCGCGTACTTTTCGGAGGAGCGGAGCGACCGCGGTTCTCGATTCGGGGGTGCGTGATCCGGTTCGGTCGATAGAGCGCAGGCGGCTGGGCCGTGCGATCCCTACGACTCGATCGCTTTGTGGGATTCGCATTGCCGATCAAGGCTCGTCGGGCGCGCAGGAAGTCCTTTCGGGAGGGTGAGGGGGGTGGTTGTTATCGATCACCATCCGGGGGCCGCCCGCAATGCTCGAATGACCTCCCGAAAGCAAGACGTTATGAAGTATATACATACATCAATATTAGGTCAATTCGCCGGGCCGAGCCGCAGAGCGGGACGAGATGCATCGGCCCCGGCGCGGACGACGCCGCCCCCGGCGAGGCGACCTGCTGTGAAATCCGCGCCTCGCCCCGGAGTGCTAGTCCGGCTCGCCGCCCAGTCCCGGCAGCGCCAGAACGTCCTCGTCGAGGCCCTCTATCGTGACCTCGTGTCGTCGATTCGCGTGCCGGTCTGGGTCAGGTGCATTTGCGCGTAGCGGCCCGATGCCTCCAGCAGTTCGTCGTGAGAGCCCTGCTCGACGACCCGTCCGTTGTCGAGCACGACGATGCGGTCGGCCTTGCGGATGGTGGACAGGCGGTGCGCGACCACGAGGGTGGTACGGCCCCGCATGAGGCGGTCGAGCGCCTCTTTGACCAGTTCCTCGGCCTCCGGGTCGAGCGCTGAGGTCGCCTCGTCGAGCAGGAGGATGCGCGGGTCGCGGACGAGTGCTCGCGCGATCGCGAGCCGCTGACGCTGCCCGCCGGACAGGCGCGCCCCGCGCTCGCCGACCACCGTGTCGAGTCCGTCGGGGAGTTCCTGCACGAACCGCCAGGCGTTGGCGTCGCGCAGTGCATGGACGATCCGCTCCTCCTCGGCGTTGCGCAAGCCGTAGGCCACGTTCTCCCGGATGGTGCCTTCGAACAGGACCGATTCCTGCGGCACCACGGAGATGAACCGGCGCGCGGTGCGCAGGTCGAGCCGCTGCATGTCGACGCCGTCGAGCAGGATGCGGCCCGAGGTGGGACGCACGAACCCCAGCACGAGGTTGAGCAGCGTCGACTTTCCCGAGCCCGACGGTCCGACGAACGCGACTGTCGCTCCCGGCTCGATGTCGAGTGACACCTCCTGCACCGCATCGGTTTCGGCTTCCGGATAGCGGTGCCAGACGTCCTCGAGGGTGAGGTGGCCCTCCACGGCGCCCACGTCGTCTTTGCCGGCGTTCTGCTCGATGTCGGGCTCTTCGAGGACCTCGGAGATCGAGCGCACCGACTCCAGCCCGCGCGCGCCGACCGGGATCAGCATCATCAGCTGCGTGAGCCCCTGGGTGAGCAGCGTGAAGTAGGTCGACAACAGCACCACTTCGCCGGGTGTGATCGGCAGCATCCCGGTGAGGGAGAACGTCGCCGCGAGCATGAGGCAACTGGCGCCCAGCAGCTGCATCGTGACCCACGAGATGGAGGCCACGTGGCCGTTGAGCATGTCCAGATGCAGGCCCGCGCGCCGCACGTTCTCCGCGCTGCTGGCCACCCGGGATACCGCCGTCTGCTCCAGGCCGTGCGCCCGGGTGACCGGGATGAGCGAGGCCATCTCACCGGCCCTCGCCGCCAGAGCTTCCATCTCGCGCCGGAACTTCTCGTTGCGGGTCCGGGAGCGGCGGCGAAGGCCGGCGCGCAGCCCGATCGCGATCGGCACGGCGAGGGCGTACACGGGCAGGAACTGGGGTACGGCGATCGCGGTCATGGTGAGCGCGCCGATCAGCACCATGGTCGCCGACAGCAGTGGATGAGTGATCTGCTGGAGCATCAGCTCGACGTTCTCCACGTCGCGCACCAGCTTGGTCTGCACGATCGAGGAGCTCACCCGCGTGTGGTAGCCGATCGACAGGCTCTGCAGCCGGTCGGCCAGGGCGTTGCGGAGGTCGGCGCCGGTGTCCCGCACCACGGTCATGAAGTTGCGCGTGTAGATGATGTGGTTGGGGTAGTTCTGCACCAGCAGGACCGCCGCGACGGCGAACCATCCCAGGACCGCCGTCACGGAGCCGTCGGCCGCGACCAGGTCGATGATCGCGGCCGCCACCACCGGCAGGAACCACAGCGGAATCTCTTTGAGGGTGAACGCGGTCACGGCCAGCAGCATGCGCCAGGGGCGGCGCATGATCAGGCGGAACACCGAACGCGCGGGACGGGAGCCGTCGAGCGGCGCCGATCGCTCGGCAAGCGTTCTCAGAGGCATTCGGCGATCGTACGCCACCGTTGTTCGCATAAGCCAGCGCCACCGGTCGGGCTACGGCTGGAGATGCGGTCAGCCGATGACGAACACGGCGATCGCCGCGCTGACCGCCGCCGCCGCGAAGTAGAGCACGGCGATCGGCCGACTCGCCGGCACTTCGCCCTTGCCGTAGCCGTTCGCGAGTTGCTCGAGGCGGTCCCGCATCCGATCCTTGAATCTGAGCCCGACCACGAGCACACCGAGCGTGGGCAGTGCGTACACGACGGTGTAGCCGGCTAGAAGCGCGAGGCCCTGTGCGGTGCTGATCGGGGCGTCGACCAGTCGGCTCACGGCCAGGAACAGCGGGAAGGCGCTCGGAAGATCTGACGCGGTCGTCAAGGCCCCCAGGCCCACCGCGCTCCACGGGTTCACCCAAGGTGGCAGCCGCACCACCGGCCGCTTCCGACGGGTTCGCAGGCGACGCCATCCGAGCCGGGCGAGGAACACGGCCAGAGCCGCGAAGATCGCTCGGCGGGCCCACGTCGAGAAGTCGGCAAGCGCGTCCTCGGCCGCCGAGGCGCCGAACAGCAATGCCGCCGCCACCAGGAAGAAGGCCAGCACCGCTCCGGTCAGGTAGGTCCAGGTGGTCGCCGTCGGCCGCCGAGCGATCAGGACGATCACGACCACCGCCAGCATGGTGGAGGTGTTCAACGAATCCAGAACGGCCAGTCCCGCGAGGCTCGCCAGCAATCCGAAATCCACGCCGTCATTCCAATCAACCGAGTCCGGCAAGCCTATTCGTCCGCCCAGTCGCATCGACCGGGAGCCCGGTGACCGGCCGCGGGCGGCACTGCACCGGCTCGACCACTTCGTCGAGGCGCCGCAGAGATCCGGGTCCGGAACCCGGTCAGCTCGGTTGAGGAGCGCGGCGATCGATCGCCTCGAGGGCGAACACTACGGCTACGGCGATGACGAGGTGCATGCAGGACAGGGCGATCGTGCTCACGGTGTCAAAGCCCGCGGTGAAGGTCGTCGTCGTGGTGGCCAGGGCCGCGCCCGCACCGATGACCTGCGCGAGACGGACGACGCCGCGCCACTTCATGGCCAGGAGCACTGCGACAGCCAGGCCGAGGGCCATGGGAATCACCGTCATGACGATGACGCCTCGCGGAGCGGTGGTGGTATGGAGTGCTCCGTCGGGCTCAACGTAGGTGAAGGACCCACCGAAGGCCGCTCCTGCCAGCCAGATCGCCAAATTGATAGCCAGTGCGCCCGCCACCGCGACCGCGATGATCGGCACCGGGGACCAGGCCGCGATGCGGCCGAGCACTGTCGAGCGGGCAGATGCGCGTCGGGGCGTCATGATGGGTCTCCGTTCTTCGATCGTGCGACCCGCATACGGTCCGCCGGGCACGATCAGTGTTCGTCGGCAAAGGGCCGCCTGATCGTAAACCTGTACCCGGGTACCGACTGCAAGTCCGGAAGTGCGCGACGGGCGGTGTCAGCCTCGTGCCGCGGCGATCACCGCGGTGCCGAGCCGTGCGACGCCGATGGCCGTACCGGGTCTCTGGGGGCTATCGTGCAAGTCCGCCTGACGACCTTCGTAACCAAGGAATTCTTCGTGCCTGAGCAGATGCGCGCCATTACACAGAACGTCTTCGGGGGCCCGGAGGTGCTCCGGCTGGTCGAAACGGCCCGTCCCGAGCCGTACTACGGTGAAGTTCTGGTGCGGGTTCACGCCGCGGGCCTGAATCCGGTCGACCCCGCCGCCCGGGAACGCGGGCTTTACATCGGAGAGCCGCCGTTCACGCTCGGCTGGGACGTGTCAGGGGTGGTCGAGCAGGTCGGCACCGGCGTAACGCGGTTCCAGCCCGGGGACGCGGTATACGGCATGCCCCGGTTCCCTCACCGCGCCGGGACCCACGCGGAATACGTGACCGCCCCCAGCAGGCATTTCGACCACAAACCCGCCGGCATCACGCACACGGAGGCGGCGGCCGTCCCCTTGACGGGTCTGACCGCCTGGCAGGCGCTGAACGATCACGCCGGCCTTCGGGCGGGTCAATCGGTGCTCATTCACGCGGCGGCCGGCGGCATCGGGCACCTCGCGGTTCAGATCGCCAAGTCCCTGGGCGCCCATGTCATCGGTACGGCCAGCGCTGAGAAGCACGACTTCGTGCGCGGGCTCGGGGCCGACGAGATGATCGATTATGCCGCGGTCGACTTCGCGAAAGCGGTCTCGGGGCTCGACGTCGTCCTGAACACGATTCCCGGCGACTATGCCGAGCGCTCGATCGCTGTGCTGAAGGACGGCGGCGTGCTCGCCGAGCTGCATCTGTCCAATGCCGACGCGACGTTCCCCGAAGCGGTCGCCCGCGGCATCACGACCCGCTTCATGCTCGTCGAGCCCGACCTGGGCGGACTGCGGTCCCTGTCGCGCCTGGTCGACACCGGGCAGCTCAATGTCCACGTCTCCCAGACCTTCCCTCTGGAGGAGGCGGCCGCCGCACATCGCGCCATGGAGAGCGGCCACGCCACCGGGAAGATCGTTCTCACCATCGGGGATTGAGCCGGACGGATGCGGACGGTGCAGCCATCATTCTCACGAACTGCTGTAGCACTCTGAGGAGAGCCGGTATCAGAACGAGCCGCCTCGACGAGCACCGGTCGCAGTATGCGCACCTGCGGAACCAGCCCCTTCGGCAGCGACTGCGCATCGGACCTCATTGCAAGTTGTAGCCGCTTGACGGGGAAGGGTGATGGACGGAGTCGGGTCGGTCCGCCTGACAAAGCCACGGTGAAGCGCACCATGGATTTCATTGAGGCCATCTCGACCTCGAGCCTGGTACTGGCCGCCTGTATCAGCCGATGCCGTTCGTGGATCGCTGATGCCCTGCGGGACCTGTGACGAGTGCGTCGATCAGGCCTGGGAACGCCCGGTCCATGTCGGTGCGGCGCAGAGTGTTCATTCGGGACGTCCCCGCATAGTACTGGCGGATCAGGCCGGCTTCGCGCAGCAGGTTGAAGTGGTGGGTGGCGGTGGACTTGCTGACCGGAATGTCGAAGTCCCCGCAGTTGACGTCGCGGTCGGCGGCTTCGAGCTGGACGAGGATGGTGCGGCGGACCGGGTCGACCAGAGCCTCCAGCACCCGCTGGAGGTCGAACTCCGACACCTCTGGGTGCGGTGGCACACATCCCCCCGACCGGCACCGTAACCGCTTGATGGTGCTCCTCGGCGGATCAAGTGGCGGCGGCCTTCGTAGCGGAGTCAACGGTCAAGCGGCGGAGGCCGCGTACCACGGGTGAGCTGGGTCAAACTAGTTAACAGACTATGTGTTAAGGGCTCAATATTTTATGATATTATCCTTGAGTACGCTCGGCGGCAGCCCCGAATGCCGCCGTAGCCGATCTCTGTACGAAAGGCGCGCCGGCACCCGCCGCCGAACAACTGCCCGATCGCAGAGGAGTCGTCTGCCTCGGGCGCGTCAAGGACGAGGAGGTCCTGATGAAAACCCCTTACAAACCGCAAGTCGCCGTGGCGGTGTCGCTGGCGGCGATCATGGTCGCCGGTGGCTGTTCCGGAGCCGGCGGCGGTGACGGCGAGGGCGAGTCGATCACCATCGCCACTGTGGCCAATCCGCAGATGCAGGACATCGAGCAGCTCTCCTCGGTCTTCGAGGAGGAGACCGGCATCGACGTCCAGTTCGTGGTGCTGCCGGAGAACGAGCTGCGCGACAAGGTCACGCAGGACATCGCGACCGGCTCCGGCCAGTACGACATCGTCACCATCGGCACGTACGAGACACCGATCTGGGCGGCCAACGACTGGTTGGTGCCGCTCGACGACTACGCCTCCGACCCCGACTACGACGTCGACGACCTGCTGCCGCCGGTGCGCGAAGCGCTGAGCTACGAGGACGGCCTGTACGCGGTGCCGTTCTACGGGGAGTCGTCGTTCCTGATGTACCGCACCGACCTGTTCGAGGCCGCCGGCCTGGAGATGCCGGCGAACCCGACCTGGCAGGAGGTCGCCGACCTGGCGGCCGAGCTGCACGACCCGGACAACGACGTGGCCGGAATCTGCCTGCGCGGCCTGGCCGGCTGGGGCGAGGTCCTGGCCCCGCTGAACACGGTGATCAACACCTTCGGCGGCCGCTGGTACGACGAGGACTGGAACGCGCAGCTGACCAGCCCCGAGACCAGAGAGGCCGTGCAGTTCTACGTGGACCTGGTGCGCGAGTACGGCGAGCCGGGCGCGGCCAACGCCGGGTTCAGCGAATGCCTGACCGCCACCAGCCAGGGCAACGCGGCGATGTGGGTCGACGCGACCGTGGCCGCCAGCGTCCTGGAGGACGGCGAATCCTCGGACGCGGCCGGGAAGATGGCCTACGTGCCCGCCCCCGTGGTCGAGACCGACTCCTCGGGCTGGCTGTGGGCCTGGTCGCTGGCGATCCCGGAGTCCTCGCAGTCCAAGGACGCCGCCTGGGAGTTCATGGCCTGGGCCACCGGCAAGGACTACATGCGCCTCGTCGGTGAGGAACTGGGCTGGACCCGCGTCCCGCCGGGCAGCCGCACCTCGACCTACCAGATCCCCGAATACCAGGAGGCCGCGGCCTCGTTCGCCCCGCAGACCCTGGAGGCGATCGAGAACGTCGATGTGACCGCGCCCGGACTGTACGAGCAGAACTGGACCGGGGTGCAGTACATCGCCATCCCCGAGTTCCAGGACCTCGGCACCAGGGTCGCCCAGGAGATCTCCGCGGCGATCGCCGGAAACCAGACCGTCGACGAGGCCCTGGAGAAGGCGCAGGGCTACGCCGAAGAGGTCGCCGTCCAGGGCGGCTACAAGGACTGAGTGGTATCAGATGACCGCATCGACAGCCCGGCCCGCGGCGCGCGAGCGCCGCGGGCCCCGGGCCCCGCAGAAACCCGCGAAACTGCCGCCGGGCGAGCGCTGGAAACGGCGCGGACCCCTCCTGCCGGCGCTGCTGCTGGTGGTCGTGCTGACCCAGTTGCCGTTCCTGGCGACGATCTACTACAGCTTCCAGGACCGCAATCTGCTGCGGCCCGACGAGGCGGGATTCGCCGGCTTCGGCAACTACGCCGCGGTGCTCGGCGACTCCCATTTCCGCGGCGCGGTGTTCAACACCGTGTTCCTGACCGCCTCGGTCGTCGTGTTCTCGATGATCCTGGCGATCGGACTGGCGGTGCTGCTGGACCAGCGTTTCCCCGGACGCAACGTGGTCAGGACCCTGCTGATCACACCGTTCCTGGTCATGCCCGCCGCGGCGGCGCTGATCTGGAAGCACGCGATGTTCAACCCGCTGTTCGGGATGCTCAACTGGGTGCTCTCGCCGTTCGGCGTCGAACGGGTCGACTGGGTCTCGGAGCACCCGATGCTCTCGCTGATCCTCATGCTGGTGTGGCAGTGGACGCCGTTCATGATGCTCATAGTCCTGGCCGGCCTCCAGAGCCAGGACACCGAGATCCTGGAGGCGGCCAAGATGGACGGCGCCGGGCCGTTCACGGTCTTCTGGCGCATCACCTTCCCGCAGCTGCGGCGGTTCATCGAGTTGGCGATCCTGCTGGGGTCGATCTTCATCGTCCAGACCTTCGACCCGATCTACCTGGTCACGCAGGGCGGCCCCGGTCAGGCGACGACGAACCTGCCTTACTTCATCTACCAGCGGACGTTCCGCGCGTTCGAGGTCGGCGAAGCGGCCGCGGCGGGGGTGGTGGTCGTGATCGCCACGATCATCATCGCCACGTTCGCGCTGCGACTGTTCGCGACCATGTTCCGAGAGGAGAAGTAACGCCGTGGACACGTTGCACGACAGTACGAGGCGGAACGAGTCGACTCCGATCGACCGGCATCCTCAGCCACCGCCGCGCCGCCGCCGCCGTCCGGCCCTGAAGTCGGCCGGTGTCGCGCTGCTGGCCTGGGCGGCCGCACTGGTGTTCTTCTTCCCGGTGGCGTGGATGTTCGTCTCCGGGTTCAAACAGGAGGCCCAGGCCTCGACCGACCCGCCGACGTTCTTCTTCACTCCGACCCTCGACCAGTTCGAAGCGATCCTCGGCCGGGACTTCACGCCGTTCCTGCTCAACTCGCTCATGGCCTCGATCGGGTCTACGGTCCTGGTGATCGCGCTGGCGACGCCGGCGGCCTATGCGCTGTCGCTGGCGCCGATCCGGCTGTGGAAGGACTCGCTGTTCTTCTTCATCTCCACCCGGTTCATGCCGCCTGCGGCGATCATCCTGCCGCTGTACATCATCGCCAACAACGTCGGCGTGCTCGACAACGCGACCATGCTGTCGCTGGTCTACACGGCGATGAACCTGCCGATCGCGGTGTGGATGATCCGCTCGTTCCTCCTGGAGATCCCGCCGGCGGTGCTGGAGGCGGCGAAGGTGGACGGAGCCGGGTTCGTCACCGAGCTGCGCAGGATCATCCTGCCGATGATCGCTCCGGGCCTGGCCGCCACGGCGCTGATCTGCTTCATCTTCGCCTGGAACGAGTTCTTCTTCGCCGTCTCGCTGACTTCGACGCGGGCGGCGACCGTGCCGGTGTTCCTGACCGGTTTCATCACGTCCGAGGGCCTGTTCCTCGCCCGCCTGTCCGCCGCCGCCACCATGGCCGCGCTCCCGGTGATCCTCGCCGGGTGGATCGCGCAGAAGTGGCTGGTCCGCGGCCTGACCATGGGAGCCGTCAAGTAATGCGATCCGTCATCATCGAACAGCCCGGCACGATCACGACCACCACGGTCGCCGATCCCGCCCCGGGCCCGCGCGAAGTCGTCATCGCGGTGTCGGGAGCCGGCATCTGCGGCACCGACATCCACGTCCTCGACGGCGACCTGGAGGGCACGGTCTACCCGATCGTGCCCGGCCACGAGTTCGCCGGGACGGTCGTGGCCGTCGGAGGCGCCGTCACCGAGTTCGCCGAAGGCGACCGGGTCGCGGTCGACCCCAACCTGCCATGCGGCCAGTGCCACTACTGCAAGATCGGACACGGGAACCTCTGCGATCGCTACGACGCCATCGGAGTGATCGCCAGCCCCGGCGCGACCGCGGAGTACTGCGCCGCGCCGGTCGGCAACTGCTACCGACTTCCCGACCAGGTGGCGTTGGAGCACGCGCCGTTGATCGAGCCGCTCTCGTGCGCCGTCCACGGTTTCGACCTGTTGCCGGGGCGCATCGGCGAGCACTACCTGATCTACGGGGCCGGCACCATGGGCCTGATGATGGCCCAGCTCGCCCGCTTCGCGGGCGCGGCCAGCGTCTCGGTGGTCGACATCAACACCGCGCGGCTGGAGGTCGCCGGGCGGCTCGGCGCCGACCGGACCGCCGCCGGCGCCGACGAGTTCGACCGGCCGGAAGGCTGGGAAGTCGTCGTCGACTGCACCGGCGCCGTATCCGCCATTGAAGACGCCCTCGGCAGAGTGCGCAAAGGCGGCACGTTCCAGGTCTTCGGGGTCGCCCCGGAGACCGCCGCGGCATCGTTCTCCCCGTTCCGGGTATACAAGGACGAGATCCACATCGTCGGCTCCATGGCCGTGCTCCACAGTTTCGGCCGTGCCGTGGAACTCATGGCGAAGCGGGTCATCGACCCCGAAGTGATGATCAGCGACCGCTTCGGGCTCGACCGATACGCGACCGCGATCGACGCCTTCCGCGCCGGTGCCGGCCGCAAACTCCAGATACAGCCTGGGATCCACTAGTCGACGCCCGGTGGCGCCGCGCGGAGCCGCCGCGCGGCGCCGGGTGCGGTAGGTTAACGCCCGGAACCAGCTCAATGGAAGTAGGCAATGCGATGTCGGTCAAGGCCCGGCTCTCACAGGCCGCCGTCGAGCGGCGCCGCCAGGCCGTGCTGCGCCACGTGGCCGAGGCCGGAGAGGCGCGCATCGCCGATCTCGCCGAGCGGTTCGAAGTGAGCCTGATGACCATGCACCGAGATCTGGACAGCCTTGTCGAACGGCACATGCTCCGCAAGGAGCGAGGCTGGGCGGTGGCCTACCCGATGCTCACCATGGAGACCGCCACCAGGTTCCGCGAGGGCGTCAACACGGCTGAGAAGACCGCGCTGTGCGCCGCGGCGGTCAAGTACATCAGGCCGGGCGGCACGGTCCTCGTCGACGATTCGAGCACCGTCTACCCGCTCGCGGGAGAACTGACGCGCGCCGGCGTCGAAACGCTCACCGTGGTGACCAACTCGATCGGCGTGGCCCACCGCATGGCGCGAGCGGCGCCGCGCATCGACGTCACGCTCCTCGGCGGGAGGTACCACGCGGAGTTCGACTCCTGCACCGGCCCCGAAGTCACCAGGACCCTCGCCCGCACCCGCGCCGACGTGCTCGTGATGTCAGCCACCGCCGTGCTGCAGGGGCAGCTCTACCATCCGATGCGCGAGATCGCCGAGATCAAGGAGGCCATGCTCGGCTCGGCGGCCGAAGCCGTTCTGCTGGTGGACCACACGAAGTTCGGCAAGACCGCCACCTACCTGCACGGCACCACCAGTGCGTTCAGGACCGTCATCACCGACGACGCCGCCCCCGTCGACGAGGTCGCCGCCCTCCGCGCGACCGGCGCGCGTGTCGACGTGATCGACCCTAAGGCGAACGTCTGACCGCGGCCGAACACGCCGTGGGGCGGGCCCGCCTGTCCAGATAGACAGGCTCGCAGCATCACCTGACTACCTTGCACGGCGGCTGCGGTGGAGGCTGGTGACGGCCTTGATGTCGGCATTCGCGGCAGGCCGGTGCGGCACCCGTTCGCAGAGCGAGTTGAGCCGGGCGCGAATACTTGCCGCGATGCCTTTGCCGAGCAAGTAGCGCGTAGGCGTTGGGGCGTGCACGGCGAAGTCCAGGAGACGTTGCGCCTCGCGGCTGCGCATACCGGTGTTCGCCAAGACGAGGTGAGTCAGGCGATGGGGCGCATTGGAGAGCGCCCTGCCGATCGATGCGGCGGCCGCCCCGTCGATGCGGTTGTCGGGGGCGGCGAGCGCATTGGCCGCCTTGACTCGACCGAGGTCGAAGACTTCGACTCCAGTGGCGACTGCCGCCGCGACAACTCGTGCGCTCGCCTGAGGGCCGATGCCGTTGCTGGCAAGGGAGAGCCTCTTGAGCCTGCCGTACGGAGCCGCCTTGAGCGCATGCGTCAATGCTTCCGCGCCGCGATCGCCCAGCCATGAGGCGGAGGCGTAGAGCTCCGATACAGCTCCGCTCGCGATCAGGGGGGCCAGGGCGGCGCCGCCACTGGGCCCGAGCCGATTTCCGCCGATGTACAGGCGCTCAACGCCCTTCCCTCGATCCGAAGCGGCAAGCAGCGCTCGTACGAGCGCATCCGTGGCCCCAGCGTCGATTCCGGTTTGCACGAGATCGAGCGTCCGAAGGGTCTCAAGGCCGGACACCAGGCCGGTTACGGCTTCGGCACCGGCCGGCCCGAGCGGGTTCCGTTTGACCCACAACCCGGACAGCACCTGCGGTGAGGCCAGAAGGTTGTCCGCAAGGCGGCAGGCTCCCGTCGCCGTGATGCCGTTGCAACCCAGATAGAGCGTCTCGAGTTCTGCGGACGACGCCCGCTGCGAGACGGTGTCGGCGCCGGCATCGCCCAGTCCGTCCGTGCCGAGCAGCAGGTGCCGTATCTGCCCCGGCCGAAGCGCCTCCGTGACAAGGGTCGCCCCGTGGGGTCCGAGCGCTTGTTTGCACAGGTCGAGGCGGCCGTCCGGCATTGCGGTGCCGGCGGTGAAATCCAGTCGACCCGCAGCGGGAGCGCCAGTTTCGAGCCATCGGATCAAGTCACCGAGTTCGAATGCCGCGCGGGGAGTGACAGGGTCGACTCCGGCGAACGCTTCCATGGGTGCATCCGTCACCAGTCGACCTCCCTATAGTCCTTGAGGAGCACACCCGCCACAGGAGAGCCCGCCTCGCCTCGCACGATGGGGTCGTAGACGCGAGCCGCCCCGTCGACGACGTCGAGCGGGGTGCGGAGTCGCTTGCCGCTAGCCGCTCTCTCTTCGGAGCCGGATTCTCGTCGGTGATCCATCCGGTGTCGACCGCGCACATGTAAACGCCTTGTTCGACGAGACTGGGCCCGCTGGTGCGGGTGAGCATGTTGAGCGCCGCCTTGGGCATGTTCGTCTGCGGGTGGCGCGCGGTCTTGTTGCGCGCCGCGAACCGGCCTTCGACGGCTGTGACGTTGACGATGTAGCGCTGGGAGTGGGAAGACGCGGTCAACAGCGGCAGCAGCCTGTCGCACAGCAGCGCGGGAGTGAACGCGTTGACGAGGTAGGTTTCGAGGATTTCAGCCGGATCGAGTGCACCGAGCTGCGCAGACCAGGAGTTCGCCGCCGAGCTGTCGGGCAGCAGTCCCGCGGCGTCCACGTCGGATGCGACCAGATCGAGCGCTGCGGAGGGTAGGACGCTGACTTCCGGGACCCTGTAACCAGGCGCGCTCCACACGTTGCGCATGGGGAGCGCTGCGATCTCGTTCTCGATCAGTGCCCGGTAGGACTCGACCGGGCGCCGCAGGGTCTGTGCGGCGTTGTTCACCAATATGTCCAGCGACGGGCCCCGGGTCAGCAGGCGGTCGCAAAGGCCCAGGACCTGGCGAGGATCACGCAGGTCGATCCCGACGATCTCGAGACGATCCGACCACTCCTCGCTGCCCTCGACGTTATGGAACCGGCGAACCGCATCGTTTGGAAACCTGGTCGTGACGATCACTTCAGCACCGTCGCGAAGCATCATCAGCGCCAGCTCGAAGCCGATCTTGACGCGCCCGCCGGTCAGCAGGACGCGGCGCCCGGTCAGGTCGGTACTCGCCTGCCAGCGTATCGAGTTCTCGGACGCGCAGGAGGGACAGAGCTGGTGGTAGAAACCGTCGACTCGGCGGTAGGTGCGCTTGCAGACGTAACATCGGCGTGGCCGCGCCAGCGTTCCAGGACGCCCCGGCGCGGCCAGGGGAACGTCAGGCCGTCGCTCCAGACTCCCGGTGGCGGTGGCGGCGAGGATATCGGCGTCCGTCGCTGCATCCTGCTGCTCACGCGACTTCCTGCGCCGTCGTCGGCCGTCTCGTACGAATGAGGCGGCGACCTGTTCGGCGCGAAGTCGGATCTGGTCATCGGCCGGCAACGAGCGCAACTTGGCGACCACCATGTCGAACGCTTTCAACTCAGCGTCTGTCGGCTCGTCCATGCAACCCGTCCCGTACTCCCGAATGCCGTGACCTGGTCGGATTCGAACCGACGTCCTCCGATATGCGGTATCGGCGCGACGGCCTCTGCGCTACAGGCCACGGGTCCTGCTCCGGTGGCCGGATTCGAACCGGCGTCTTCCTCCATGCCATGGAGGCGCGACGGCCTCTGCGCTACATCGGAGCATTGCTCGGTATGATAGCGATCCGGGATGGTCGTCTTCCCGGTCGGGCTTCCCTTGGGCAGCATCGCCCGACGGGTCGAGCATGTCTTGACCTGTGCCGCCCCCGCTCTGCACGGCGTGTTCGACCTCTGAACAGGCCCTAGGCAGCTTGGTCGATGAGCGACTTCTCGTGCTCGATGACTTCGAGGCAGCGACCGCTCTGGGCTTCGAGTTCGGGTGTCGGTTCATCGAATTCGCGAAGGATGACGGCTTCGTAGCAGGACCACAGGATGTTGAACGCGACTTGCGGGGGCATCTCGTCGTCGCCGGCGGTGAAGAGCGAGCCCGCCGCCATCACGAGGCTTCCTGCGCCGGGCTCGGGCGCATCCAGGAGCCGGTCGAAGGCCGTTTCGAGCTCGGGCGGCATCTGCGGGTACACCTCGCCGCGCTGTGCGCCTTCTCTGGCCAGGTCGAGCGCGGAAGCGATGAACTGCTGGGCGTCCGCGTCCTGGATCGGCGGTGACATGGTCGCCGAGGTCCAGCTGACGGCCTCGATCGCGAGTCTGAGTCGGCCCATCGGGCTGATCGCGCCGATTACCGACTCGTACCGGTCCATCTCATCGTTCCAGTAGAACATTCGCCTGCGCTTCCCTTTGTTACCAGCCGACTAGGTCCGCGCCGTCGAACCCGTTGGTGCGGTCTTCACAATACTGTTTCGATTCGGGCTTCGAATTACTGCGGTCGCACGGCTGCCGCGACGGCGACAACCTGACCGGCGGCGTGAGTCGGCCCTGCTCAGTCGCATTGAGCATGACCTGTTCGGCATGCGTCTGCGGCGGGTCGGTGCGGGTGTACTTCTTACCGAAGACCCGCTCGTAGCCGAGTTCTCGTGCCTTCGCCTCCATGGCCGGCGCGGTCCGGTTCCCGCTGACGGAGTAGTAGAGCTTCCCGTCCGCGTCCTGAGCGGTGGCGACGGTCGTTCCATTGTGACGACGCCGGTCGGCCTTGACGGTGTCGTGGATCGTCTTGGCGTCGGTGCGAAGTTCGTCATCGGTCTTGCGTGGCCTTGGGCGACCGGTGGAGCCGGGGGTGCCGCCTCCGCCTCCGCCGCCTCGGCTGCCGCCGCCTTTGCCGGTGCGGAACACCTTGGCGTCATCGAGCATCCTCGAGACGATTCTCGCGCCCTTGGCGGTGGTCTTCCTCGTGGCGCGCCTGCGGACCCTAGCCATTGAGCACCGCCTCGACGGCGTGTCCGATGAACTGCTCGACCGAGCCGGTGAGATGGTCGGTCATCAGCAGGCTGGCCGGCGCCGATGGCAATTGCATACCCATGGGGCGGGGGTCTCCTCTGACAGGCGGTGGGGGAGCGGTCGAGACTCAGCCGCCCGGTTCGCCGAGTAGCTGCTCACCAAACACGGGCAGACCTCACTGCAAAAACCAAAAGGTCATGAAACCTCACCATTATATCGATCAGGCGCCAGTGACGCAGTACAGGACTGCGGAGGCCATCCCCGGCATCTCGGAGGCGCACCTGGACCAGGCCAGAAGCCCAGCTGCCATCGCGCCGCCGGCGAACTTCCAGATCCGGGCGGCGGCGGTGTCGTGGATCGAGCCGCGGATCGCACCGGAGGTCCCCTGACCGTCCTCGGCGACCTCGCCCAAGGCACCACCCCCTGGGCCGCGGCCGACTGGCGCGCCCAGACGCGGCATCTGGGCAAGACCGATGTCGAGTACACCGATCTGACCGTCGGCGTGCCGAGGGACTGCTCGGCCGCCAGCTCACCGACGCATGACCGTACGACCGGACTCGGGCCCGGCCGCGACGCCCGGGCCCGGTCCCGGCCGGACATCGCGACCGACCGCAGGACCGTAGGGTCTATTAGGGCTAGTCCTCCCACGTGTGTGCAAGCCCGCTCCCGAGCCACCGTCGCGGTGCTGATCGGTGCCGCTCATGCCGCCTTGTCTTGTTCGGTTCGGATGGTGTCGATGCTCGGGCATGAGTCCAGGGCGTCGGCATTGTCGGCGGCCAAAGCGTGGGCCGCCACCACCAGGTCGGCTACACGCGGGTCGGTGACCCGGTAGTGGAACCGGCGGCCCTCGCGTCGGGCGGTCACGTAGCCGCAGTCGGCCAGGCAGGCCAGGTGGACCGACACCCTTGGCTGTGAGATCCCGGCGTATGCGACGCATTCGGCGACGGTGCGCTCTGCGCGCAGGACGAACTCGAGCAGGCGAAGCCGAGTCGGGTCGCCGAGGGCGCGGAAGAATCTCGCCACGGTGTCCAGGTGCTCGCAGGGGCTCTGGTCGGTGCGGGGGTCGGTGTCGTGAGTAGCCGCGGGCATGGTGACTCCAAGAGGATGCTATTCGCTTCTGCGTATAGTACGCTAGCACCGAAGTATTCGTGTAGGCGAATAACAAGTGTTCGACTCTCCTATCGGCCGTGCAGACGAGGAGCGCAGTGATCTTGATCGACACGATCCATGCCGATCTGGCGATACTCGGTTCGGGCTCGGCGGGGTTCGCCGCGGCGATCGCGGCCCGCAAACGCGGGCTGGCCGTGGTGATGGTCGAGGCCGGTGCTGTCGGAGGCACCTGCATCAACGTCGGCTGCGTGCCTTCGAAGGCACTACTCGCTGCGGCAGCCGCCCGTCAGCGGGCCGTCGATTCACGGTTTCCCGGCGCGCAGACCGGCGCGGCGGCGGTCGACTGGGACGCCGTGCGCAAGGCGAAAGACGATTTGGTCGAGGCGATGAGAGCGGACAAGTACACCGGCCTGGCCGCCGAATACGACTGGCCGATTCTGGCCGGGATCGCTCGCTTCACCGGCACCCCTGAGAGTCCCGCCGTCGCCGTCGAGCCGCACGGCGGCGGCGCTCCCGTGGTCGAGGCCGCGCACTACCTGGTCGCCACCGGCTCCTCAACCTGGGCGCCGCCGATCCCGGGCCTGGCCGAGAGCGACTACTTGACCTCGACGACCGCTATGGATCTCGAGAGGCTTCCGGCGTCGATGATCGTCATCGGCGGCAGCGCCGTCGGCCTCGAACAGGCGCAGATGTTCGCCCGGCTCGGCGTCGCCGTCACCGTCGTCGAGGCGCTCGACCGCATCGCCCCGTTCGAGGAGCCCGAACTGTCCGAAGTCTTGTCCGAGGCGTTCGCCGCAGAGGGCATCGCCGTCCACACCGGCGCGGTCGTCACTCGCGTGACACGCGAAGGCGAGGCCGCCGCCGTGGGTTTCCGCGGCGCCGACGGGACCGAGCGGACGGTCAGCGCCGAGCGATTGTTGGTGGCGACCGGCCGTCGCCCGAACACCGAGGGCCTGGATCTGGACAGAGTCGGCGTCGCCGTGGGCGATCTCGGCGCGGTCACCGTCGACGGGCGATTGCAGACCGGCAATCCCCGCGTGTGGGCGGCCGGGGACGTGACCGGTGGCCCGCAGTTCGTCTACAGCGCCGCCCGGAACGGCTCGATGGTCGTCGAGAACGCCTTCGACGAAGCCGGACAGGAGGTCGACTACTCACGGCTGCCGCGGGTCACCTTCACCTCGCCGGCCATCGCCTCGGTGGGGCTCACCGACGCCCAGGCCGTCGCGGCGGGATACGAGTGCGATTGCCGCACTGTCTCGATGTCGATCGTGCCGCGCGCGATAGTCGACCGCGACACCACCGGAGCGGTCAAACTCGTCGCCGACCGCGCGTCCGGCCGGCTGCTGGGGGTCCACATCGCCGCCGAAGCCGCCGGGGAGATCATCCTCGCCGGGGTCTACGCGCTCCGAGCGGGCATGACTGTCGACGACCTCGCAGGTGAGTGGGATCCCTATCTGACCGAGGCCGAGGCGCTCAGGCTCGCCGCCCAGGCCTACGCCACCGACGTCGCCAGGCTCTCGTGCTGCGCCGCCTGAGTGTCTGACGAAACCGCTCTCGATTGGAGGACTGATGGACACAAGGAGCAGACAGGTCACTGAATGGCTCGAAGGCGCGGTCGAACAAGGCGAGGCCGGCCGCAACTGGTGGCTGCTGACGGCACTGATGCGACTGCTGGCCGAAGGTGAGCCCGTGACCGAACGCCAACTCGCCGAGCACGTCGGGCGCCCGCTCGAGGCGGTGCGCGCGATTCTGGACGAACTGCCCAGCCTCGAACGCGATGACGACGGCGACCTCGTGGGCTTCGGCCTTACGCTGCGTCCCACAGCGCACCGGTTCATGATCGAGGATGAGGACACAGTGCTCTACGCGTTCTGCGCGATGGACACCCTCCTATTCCCGTCCATCCTGGACCGCACGGTCCACGTCGAGTCGACCTGTCCAGCCACCGGGGCGACGATCCGAGTCACGGCGACTCCGACCGGAGTGACCCGAGTCGACCCGGCCGGGGCCGTAGTCTCGCAGCTGACTCCGGAGGACACCTCGCGGATCCGCACCGACGTCTGCGCGGTCGGCCACTTCTTCGCCTCGCCCGAGGCGGCCCGGCCCTGGACCCAGGCCCACCCGGACGGATTCACCGTCCCCATCGCCGACAGCGCCGAGGTCGTCGACGCCTTCGCCGACTACTTCGACCGGCAAGAGACCGCCGGCCCGAGCCACTGCTGAGCGCCGCCTCACCGAAGCGAATACGGGCTTCTGTGGACTTGGAACCAAGGCGGCGAATCCGCCCATGCCATGATGGCGGCGACGATGAGGATCATCATGCGCCTTATGCACATTTCGTTGCCCGGTTCCGCCGATTTCACCGGCGAGAGGTGTAACCCTTCCCCGTTCGGGGCATCTCGCGGTGCGGTGGCAGCCGCACCCGACCGTGGGCCGCTCCGCCCCGCCTGACCGCTCGGCGGCCAAGTGCAACCAGAGGAGATCGAGATGCATGCGTTGATTCGAGGTGTCTTGGCGGGCGCGGTGGGCACCGTCGCACTGAACGCCGTCACCTATGCGGACATGCTGCTACGGGGCCGGCCCGCCAGCCCGGTCCCGGCTGAGGTCGCCGAGACCCTCGCCGACCGCGCCGGGGTCGAGCTCGGCGGCGACGACGCGGCAGGCAACCGCCAGCAAGCCGTGGGAGCCCTGTTCGGCTACGCCACCGGTCTGGGTGTCGCGGTCGTGTACTCGCTAGCGGCGCGTCGCGTTCGGCGACTGCCGCCGTGGGTCGCCGCGCCCGTCCTCGGCGTCGCCGCCATGGTCGGCAGTGACGCCCCCGCCACCGCGCTCGGCGTGACCGAACCGGCCAAGTGGAGCCGCGCGGACTGGCTGGCGGACGTCATACCGCATCTGGCCTACGGAACCGTCACCGCGGCCGTCCACAAGGCGCTCGAATAACCGGACGCCGACTCGTCTTGCCCCGCCCGCCTCTCGCTCGGGCGGCCTGGCTCGCGGTCGGTATCACGGCCATAATCGCCGACAACCCCATACCGGACCCGGTCTCAGTCGAGAACGCCGCAAGAGAGTCGCCGGATTCGCGCATGAAGCGGAGTTTGCGCCGCCGTGGTACTTTGTGCTTCAGTCACCACCCCGACACCCCAAGTGGCACTCCGGCCGGACGCGCTCCGCCGCTGCGAGGCCGCAGAGCCAGATTCGGAAATACGAGGTCATGCCTTGTCACGAAAGTTCACCCCCGAGGACATCCGCCGCATCGGCGATACGACCATTCCGGCGGTCGAATCGAGCTACGACGAACTCAAGTCCCTGGTGACCGGTGCCAAGTCCGCCGTCGAAGGCATATTCGGGAGCGCATCCGTCCGCCCCGCGGAGGCCGCTGAGCAGTTCAACACCCTGTGGGGCCGCTTCCTCACCGTGGCGGAGGAGACACCGGAGACGCTCGACGCCATGGGACGCACCTTCGTTGACATCGCCGATCGCTACGACGAGGACGAGGCCCAGACCGAACTGGACCTCCAGGAGGCACTGAGCGACCTGGAGGACGTCTATACCGGACACTCCGAGACGACCGAAGAGTGAGAACCAGAAACCGAAGGGAGGACGGCCATGGGCTGGTGGGACGATTTCACGGACTGGCTGACCGGGGACGACTTCGACGCCCCTGTGACGTCGGTGGAGGCGGGTGACCTCGGATCGGCACCGACCGAATCCGATGTCCGAGAGGCCGTGGAGACGCTGCGGCCGTTCTTTCTGGAAGGCTACCGTCGCCAGGAGGCCTACGATCGCCACGGCGGGATCTCGCTCCAGCACGTGGGCTCGTTGGAACTCATCTCCACCGGAGGCGGGTATGCCGAGGCATCAGGCCAGAAGGACTTCAGATCCCTCGACGGCTTCTACCGGATGTCGGAAACACTGGGCTTCTACATGCCCGCCGCGATACCGGACTCGGTAGCCGACGATTACCCCAACGGGGAGCAGAAGCAAGCCTCATGGACCGGCACCACGGAGGCCGACGACGCGGAGATCGACTCCGCCGCGCAAAACATCACCGACTCGGCCATGCGGCTTGTCAACTCTGCCTACGACGACCTGCTCGACCAGTGCGACATCGCGGCCGTCCGAGAGGCGCTGCCGCTGCTGAATGAAATCGGCCGGGCGGTGGAAGGAATACATGAAGTACATTATGAGCACGAGTGCCAGGAGATCCTGGAGCTCTGGAACGAGTGGGACGGCAGCGATGCCGAGGCGGCGGTCGAGGAGTTCGGCGGCAGGATCCGTGGTGCGCTCGACTCCCATAAGACCGGCATCGGAATCCTCATGTACGCCGCGTCAGCTGAGGCGACCGCACAGGCAGCTTCCTTGTTCGCCGCTCACAACTATGTGGCGCAGGCCTGGGAGATGATTCACGAGAAGTTGAACTCATCTACTCCCCAAGAACAGGCGGTATCGAAGTATCTTGGCGCCGTCACTGTCAACCGAGTCCCCTTCCTCAGTGACGGTGTGGCCACAAGTGACTTCATCGTTGAGATGGCCACCAGCGGGGAGGTGCAATCTCCAGTCTCGGATACGATCAGCAAGCTTGTGGACAAATTGACTGGAAAAGATGTTCCAGATGGTGAGTCCTGTTATGAGATAGTCACGGCGCTGGAGGAGAACCTGGCGGACTGCGTGGAGATACTCCAAGATGCCCGTAGGGCCTATTTGAACGACGTTCTAGACGACGTCGCCGACGAGTGGAACAACAAATGGTCCAACGGGATCGTCGGCGACCTCATCCCGGGGTATCTCGATGGCTGACCGGAGACTGAAGCATCGGGTGGCGTCGGCCGTGGCGCTCGTTCTCACGATGACGGCAATCGGATGTGTTGGCGGGGGGCCCGACGATGTCGTTCCGACGAAGTCTGACGGAGCCTTCGACTTGGAGGTAGTTGACAACGAAGCCTGTGAGGCGGCCGGACACCAGGAGCTGGTCAAATTCTTCGCTGACAACGACATCGAGGTCACGAATGAGGAAGTCGACGGTGAATACCCCTATTGCAAGATCGAGATGGTCTGGGCCGTGTCCGACGGCGGGGACGAGAAGGAAGCGACTCTTTACTTCGATCTGGTTGTCTATGACTCTGTCGCCAAAGCGCAACAGTCCATCGACCAGCCGGAAAAGTTGCTCATGACGGCGATCGAATTCCGCAATAACTACGATGGACGAGTTGAGAGTGTTCCGGATCCGTGGGAGGACGGTTTCATCTGGAGCGCATCCGACTCTGTGTCTATAGCGGATACCGAGGTGGCCGTACGTATCGCCAATATAGTTGTATACGCGGACTTCTACTACCCCATACCACGTGCGAACTCCTGCGAGGAGGAAGGATGCGTGGTGCTGCCCTCAACGCTCGTCTCCTGGATCCGAGATTCCTATCTTCCGGCCAGAGAGCAGGCGGTTGACGATCTGATAGAGCGGTAAGCCTTCACTGCGGCGGGTGTGTGCCGGAAGCGTGGTGCCGGATGTTCACCGAGGTTCCCGCAGTGAAGTCCGGTGCAGTTCCAGCAGGGCCCGGCGGTCGACTTTCCCGTTCGGCGTCAACGGCATCCGCTCGATCATCAGCATCTGCGAAGGGACCGTGAACGCTCGCAGCGCGTCTTGAATCCTGTTCCGCTCCACCGGATCGACCCTCCCGAACGGCACCACGAACGCCACCAACCGGAAACCGCCGGCCTCATCGGGAAGCGGCGCTACCTCGACGTCCTTCACCGCCGCATCCGCTCGCAGGGCCGCCGCCACTGCGCGGGGATCGATTCGCGACCGCGGCGCTTGGTCGTCGATCCGCCCGACGAACTCCAGCAGGCCGTCGTCGCGTCGCCGCCCCAGGTCGCCGGTCAGGTACATACGGCCGCCCTCATTCCACGGGTCCGGAACGAACCGCTCAGCGGTCAGATCGGGCCGCCCCAGATACCCCTGCGCCAGTCCCGCGCCGCCGATCGCGAGCTCGCCGACCGCGCCGAAGGGCACCTGTCTCCGTCGCCGGTCCACCACGTGCACGATCGCGTCCCCGATCTCCCTGCCGATCGGCACGCACGAGGCCGCCAGGTCCGGGGCCGCCACCCGATGAAAGGTGGCCGCCATGGTGCACTCGGTCGGCCCGTACTGGTTGATCACCTCGCAGCCGAAGGCGTCCTGGGTGCGGCGGGCGATGGGCCCGGTGAGGACGTCTCCGCACGAGACGACTTGTCGCACTTCCATGCGGCGCGGGCGGGCCTCGAGTTCCTCGACGAGCGTTTCGAGCGCCCGCGGAACGATGCTCAGGCAGGAGGTGACTCGTTCGCGCACGATCAGGTCCGCCAGGGCCGCCGGATCGAATATCTCCCGGGAGGAGGCCATCACGATCGTGGCGCCGGCGATGAGGGTTCCGAAGACGTCGCGTACCGAGGGGTCGAAGGCCACCGACATCATCGACAGGACCCGGTCGTCCTCGCCGAGCGAGAACTCCTCGATCATGGCCGAGAGATACGTCGTGACCCCCTCATGGGTGCAGACGACCCCTTTCGGCTCGCCGGTCGACCCGGAGGTGTACGCGACATACGCCCTCCCGTCGAATCGGCCCGACCGCGACATCGATCGGTCGTCCATGCGAGCGTCCGAGAGTTCGACCGGGCGGCACGGCATGCGCACGATCCTCCAGCGGCGCAGACCCTCCTCGTGCTCGGCGCTCGCGAGCACGGCGCGCGGAGCGGCGTGCGTGAGGACGCCGTCGGTACGTCGGCGCGGGTGGCCCATGTCCAGCGGCACGTAGGCGGCTCCGGCTTTGAGGACCCCCAGCAGCGCCGCGACCAGGGCCGGTCCGCGCTCGACCGCCACCGCCACGAGGTCCCCCGGCGCGACTCCCGACCCCTTCAATGACGAAACGACCGCCTCCGACCAAGCGTCGATCTCGCGGTACGTGGTCGTGGCTCCGCCGAACCGGACCGCGGGACGACTTGGCGCACGCCGGCACCGTTCTGTGACGAGGCCGGCCAGGAGGTTCTTCACGGCCACGGCCCGCCGGTGTGCTCAGCCGATTCCGTTCCGGCGGTGGCGGCCAAGACGGGCCTTTCGGGGTGCTGACGATCAAGGACTCGGTGTGCCGGCGACTCTAGCGCCCTCCGAGGGGCCGCTGAACCGATGGAAATGTGGGGTTTTCGCAGGCAATAGTGGAGCGGGCGACGAGAATCGAACTCGCGTCATTGGTTTGGAAGACCAAGGCTTTACCATTAAGCTACGCCCGCACGGCCGCCTTGCGGCGAACCGGGAACGATCTTAGCGCGGGCGCTCAGGCGATGCAACGAGACCCTCGGGCATGTTCTCAGCCGGTGGCGGCGATGATGTGCGGGAGGGCATCGGCGGTCGTGAAGGTGTGGACCTGCCAGCCCCGCTCGGCCGCGGCGGCGGTGTTCTGGCGGTTGTCGTCGATCAAGAGCAACTGGTGCGGGGCCGCGTCGAGGTGCCGGTGCAGGTCCTCCTCGACCGCCTCGAACGCCGCCGGCTCCGGTTTGCGGGCCTTCAGGCGGCAGGCGAAATAGCGGTGTCGGAACCACTTCGCCGCCTCCGGGTAGTAGGTGTCGAAGTAGTCGGCGAACAGCGGCCCGTTGTTGGAGAAGATCGCCAGCGGCATGTCGGCGCGGGTCAGGGTCGAGAAGACCTCGTCGTCGAGCGTGAACGCCGAGGTCCACAGGCGGCTGAGCTCGTCGGTGTCGCCGTCGAAGCCGGTCATCTCGGCGACCTGGTCGCGGATCTGGTCGGCGGTGAACTCCCCGGACTCGCAGCGGGTCTCGAAGCCCGAGTCGAACAGCCGGATCTCCAGGTCGCCGCGCTGGAGTCCGGTCCGCTCGGCGAGCAGGTCGAAGCGGTGCTCGGGATCGAACTTGAAGAGGACGGAGCCGATGTCGGACACGATGACGCGGATGCCGTCGGCCAAAATAACCACCTCGTCGGAATCGGATCGCCTTGGCCTACGAGCCTAACCCGCAAACGCTCACCGCGGCGGCAGGACGCTCATGAGGCCCCCGGCGATGTGCTGAAGGAACACCGGGTCGGCGTAGGCGCTCGAGTCGTGGCCCAGCGCGGTGTAGAAGCAGCGCCCGTTCTCCAGGCGGCGGTGCCAGGCCAGCGGGTGGGGGTGTCCCATCGCCAGGTCCGCGGTGTCGTAGCTGCTCTCGTCCACCTCGAGGAGCACTTCCACGTCGGTGGGACGCTCGTCGAAGCTGTACCACTCGTCGGTCCAGGTCCACGTCTTCGGCAGGTGGCCGGTCGAGGGGTGGGTGTCGTCGACCACGTCGATCCGGCCCTCGGTGCATCCCGGCGGGTGGCCGATGAAGCGGGCGCCCGCCAGCTCCCGGTAGTACGGCCAGGAGCGCTCGGCGGTGGTGGCGGCGTGGACCCCGCACCAGCCTCCGCCGCCGGTCACGTAGTCGGCCAGCGCCGCGCGGCCCAGCTCGTCCAGGACGTCGCCGGAGGTCGAGAGCCACACCACCGCTTGGAACTCCGCCAGCCGCTCGGGCGTGTGGACCGCGTCGTCCTCGGTGTGCTCGCAGTGCAGCCCCAGGTCGGCCGCGATGCCCTTGAACGCCTCCACTCCCGCGGGGATCGAGTCGTGCCGGAATCCGGTGGTCTTGGTGAACAACAGGACGGCGGGAGTTGGCATCAGTGGTTACTCCGTGTGGGGGAGAGTCGTAGTGACCGGCGCGGGCCCTCTTGGACAACGATTTCTCGGCGTAGTCTAGGCGATATCGACGCGGTCCTCGACGCCCAGGCCGCAACGCCGGGCTACAGTGATCGCTCGCGATATCGAGCACACCCGAGGTGGCGGTGCGCCCGCGACGACCTAGACTCGGTCGGAGCGGGGGTGGATTCTGCGTGTCCCGCGCGCTGCGAACCGCCGCGTCGACGCAATGAGCAACTGTTTGAAATCTTTAGGAGTACGCCTGTGAAGAGCACTGTCGAGACCCTGAGCCCGACCAGGGTGCGGCTGTCGGTCGAGGTGCCGTTCGAGGAGCTGGCGCCGTTCATCAACGAGGCGTACAAGACGGTCGGGCAGCAGATTCGCGTCCCCGGGTTCCGGCCGGGCAAGGCCCCGCGCCCGGTCATCGACCAGCGGGTCGGCCGCGAGGCCGTCTACGCGCAGGCGATGGACCCGGCCGTGCAGTCCAACCTCAACAAGGCCGTCTCGGAGAACGAGGTCGACGTCCTCGGACGCCCCGACCTGACCGAGGTCAACCCGATCGAGGAGGGCAAGCCCTTCGAGTTCGTCGTGGAGACCGACGTCACTCCCGGGTTCGAGATGCCCGAGTTCTCGGAGCTGAAGGTCACCGTCGAGGCCGACGACGTCTCCGAGGAGGACATCGACGCCGACCTCGAGTCGCAGCGGATGCGCTTCTCCTCGCTCAAGACCGTCGAGCGCCCCGCCGCCAACGGCGACTTCGTCGTCATCGACCTCAAGGCCACCCAGAACGGTGAAGAGGTCGAGGGCGGCTCGGTGACCGGCATGAGCCACGAGGTCGGCTCCGGCCAGCTGCTCGACGGGCTCGACGAGGCCCTGGTGGGCATGAGCGCCGGCGACGAGAAGACCATCGAGTCGAACCTGTCCGGCGAGCAGGAGGGCCAGACCGCCGACGTCGAGATCCGCGTGGAGCAGGTCAAGGAGCGCGAGCTCCCCGAGCTCGACGACGAGTTCGCCGAGATGTCGAGCCCGTACGACACCCTCGAGGAGCTGCGGACGGCCACCCGCGAGCGCCTGGAGGAGCAGGCGAAGTCCGGCAAGGCCTCCGACGCCCGCGCCAAGACCCTCGACGCCCTGCTCGAGGCCATCGACCTGCCGCTGCCGGACAAGACGGTCGAGGACGAGATCAGCCACACCCGCAACCATCTCGAAGAGCAGGTCGTGCAGATGGCCGGCAGCTTCGAGGGCTACCTCGAGGCGATCGACAAGACCGCCGAGGAGTTCGACGCCGATCTCCGCAAGGACGTCGAGTCGAACCTGCGCCAGTCGATCGTGCTCGGCCGGATCGCCCGCGAGCGCAAGCTCGAGGTGAGCGGTGAGCTCATGACCTCCGAGGTCGTCCGCCAGGCCCAGCAGCGCGGCATCCCGCAGGACCAGTTCCAGCAGTTCGTCGACGAGCTGCGGATCAACGGCGGCCTGCAGCAGATCGCCGCGCAGCTGCGTCAGCAGCTGGCCCTCGAGGAGGTCGTCAAGGAGGCGACCGTCGTCGACGGCAAGGGCAACCGGCTGACCGAGGACGACCTGTTCCCCGGCCGCGCGCAGGCCGAGGCCGAAGCCGAGGAGCAGACCGAGACGGAGTAGCGCGCTCCCATTGAGTCATCTAGGGCCCACCGCGAATGCGGTGGGCCCTTTCTTGTCGGATGCGTTGGAGGAATTTCCACTACCGGCGGGTAGCGTACGAATTTACGATCATCTATAGTCGGCAATTAACGTCTTCGATGAAGCAGATGACCGCACGGGAGTGCCGATATGATCCCGCGTCCCCTCCGCCCGCGTGGAAAGCAATCCGCCAGGCTAGCCGCCTGCGCACTCGCACTTTCGGTGATCGCCTGGCCCACCGGCACTGCGGCCCAGGACACCGCCGGAAGCGAGGAGCTCCAATTCCGTTACGGCGTCGACGGCGTCTCCTGGTACTGGAGCCGCCAGGTCGACGAGACCCTCGAACTCGGCGAGGTCGTCCAGCCCCTCGAGTTCCCCAACCCCCAGGCCGCGACCACCATGCCGATCTCGGTCGAGCTCGGCGAGCCCGCCAAGGTCGCGGCGCTGCAGTTCAACCTGGCCGAGCGCGGCGTTCCCGAGGGCGCGGCGATCACCGAGTTCACGCTCACCGTCGCCGAGGGCGACGACGCGGGCGACTCGCCGACGTTCAACCCTCTCCGGCACCTCATCCAGGCCTGCCCGATCACCGAGGCCTGGAGTCCGGGCGAGGCCGAGATGTGGGACGTCCGGCCGCCGGTCGGCGACGACTGCGTCGAAGGAGTCAGATCCGAACCCGACCCCGAGCAGTTGGCCGCGGCCGAGGAGGCCGAGGATTTCGAACTGCCGCTGCCGACATGGACCTTCGACCTCTCCGAATTGGCCGCCGAATGGGCGCTCGACCATTTCGCCAATTACGGCGTCATGTTCATGCCCGTAATGGACGAGGCGACACCGGTCGACATATGGCAGGTCAATCTGAAGCTGCCGATCCGAGACGATCCGCAGACTCCCGTCGACGAGTTCGAAGCGACCGCCGACCGACTCTCGGCGTCGATGTCGTACACCCCGCCGGCCGAAGAACCATCCACTGAGGACTCACCTCCGGCCTCCGGCGGCGGCTCCTCCGGCGGCGGTACCACCGGAGGCGGCACCTCCGGCGGCGGAGGCGGCTCACCCGCCGCGGAACCGGACGCCGGGGCCGCCGAAGCGGCCGCCGACGAGGTCGAGCCGGCCGCGTTCGAGCCGGTAGAACCGCGCATGCCCTGGTACGTCTGGACCCTCATCCCCGCCGGGCTGGTCGGCGCGTTCGTCCTCCACCACGTCATGAGCGGCACCCAGACCGCCGCCGCCGGCAGCGGCGCGATCGACCGCATCCGCTCCTACAACCTCGCCAGGCGAGGCTGGGCCCTGCCGGTCCCCGCCGGTCTGTGGCAGCGCCTGACCGGCAGGTCCTCAGAGACGGGGAGCCGATGACCCTCCGCCGATCCCGCGGGCCCCTCGCCTTCGCCGCCTGCGCGGCGCTCGCACTGACCGCCTGCGGCCAGTACGAAGGCGTCCACGACCAGTTCGTCGCCGAAGGCGGCTCCAACCCCGGCGTCGACGGCGGCGCCACCGACACCGCCGGCGGCGCCAGTACCGGCGGCTCCAGCGGCGCCGGCAGCGGCGGCACCTCCGGCGGCGGAGGCGGCTCAAGCGGCGGCTCGGGCGGCGGGGGAGGAGGCGACGGCAACGGCGGCGGCCCGGCCGGCAACGGCGACACCACCGGCGTCACCGACGACACCATCACCGTCGGCATCCACGCCCCGCTCACCGGAGCGGCCCCGCTCCGCCAGGACTCCTTCGAGACCGGCAAGGACCTCTACTGGCAGTACGGCAACGGCGGCGAACCGGTCGAGATCCACGGCCGCACCGTCGAGACCGTCTTCGCCGACGACCAGTACCGGCCCTCCACCGCCCGCCAGGTCTGCCAGACCATGGCCGAAGAACAGGAGGCATTCGCCCTCATCGGCGCCGGCGGCACCGACCAGATCCAGGCCTGCGCCCAGTACGCCGCGAGCGAAGGCGTCCCCTACATCTCCACCGGCGTCACCGAGACCGGCATGGGCGGCCTCGACACCTACTTCGCCGCCACCATGACCTACCCGCAGCAGGTCCCGATGCTCGCCGACTACATCCGCGGCGAACTCGGCGTCACCGACGCCGGCCGCGTCGCCGCGATCGTCACCAACACCCCGAACTTCGACGACGCCGTCGCCGGGTTCACCGACGCCTTTCCCGGCGTCGACGTCTTCCGGCCCGACAAGAACGAGCGCGGCTCCTCCTCGGCCGGCAACCTGTGCACCGGCACCGCCAAGAACTACGACGCGGTGTTCGTCCTGACCTCCCCGACCTTCTACCTCGAGATGGCCGCGGCCGCCGCCTGCCGCCCCCAGTACGTCGGCGTCGGCGTCAGCATGGGCCTCGACCAGGTCGCCTCCACCGGATGCAGCACCGGCGGCACCGAAGGGGCCCGCTTCTTCAACCCCACGCCCGCGTTCGCCGACGCCGGCGACTACGACCCCGAGTTCCTGCAGGCCGCCAGTGCCGCCGGCATCCAGGCCGACGACGTGGTCTGGATGATGTGGGGCCAGTCCAAGGTCCTGCACCGGATGCTCGAGCAGTCCGGCGAGAACCTCGACCGAGGCGCGTTCGTCAACGCCGTCTCCGGCTCCAGTTTCACCACCGGAGTGTTCCCCGACCTCGACTACGGCGACACCCGGTTCGGAGGCACCCAAGTGAGCGTGCTGCGCAACGTCTGCGACGGCGGCGGCCGCTACGTGACCGACTACGCGTTCGTGAGCGGGTTCTGAATGGGCGCCTTCGTCGCACTGGGCCTGTTCCAAGGCGCGGTCTACGGCCTCCTGGCCGTCGGCATCGTCCTGGTCTACAAGGCCAAAGGCGTGTTCAACTTCGCCCAAGGCGAGTTCGGCGGCATCGCCGCCTTCGTCGCCTACTTCCTCGTGGTCGCCCAGGGCCTGCCCTACTGGCTCGGCGCGATCGCCGGACTCGCGGCCGCCGTCGCCATGGGACTGGGCGTCGAACGACTCATCGTCCGCCCGCTCGAATCCTCCTCGCGCACCATCATGCTCGTCGCCCTCGTCGGCGTCGCCCTGTTCGCCATCGCCGTCACCGTCCTGGTCGCCCAGCCCATCCCCAGAGTGATGCCGCCGCTCATCGACGGCCCGGGCGTCAACGTCCTCGGCGCCGGCATCCAACCGCAGCAGCTCATCATCCTCACCGTCCTCGCGGTGCTGGCCGCGGCCATGGCCTGGTTCTTCAAGACCGACTTCGGCCTGGCAGTCCTGGCCTCCTCACAGGACACCCTCGCCGCGCGCGTGGTCGGCATCAGCCCCACCGGCGTCTCCCGGCTCGTCTGGAGCCTGGCCGCCCTCCTCGGCGGCGTCGCCGGCCTCCTGTACGCCCCGGTCGGCATCTTCACCCCCGGGTTCATGACCATGACGATGCTCGTGCCTGCCTTCGCCGCCGCCGTCCTCGGCGGCATGACCAGTCTGCCGGGCGCCTTCATCGGCGGGGTCGGCATCGGCGTCGTCCAGAACGTCGGCATCTACCTGCTCGGCCAGCGGCTCGCCGTCCCCGGCGCCGCGGAACTGTGCGTCTTCGCGCTGCTCATGCTGGTCCTGCTCATCCGCCCCCAAGGCCTGCTCGGCAAGGAGGCATGACATGGCCTCGACCACCCTCGTCCTCACCAGGGTCCGCGTCAGGAACCACTTCGTCCTGGCCTTGCGCATCGCGCTCGTCCTCGCCGTCCTCGCGCTCGCGGCCTATCCGCTGGTCTTCGGCGGCGACGTCTGGGCCCAGCGCATCAGCCGCGCCGCCATCTACGCCGTCATCGGCCTGTCGATCAACACCCTCACCGGCCACGCCGGCCAGATCTCCCTGGGACACCAGGCCTTCGTCGGCATCGGCGCGTTCTCGGCGGCCTTCATGGCCTCCCGGCTCGGCGCCCCCTTCGGATTCGGGCTGGCCGCGGCCGCGCTCGCCGGCGCGGTCACCGCCGCCATCGTCGGCATGGTCGCCTTGCGCGTCAAAGGCCTCTACCTCGCGCTGGTGACCCTCGCGTTCGGGCTGACCGCCGAGACGACGATCTTCAACTGGCGCGAGTTCACCGGGGGAGGAGCCGGCGCCTTCGCGCCGAGGCCGGCACCGCTCCAGACCGACGTCGCCTACGCACTCTTGTGCCTCGGGGTCCTGGCGGTGGTCCTGTACGCCGACTGGCGCATGGTCTCGACCAAGGCCGGGCGGGCCCTGACCGCGGTCCGCAACGACGAGCAGATCGCCTCCACCCTCGGCGTCAACGTCACCGGCTACAAGCTCGCCGCGTTCTGCTACTCGGGCCTGGTCGCCGGCCTCGCCGGAGGACTGTTCGCGCACTGGAACCAAGTGGTCCAGGCCCTGGACTTCGAATTCCAGGTCGCGCTGCTGTGGGTCCTGATGACCGTGGTCGGCGGCCTCCGCTCCCGCCTCGGCGTGGTGATCGCCTCCGCGTTCTTCGCGCTGCTGCCGCTGACGCTGCCGAACTTTCTGTCCGGCCTGCCCTGGCAGCCGCCGTTCCTCAACGAGGCGGTCTACCACGTCCTGCCGCCCTTCATCGTCGTCGTGCTGCTCCTGGTGGTCCTCAGGTTCTTCCCCGGCGGCCTCGGGCAGCTCCTGGCGCCGGTCACCCGCTGGATCGCCGGAACCGGAAAGGAGGCGAAACGGTGAAGCGACCACGACACCAGATGCTCAAAGTGGCGGGCCTGCGGCTGCGGTTCGGCGGCCTGCAGGTCCTCGACGACCTGTCCCTGTCCGTCGGCGCCGGCCGGATCGTCGGCCTCATCGGCCCCAACGGCGCCGGCAAGACCTCCTGCTTCAACTGCCTGACCGGCATCTACCGGCCCGAAGGCGGGCGCGTCTACTTCGACGGCCGCGACGTCTCGCGCCTGCCCACCCACCGGCGCGCCCGCCTCGGCATGGCCCGCACCTGGCAGAACCTCGGCGTCATCGACTCGCTCACCGTCGCCGAGAACGTCATGCTCGCCCAGCACCAGCGCACCGGTTACTCCGCGGTCGCCGGCCTGCTCGGCTTCACCGGCACCTGGCACCGCGAACGCGAACTGCGCCGCGACGCCGCCGAGATCATCGACTACTTCGGACTGTCCGACGTCGCCGGAGAACGTGCCGGCGAGCTGCCATACGGGGTCCGCAAGACCTGCGACATGGCCATGGCGCTGGCATCGGACCCGAAGATGCTGCTGCTCGACGAGCCCGCCTCCGGCCTGAGCCCCGAGGAGGCCCTCGCACTCGGCAAGACCCTCGGCGAGCTGCGCGACCGCCTCAAACTCACGATCCTGATGATCGAGCACCACGTGCCGCTGGTGGCCGAGGTCTGCGACTACGTCTACGTCCTCAACTTCGGGCGGCTCCTCACCGAAGGCGAACCCGACCGGATCCAGAAGCACCCCGAAGTGATCGCCGCCTATCTCGGCGGCTCGGCACCAGGAGGAGCAGAGCATGGCGCTGCTTGAGGTCGCGAACCTGCGGGCCGGCTACGGCTCGGTCCCGGTCCTCCACGGCGTGGACATGAGCGTCGAGGAGGGCTCCAACGCCGTCCTGCTGGGGCTCAACGGCGCCGGCAAGACCACGACGCTCCTCGCCCTCGCCGGGCTCCTGCCGATCACCGGAGGCGAGGTCCGCTACGACGGCAGGCCTTTGACCGGCCCGCCGGCCTCCCGCGTCCGCTCCGGCATCGTCCTGGTCCCCGAAGGCCGCCACGTCTTCCCCGCCCTGACGGTCAAGCAGAACCTGCGCCTGGGCGCCTGGACGGTCCGGCGCGACTCCCGCCGCGTCCGTCGCAGCCTCAGCGAGGTCTACTCGATCTTCCCGCGCCTGGAGGAGCGCGCCGACCAGCAGGCCGGCACGCTCTCCGGCGGCGAGCAGCAGATGCTCGCCCTCGGGCGCGGCCTGATGGCGAGCCCGCGCCTGCTCCTGGTCGACGAGGCATCGCTGGGCCTGTCGCCGAAGCTCACCGAGCAGGTCTTCGAGGCGGTCAAGCTCATCAACGGCCGCGGCGTGACGGTCCTGATGGTCGAGCAGAACGCCGGTGTCCTCGAGCAGGCCGACACCGCCTTCGTGATGCAGCAGGGCCGCATCACCGCCGCCGGCTCGGGCTCTCAGACTCTCGAGGACGAGGCGGTGCGCGCGGCCTACTTCGGCTCCTGAACCGCCTCGGCCGGCTCCGGCTCGGACTCCTCGACCTCCTCGATAGCGGCCTTGAACAGCTCGGCGGTGCGCTGGGCCGTGCGCTCGCCGGCGTCGACCACGGCGGCCGACAGGACCAGCGTGGAGCCGACGAGGATCAGTCCGAGGCCGGCCGCGCCGCCCGAGATCAGGTACGGCAGCTGGCCGTCGACGTAGGCGATCTCGGCCATGCCCATCCAGCCGAAGGTGATGACGGTGCCGCCGGCCAGCCAGAAGACCAGGCCGAGCAGGCGCATGCGAGCGGTGGGGGAACCGGACACAGTTGACTCCATTTTGGTCGATCGAGGCGCTGCAGTCGCGCATTACCGCGAGGTAACCAAACCTATCAATATCGCTGACTGATGTGACAGCCGCCATATATATGAGGTTCGCGGCCATGTCGCACAGCGAGTGCGGGCCGGTGTTCAAGGAACCCGAGAGCATGGCGGCGGAGCGTGAAAGCGGGCTCCGCCGAAAGCGAACACGGAGCCCGGCCGCATCCGATCGTCGTCTCGACGGGCTAAGGTCTGGGATGTAACGCAAAGCCGAGTGCATATCGCCGAGACAGAATGAAGGTGCAAGACATGGAGCATTCGAATCCATTCTCCTCGGAGCGGGAGAGGAACGTCTTCCTTCCCTCCGCTCGCCGCGGTAGCGGAGCCAGCTCCCCGGGTCTGGACGACATGGTGTTCGACCGCCTGCTCCAGGAGCGGGTGATCTTCCTCGGCTCCGAGGTGAACTCCGAGATCGCCAACCGGCTGTGCGCGCAGCTCATCCTGCTCGAGGCCGAGGACCCGGACCGCGACATCAAGCTCTACATCAACTCGCCCGGCGGCTCGGTCTACGACGGCATGGCCATCTACGACACCATGCAGTACATCAAGAACGACGTCGCCACCGTGGCCATGGGCATGGCCGCCTCCATGGGCCAGCTGCTGCTGTGCGCCGGCACCAGCGGCAAGCGCTACGCGCTGCCGCACGCCCGCATCATGATGCACCAGCCTTCCGGCGGCATCGGCGGCACGGCCTCCGACGTGGCGATCCTCGCCGAGCAGATGCTCTACACCAAGCAGATGTTCCAGGACCGCGTCGCCCACCACACCGGCCGCACCCGCGAAGAGATCGAGACCGACTCCGACCGCGACCGCTGGTTCACCGCCGAGGAGGCCAAGGACTACGGCTTCATCGACCACGTCGTCCAGCGAGTGACCGACGTTCCGGCCGAGGCCCAGTAGGCAACGAGGGGAAACCGAAAGCACATGGAATTCAACGCGCACTCCGGCCCGGCCGACCACCCGCAGGCCCGGTACATCGTCCCGTCGTTCACCGAGAAGACCTCGTACGGGGTCAAGGAGATGAACCCGTACAACAAGATGTTCGAAGACCGGATCATCTTCCTGGGGTCCCCGGTCGACGACACCTCGGCGAACGACATCATGAGTCAGCTGATCGTGCTCGAGGGCAACGACCCCGAACGCGACATCATCATGTACATCAACTCCCCGGGCGGGTCGCTGACGGCCCTGATGGCCATCTACGACACCATGCAGTACGTCCGCCCGGACATCCAGACCGTGTGCATGGGCCAGGCCGCCTCGGCCGCCGCCGTCCTGCTCGCGGCCGGGACCCCCGGCAAGCGCACCGCGCTGCCGAACTCCCGCGTGATCATCCACCAGCCGGCCACCGAGGGCACTTTCGGCCAGGCCTCGGACATGGAGATCCAGGCCCGCGAGATCATGCGCATGCGCGACCAGCTCGAGAAGGTCCTGGCCCGCCACACCGGCCAGCCGCTCGACAAGGTCCGCAAGGACATCGAGCGCGACAAGATCTTCACCGCCGAGGAGGCGGTCGAGTACGGCATGGTCGACAACGTCCTGGTCTACCGCAAGAAGAACGCGCTGCCCGCCGAGGCCGCGGCGCAGAGCTGATCGCACATGGGCAGGGAGGCGCGGCGGGACGGCCGCCGACCCGCGGAGCGGCCGGTTCGCCGCGCCTCCCCTACGCCCGAGCGGCCCGCCGCCGTCACGGAGGGTGACTCGTCTCTGGACGATCATCTTCCCTTTGTCGGCGGCCCGGGGTACGGTGGCGCTGGCACCTTGTGGACCGCTTGCCACGGACTGTCGGGTGTCGATGCGCCTCTGGCGCCTCGGACACAAATGCGAAATACTGTATCGAGACACCGGTTCGTCCTGAATCCACCGAGCACTCAAGTCGAACTCGCGGCCGGCAGGCCGCTTCGGCGGAGCCCCACCACGGCTCACCGATCTCGCCGAGCGCACCTGCGGACCGCGAACGAGCTTCGCCAAGGAAGGGAGCTACTGCGATGGCGCCACGCCTGGGAGACAGCGAGATCTTGAAGTGCTCGTTCTGCTCGAAGTCGCAGCGGCAGGTCCGCAAGCTCATCGCGGGCCCGAACAACGTCTACATCTGCGATGAGTGCATCGACCTGTGCAACGAGATCATCGAAGAGGAGTTCGCCGAAGAGGCCGAGGTCGCCTGGGAGGACCTTCCCAAGCCCAAGGAGATCGTCGAGTTCCTCGACCAGTGGGTCATCGGGCAGGACGACGCCAAGCGGTCCCTGGCCGTAGCGGTCTACAACCACTACAAGCGCATCCAGCTGGTGGAGGTCGGCGCGCACAAGGGCGGCGCGGATCACGTCGAACTGCAGAAGTCCAACATCCTCCTGGTCGGCCCCACCGGCTCGGGCAAGACCCATCTGGCCCAGACCCTCGCCCGGATGCTCGACGTTCCGTTCGCGATCGCCGACGCCACCGCCCTCACCGAGGCCGGATACGTCGGCGAAGACGTCGAGAACATCCTTCTCAAGCTCATCCAGGCCGCCGACTTCGACGTCAAACGGGCCGAGACCGGCATCATCTACATCGACGAGATCGACAAGGCCGGTCGCAAGGCCGACAACCCCTCGATCACCCGCGACGTCTCGGGCGAAGGGGTCCAGCAGGCCCTGCTGAAGATCCTCGAGGGCACCGTCGCCTCGGTCCCGCCCCAGGGCGGGCGCAAGCACCCGCACCAAGAGCACATCCAGATCGACACCACCAACATTCTCTTCGTCTGCGGCGGCGCCTTCGCCGGGATCGAGGAGATCATCAAGAACCGGGTCGGCAAGCGCACCGTCGGCTTCACCGCGCCGCTGCGCTCGGCCGAGGACGACTCCGGTGACGCGATCGTCTCGCAGATCATGCCGGAGGACCTGCTCAAATACGGGATGATCCCGGAGATGGTCGGCCGCCTGCCGGTGCTGACCACTGTGAACCACCTCGACCAGGCGGCCCTGCTGCGGATCCTCACCGAGCCGAAGAACGCGCTGGTCAAGCAGTATCAGCGCCTGCTCGAACTCGACGGGGTCGAGCTGGAGTTCGCCGACGACGCGCTGGAGCCGATCGTGGAGTCGGCGATGCTGCGCGGCACCGGCGCGCGCGGGCTGCGGGCGATCCTCGAGGAGGTCTTGCAGCCGGTCATGTTCGAGATCCCCAGTCGCGCCGACGAGGTCGCGAAGGTCCGCATCACCTCGGACGTGGTGCGCCGCAACGTCAATCCCACGCTCGTCCCGAGAACGAAGGCCACCCCGCGCCGCGTCCGCCCCCGCAGGGAGAAGTCCGCCTGACCGGCGGCCGGGTCGGGCGCGACCGGCCCGGTACGGCGATGCCGCTCATTCCTCCTTGCGCTCGTCGTCGCGCAGCTGCTTGTCGAGGTCCCGCAGGAAGTCGGGGTCGTCGTCGGGGGCCACCGGGCCGCGCGGGCGCCTCGGCCCGCCGCCGGCGCCGCCTCCCGGCCTGCCCGGTCCCCGCTGCCCGCCTTCCGGTCTCGAGCGTCCCAGCAGGAACCACAGCACGGCCCCGGCGATCGGCAGCAGCAGGATGATCGCCACCCACCAGCCGCGCGAGAGCCGCCTCGGCGTCTGTTCGCCGCCGAGGCAGTCGGCCACCGCCGCGATGAGCAGCGCCAGGTGGGTGAGGAACACGAAAACCAAGACGCGGGCCATACCCCCCATCATGCCTTGTCCGGATGCAAAGGGCCAAGCGCGGCTCGGCGAGTTACTCGCTGGTAACTTCATAGGATAGGATTCACGGCAAGGCGCTTGGCATACTGATCGCACGCAAGCGCCGCCAAGGACCTGGCAGACTTGCGGCTCGCAAGCGTCGCCAAAAACGACCTCGGAGGTTGTCGATGAACATCGTGGTTCTGGTCAAGCAAGTCCCCGACTCGGGGCTGGCGAGACGGCTGGACGACCAGCTGCGGGTGGACCGCAGCGGCGCCAACAACGTCATGGGGGAGCTGGACGAATACGGCGTCGAGGCCGCCCTCCAGCTCAAGGAGGCCCACGGCGGCGAGGTCACCATCCTCACCCTGGGGCCCGACCAGGCGACCGAGACCGTCCGCAAGACCCTCGCCATGGGCGCCGACAAGGCCGTCCACATCAGCGATGAGGCCGTCGCAGGCTCGGACGCGCTGGCCACCTCGAAGATCCTGGCCGCCGCCCTCGGCCGCCTCGAATGGGACCTGGTCATCGCCGGCGCCGAGTCCACCGACTCCGGCATGGGCGTCATGCCGCACCTGCTGGCCGCCCGCACCGGCGCCGCCGCGGCGACCGGCGCCCGCAAGATCGAACTCGACGGCGACGCGATCAAAGTGGAGCACCAGCGCGAGAACGGCTACGATGTCCTCACCGCGCCGACGCCCGCGATCGTCTCGGTGTGGGACACCATCAACACGCCGCGCTACCCGTCGCTGAAGGGCATCATGGCCGCCAAGCGCAAGCCGGTCGAGACCCTCACGCTCGCCGACCTCGGGGTCGACGCCGCCGAAGTCGGCGGCGCGGCCGCCGCCACAGAGGTGCTCAGCGCCGCCGACCGGCCCGAGCGAGGCGCCGGTCAGATCGTCACCGACGAAGGCGAGGGCGGTCGCGCGCTCGCCGGATTCCTCGCCGCCGAGAAGTTCATCTAGGAGACCGCCATGGCAGACATCCTCGTCTACGTACCCGACTCCGGCAAGCACGCCGCCGAGGTCCTCACGCTCGCCCGCTCGCTCGGCGACGTCTCCGCCGTCGCCTTCGACGAGAGCTCGGCCTCCCTGGCCGGCGAATACGGCGCCGCCAAGGTCTACCGCGTCAGCGCCGAAGGAATCGACGACTACTTCGTCACTCCCAAGGCCACCGTCCTCATCGACCTGGCCCGCAAGACCGAGCCGGACGCCTTCCTCCTGCCGAGCACCGACGAAGGCAAGGCCCTGGCCGCCCGGGTGGCGGTCGCCCTCGACAACGGCCTGCTGACCGACATCACCGGCCTGGACGCCGAGGGCACGGCCTCGCAGGACATCTTCGCGGGCGCGACGATCACCAGTTCGAAGATCACCAAGGGCTTCAACCTCGCCACGGTCAAGGCCGGTGCTCAAGCCGCCGAGCCCGCGCCGAGCGAACCGGCCGTGGAGTCCGTCGAAGCCCCGCTCTCCGAAGACGACAAGCGCGTGCGCATCGTCGAGAGCGTCGACGAGCCGGCCGGCGACCGGCCGGGCCTGGCCGAGGCCGACATCGTCGTCTCCGGCGGCCGCGGGGTCGGCTCGGCCGAGGACTTCGCGCTCATCGAACGCGTCGCCGACGCCATGGGCGCGGCGGTCGGCGCCTCGCGCGCGGCCACCGACGCCGGGTACTACCCGCACAAGTTCCAGGTCGGGCAGACCGGCACCACGGTCAGCCCGCAGCTGTACGTGGCCGCGGGCATCTCCGGGGCGATCCAGCACCGGGCCGGCATGCAGACCTCGAAGGTCATCGTCGCGGTCAACAAGGACGCCGACGCCCCGATCTTCGGCATGTCGGACTTCGGCGTGGTCGGCGACCTGTTCCAGGTCCTGCCGCAGTTCCTCGAAGAGGTCGAGAAGCGCAAGTAGTCGAGCGGAGCACGGTCGGCCGAGGTCGTAATCGAGGGGAAACAACTGTGGGTTAGGCTTCGACACAGCCTCTCCTTATGAGAAACCTACAGATGATGTTGGAGGAATCCGCAATGGCCGCCCCAGCAGCAGCGCTTCCCGCGCCAAGCGTCCTCGCCGACCTGCTCCCCGCCTCGACCCGGGCCGGTGCGATCGCCCGGGACGCCGTCCTCGTCCTCGGCGGCGCCGCCGCGGTCGGCGCCTCGGCGCAGGTCGCGATCACGATCCCGCAGATCACGCCGGTCCCGTTCGTGCTCACGACCTTCACGGTGCTGCTCCTCGGCGCCGCCTTCGGGCCGCTGCGCGCCGGGCTCACCCTCGCGGTCTACCTGGCCGCCGGCGTGGCCGGGATGCCGTGGTTCACCGACGGCGCCTCCGGCTACGGGATGCCCAGCTTCGGTTACATCCCCGGCTTCCTGTTCGCCGCCGTCGCGGTCGGTTGGCTCGCCCGGCGCGGCGCCGACCGCACCGTCCTGAAGACGGTCGGCCTCATGGTCGTCGGCAACGTCGTCATCTACGGCTTCGGCGTGCCCTACCTCGCGTTCGCGACCGGCATGGACGCGGCCACCGCCGTCGAGAAGGGCCTCGTGCCGTTCCTGGTCGGCGACGCCGTCAAGCTCCTCGCCGCCGCGGCGCTCCTGCCCGGCGCGTGGTGGGCCGTGAACCGCTTCCGCTCCAGCGAGCGCTGAGGACCCGAGCACGACACAGGCGCCTGCGAGACCGCGGGCGCCTTTTGTCGTCCCTACCGCTCCCAGCCGATGCCGAGGGCCCCCGGCCTCGGCACCGGTTCGGCCAGCGCGACCGTCCTGCCGGGGCCGAGCTGCAGGTCCCCGGTCTCGCGCTTGTCGCGCTGCAGCGAGGACTGCGCGAAGCGGTAGACCCGTTTGGGGATCGCGTCGGGCGCGAAGCGGATCTGCAGCGAGTAGTGGTCGACCGGGTACCGGAAGGCGTTGCCGTGCCCCGAGGAGACGCCGCCGTTGCCCTGCACGACGATTTCGAACAGGTGCGTCGCGCCCTGGGGGAGCGGCTGGTCGAACACGATCTCGGCCAGCGCGACCGGCGCCTCGTCGTGCCGGAGCACGTTCGGCACGGTGCAGTCGCGGATGGGTTTGAACTCGATGTCGTCGATGTCGCAGCCCTCGTCGCCGCGGTAGAGCAGGATGTAGCGGTCGACGTCGTCCCTTCTGGCGCGGACCAGCATCGACAGCTCGAACAGCGATTCCTGCCACTGCGAGTCGACGTGGACGATGACCTGCTGGCCGAGGATGTCGAGGGTGTGCTCGCGCGAGGCCGGGACCTGGTCGCACAGTTCCCTGACCGCGTCGCCGCCGAGCACGGCGTCGGGGCGGGGGAGCTGTCCGCGGATCGAGCGGGGGCCGCGGGCCCGCTTGGGCCCCAAGAGCGCCCGCAGCGATCCGGCGGGCAGTTCGAGGAGGTCTTCGAGGGCGGTGACGGCGGCGAGGGATTCGGCGCGCTCGGGCCTGGAGCGGCCGGACTGCCAGTAGCTGAGGCTGGTGGTGGAGACGGTGATGCCGCGGGTGGAGAGCCGGTGACGGATGCGGTCGAGGCCGAGGCCGCTGGACTGGATGGCGATGCGCAGGGCAGTGTGGAACGGCCCAGCGCGAAGTGCTTCGGCGAGTTCGGGCGACATCGGCACACCTCTGGTAAAGGACCCGGTCCGGCGGAGGACCCGGCCTTGGGGATTGCGACTCTCCGCCACCTGCGAAGGTTACGAAGATTCGTCAGATTCTATCTCGGGCGCTCCATGCATGGTTATGGCTACGCACGACCACTTTGTGAGACTTTCACGCCGTCGGCCCCACTGCAAGCCCCGCGTCTCACAATTCACCCGCGGTATCTGCGAGGTGGCCGGACCGGAACCGCGCCGTAGACTGGAATCGCCATGGCCTATCTCGATCACGCCGCCACCACGCCGATGCTCCCCGGAGCACTCGACGCCTACGTCCGGACGGCACGCGAACTCGGCAACGCCTCTTCCCTCCACGCCTCCGGCCGTGCGGCCCGCCGCACCGTCGAAGAGGCCCGAGAACGCATCGCCGAGGCTCTCGGCGCCAAACCCAGCGAAGTGGTCTTCACCGGCTCCGGCACCGAGGCCGACAACCTCGCGGTCAAGGGCCTGCACTGGGCCAGGCGCACCCCCGGACGCAACCGGGTCGTCACCACCGCCGTCGAACACCACGCCGTCGCAGACGCCGTCGCCTGGCTGGCCGATCACGAGCACGCCGAGCTCACCGAGATCCCGGTCGACAAGCTCGGACGCGTCCGCACCGACGCCGTCGCCGAACTGCTCGACGGGCACGCCGCCGAGATCACGGTCATCACCTGCATGTGGGCCAACAACGAGGTCGGCACCATCCAGCCGGTCGAGGAGGTCGTCGCCCTCGCCGCGCCGCACGGCATCCCCGTCCACACCGACGCCGTCCAGGCCGTCGGCCACACGCCGGTCGACTTCGCCGCCAGCGGCGCCGACGCGCTGACCCTCTCGGGCCACAAGCTCGGCGGCCCCACCGGCACCGGCGCCCTGCTGCTGCGCCGCGACACCGAGTGCACCCCGCTGCTCCACGGCGGCGGCCAAGAACGCGAGATCCGCTCCGGGACGCTCGACGTGCCCGGGATCGCCGCGCTCGCCGACGCCGTAGCCCACGCCGCCCGCACCCGCGAAGCCGAAGCCCGGCGACTCCGGGCCCTCCGCGACGACCTGGCCTCCCGCGTCCTCGAAGCCGTCCCCGAAGCGATCTACAACGGCGACGCGGAGCACCGCCTCCCCGGCAACGCCCACTTCTCCTTCCCCGGCTGCGAAGGCGACGCGCTGCTCATGCTCCTGGACGCCGCCGGTGTCGAATGCGCCACAGGTTCCGCCTGCTCGGCCGGCATCGCCCAGCCCTCCCACGTCCTGCTCGCCATGGGCGCCGGCGAAGACGACGCCCGCTCCTCCCTGCGGTTCACCCTCGGCTGGTCGAGCACCGAGGCCGACGTGGACGCCCTGCTCGCCGCCCTGCCCGAAGCGGTCGAACGCGCTCGAACCGCCGGACTGTCTTAGTTATGGTTGACCACGTGAAATTGCGAGTACTGGCCGCCATGAGCGGCGGAGTCGACTCCGCGGTCGCCGCCGCGCGCGCCGCCGAGGCGGGGCACGACGTCACCGGCGTCCACCTCGCCCTGTCCAAGAACCCGCAGACGTACCGGACCGGCGCCCGCGGCTGCTGCACCATCGAGGACTCCCGCGACGCCCGCCGCGCCGCCGACGTCATCGGCATCCCCTTCTACGTCTGGGACATGGCCGAACGCTTCCACGAAGACGTCGTCGAGGACTTCTACTCCGAGTACGCCGCCGGCCGCACGCCCAACCCGTGCCTGCGCTGCAACGAGAAGATCAAGTTCGCCGCCGTCCTCGACCGCGCCATGGCCCTCGGCTTCGACGCCGTCGCCACCGGCCACTACGCACGCAAGGGCGACGACGGCCTGCTGCGCCGCGCGGTCGACCCCGGCAAGGACCAGTCCTACGTCCTGGCCGTCCTCACCCCCGCCCAGCTCGCCCACTCGATGTTCCCTCTCGGCGACACGCCGAAGGACGAGGTCCGGATCGAAGCCGAGGAACGCGGCCTCGCCGTGGCCCGCAAGCCCGACAGCCACGACATCTGCTTCATCGCCGACGGCGACACCTCCGGATTCCTCAAGAACCGGCTCGGCTCCCAGACCGGCGAGATCGTCGACGCCGCCACCGGCGACGTCGTCGGCAGCCACGACGGCGCCCACCAGTTCACCGTCGGCCAGCGCCACGGACTCGGCCTGAAGCGCCCGGCCGCCGACGGCAAGCCCCGCTACGTCCTGTCGATCACGCCGGTCGACAACCGCGTCGAAGTCGGGCCCCGCGAAGCGCTGCGCGTCGACCGCATCCGCACCGCCGCGCCCGTCTGGCTCGCCGACGAGCGCACCGGACCGTTCGACGCCGAAGTCCAGCTGCGCGCCCACGGCCAGGTCTACCCGGCCACCGTCACCGCCGACGCGGACGGCCTGACCGCCCGGCTCCACCAGCCCGCCTACGGCGTCGCCGCGGGCCAGGCCCTCGTCGTCTACGACCCCGACGCCGAACGCGGCGACGCGGTCCTGGCCTCCGGCACCATCGACGCCACCTCGACCGTCGAGGCCGCCGGTGTCTGACGACGCACCCGCCCTGCCCACCGGCGTGGCCACCGGCGTCGGCTCCCTGCCGGGCACCGACATCCGCGAGGCCGTCCGCATCGTCTTCGGCGAGCTGCCCGACTGGCCCGTCCTGCCCGAGCTGCCCGACCGCGGCCCCGGCGCCGACATGATCGGCCGCGGCGCCGCCCTCCTCGAAGGCATCCCGGTGCAGCGGTGGGTCTCCGGCTGGCAGATCGCCGACCTGCCCGGCCGCGACGCCAAACGCGCCGCCGACTTCCTCGAACGCGACCTCGACGCGCTCTACGACGTCGCCGACACCACCGACGGCCCCGTGCGGATCACCGCCGTCGGACCGTGGACCCTCGCCGCGAGCCTGTGGCGCCGCACCGGCGGCGCGATGATCGCCGACCACGGCGCCGCCGCCGACATCGCCGCCTCCCTCACCGAAGGCCTGCGCGGGTACGTCGCCGCCGTCGGGGCCAGGCTCCCGAGGGCCCGCCTGTCCATCCAGCTCGACGAGCCGCTGCTGCCGGCCGCGCTGGCGGCTCGCATCAGCACCGAGTCCGGCCTGCACTTCTATCGGCGCGTTCCCGCCGAGGTCGCCCGCGACCGCCTGCGGCAGGTCGTCGACGGCGTCGGCGTGCCGGTGGTCGTCCACTGCTGCGCCGCCGACGTCCCGCTGAAGCTGCTGGCCGAGGCCGGCGCCGCAGCGGTGTCCTTGGACCTGACGCTCATCGGACTCGACGACGCCCGGGCGCTCGACGAGATCGGCGAGTATCTCGACGGCGGTTCCCGCCTGATAGCCGGCGCCGTGCCCTCGACCGGAACAGCCGGGCCCGAGCTCGTCGACCGCGCCGAGGAGCGGATCACCGAGCTGTGGCACCGGCTCGGATTCGAGCCGGGGCGGCTGCCCGAACAGGTCACCGTCAGCCCCACCTGCGGCCTGTCGGAGGCGAGCCCCGATTACGCGCGCGCCGCGATGGAGGCGTGCCGCGAAGCCGCCAGGCGGCTCCACGGCTGACGCTCACGACGACTCGAGGTACCGGCTCCACAACTGGTGCTCGACCAGGTCGATCGCGACGTCGGTGATCTCGGAGCCGGCGGCGTCCATGACCGAGACCTCGAACGTCAGGTGGTCGATGACGACCATGTACTTGTACGCGTCCGCGTCGATATAGCCGGCGTCGACCAGTTCGCTCTCGTACGGCTCGGCCGCCGCCTGCTCCCGGTCGGCCCCGAAGAACGACATGGCCTCGGCTTCGGTGAGCCAGCCGCGCGCCTCGATCAGCAGGTAGCGCGTGCCCGGCCCGTGGAATCCGCAGTCGACGAACCCGTACGGCTCGCCCGGGTCGACCCACTCGGCGTTGGAGGCGGTGCCGCCGCTCGCGCTGTTGTCGCGCTCGACCCCGTAGTCTCCCTTGGCCGAGCGGCCGAACATCCGCTCGGCCGCGTCGAGTTCCAGATCCGTGCACGAGCCGAGGCCGAAGAACTCCGCGTCCGGCGGCGGCTCAGTGGACTTCGGCTCCTCCGGCGCCGGTTCCCCTGCGATCTCGCTCGCCTCCGAGGCCCCGGCCGTGCCCTCGGTCCGCTCGTCGGTGTAACCGGGGCCGATGTGATCCGGGCAATGCCCGGAGGCGAGATCCCCGGGCCGGCTCCACAGCTCGGCGGCGCGCGCATGGCCGAGGTTCCACGCCAGCGCGGGCCGCTCGTCGGAGCCGTGCCGGCCCCGGTGCATCGCGCACCGGCGCTGCTCTTCGGGCAGCGCCATGAGCTCCGGCACCGCGTCGGCCGACAGGTCCTCCAGGTAGGCCAGGTCCAGTTTGCCGGTCTGCTCGAACCGCTCGATGTTGTAGCGGGCGATGAACCCGTCGGGATCGACCGCCGCGAGTCCGAGCAGCGTCAGCACCCCCGAGACCAGGATCGCCCGCGGCAGCCACAGCGCCCGGAGCTTCCAGCAGCACACCAGCACCAGTACGAACAGGACCGCCAGCCAGATCTCGACGGTGAACACCCACATCCGCAGCCGCGTCAGACCGAACGTCTCGAAGTACTCGCGCATCCGGAACATCGCCGAGGCGACCACGACCAGCGACATCGAGCACAGGCCCGCCAGCAGGACGCGCACGACCCAGCGGTCGGCGCGGGCGCGTTTCGGCGCCAGCCACCCGGCGACGGCGATGACGCACAGCGACAGCACCGCGACCACGCTCAGCTGCCAGAACCCGGTGCGAGCGTACTCGGCGAACGTCAGGCCCGCGGTCTCCAGCACATAGTCCTCGCCTCCGAAGTAGACCTGCAGCTGCGAGGCGATGAAGCCCCCGAACAGCAGGTTCAGCGCGCCCAGCGGCACCGCGATCTCGAAGCGCGAGACCTCCCGGTGGCCCGGCCGTTCCTCGGGGTCGAACCGCGGCCTCGCCACCGCCATGAAGGCCCACAACAGGAAGATCGGGAACGCGACGCCCGCGACCATCAGGCGGAGCACCAGCGTGACCGGATGGATGTCGGGCGACAAGGCGCCCAGCGCTCGAGCGAAATTCGCGTCTGCGGCGGCGAACAGTCCGCCGAAGACCAGCAGCAGCGCCACGGTGATCGCCGCGACCCTGAGGTTCCGGATCCCGTTGCCGCCGCCCTCCTCGGCGCTTCGCCCGCCGCGCCGCGACCACGCGAACGTCTCGCCCAGACCTTCGAGATGCATGAACAGTGAGGTGAGCATGCCGGTGAACCGGCGCGGTGGCGACAGTGCGATCGGTGTCAGCAGCAGCGCGGTGACCGAGCACAGCGCCACCACCCAGCCGGCGTCGCGGACGGCCGCGACCGACCACAGTGCAGCCACCAGCGCCGCCCCCGGAAGCCGGGTCCACAGCCCCACCGGCCCCGCGAAGGCGACCGGTATCGCCACCGACATGACGCCGGTGATCGCCAGGCCGATGCCGACGCCTTCGGAGTGGAAGACCGCCCAGCCCGCGAACAGCGCCGTTCCCGCCACCAAGGCGATGAGCGCCTGCCCGGCGCCCTTCTCAGGAACGTTCCAGTACAGCTCGATCCGGCCGGGAAGCCGGGACGGCGGCCGCGGAGCGCCCGCGTATCCGGGTGCCGGCCGCTGAGGCGGGGGAGGAGCGGCGGTCCGCATCGCCGGCTGCGCCGCGGACGGCCCCGTTTCGCGCGGCTCGGGGGCCGGTTCGTCCCGCTCCGGATCCGGGGTCGGGGACGCTTCGGGGGAGTTGCTCATAGGAAGCCTTCTCTTCGGGGCTCCGGAGCCCGGCGGGCCGTCATCGGGACGGACGACCCCCACTCAGGAGCGTGAACACCGACCACAGTGCTGTACTCGGCCCGGAGCCGCCACCGGTCGATCGGCGGAATCCGGCCCGTCTTGTGGTTGACTTGCACTGTGGTGGCAGAGGAGGGGAACACGCCGTCAGCGCTCGGCAGGCGACTCAACTGGCTGCGTGCCGCGGTTCTCGGCGCCAACGACGGCATCGTCTCCACCGCCGGCATCGTCATCGGCGTCGCCGGAGCGACGACCGAGCGCGCCACGATCATGATCTCCGGGGTCGCGGGCCTGGTGGCCGGCGCCCTGTCGATGGCCGGCGGCGAGTACGCCTCGGTCTCGGCCCAGCGCGACACCGAGTCGAGCCTGGTCGACGCCGAACGGAGGGAACTGCTCGAGGATCCCGCCACGGCCCGGGAGGAACTGGCCGGGAACCTGCGCTTGCGCGGGCTGTCGGAGGCCACCGCCCGCCAGGTGGCCGCCGAGCTCTCCGGAAGCGACGCGCTCCGCACGCACGCCGAGATCGAATACGGCCTCGACCCCGGCGAGCTGACCAATCCCTGGATGGCGGCGCTGTCGTCGTTCGTGTCCTTCACCATCGGCGCGCTGCTCCCACTGTTGACGATCGGGCTGCTGCCTCCCGGCGTTCGCATTTTCGGCTGCGCCGTCGCGGTCCTGGCCGCGCTGGCGCTGACCGGCTTCGTCTCGGCGAGACTCGGTGGCGCCTCGCCGGCGCGCGCGACGATCCGGGTGATGGCCGTCGGCGCCGCGACCATGGCGATCACCTACGGGGTCGGCAGTCTCTTCGGCGTCGCGACCGCCTAGTGCCGGTCGGCGAACTTGTCGACCGGCATCGTGAGGTAGCGGTCGATGGTCGGGCCGATGGTCTCGGCCAGCTCGTCGGCGGTCAGCGAGGCGATCGGCTCGAGTTTGAGGATGTAGCGGGCCAGGATCAGCCCGAAGATCTGCGAGGCCACGAAGTTCGCGCGGAGGTGGACGTGGTCGACCTCATCGCCGATGACGTCGCTGATGGATTTGACCACGCGGTGCTCGAACAGCTGCCGGAAGAAGAACGACATCGACGGCTTGGACAGGCTGGTCCGGACGACGGCGATGAGCTTGTCGTGGTGGGGGCCGTCCCAGATGGCGACGAAGACGTGCATCAGCCGACCTCCGGCGCCTTCGACGCCGCCGGCCCTCAGCGCGGCGGCGATCTCCGGGCCGGGGTCCAACGGCAGTTCGATCGCGGCGAGGAACAGGTCGTCCTTGGAGCCGAAGTAGTGGTGGATGAGCGCCGGGTCCACTCCGGCCTCGCCGGCGATGCGCCGCAGGCTGACCGACTCGTACGCTTCCTCGGCGAACAGGCGGCGGGCTGCCGCCAGGATCTCGGCCCTCGTGTCGGGCTTGCCCGACCGCCGTCCGCTTCGCTTCACTCTGGCCACGGGCGGAGCCTATCCGGTGCGCCGCCGCAGGGTCGCGGCTCCGAGCACGGTTGCGACGACGACCGCACCGGCGACCACGCCGAGGTCGGCCCACATCGACGCCGGCAGGTCGCTCGAGGTCTGCACGTGCTGGAGCGCCTTCACCGCGTACGTCAACGGAAGCACGTTGGAGACCCCCTGCAACCAGCCCGCCATCTGCTCGCGCGGCCAGATCAGTCCGCACAGGAACAGCTGCGGGACGATGAGCACGGGCATGAACTGGATGGCCTGGAACTCTGTGGCGGCGAACGCGGAGACGAACAGCCCCAGCGCCATGCCGAACAGCGAGGTGACCACCGCGATGAGGACGACGGTCCAGGCCGAGCCGACCGTCTCGAGGTCGAGCCACTGGTAGGCCACGAGCGAGGCGATGGAGGCCTGGGCCGCGGCGCAGAGGCCGAAGGCCATGGCGTAGCCGCCGACGAGGTCGAGCTTGGCCGTGGGCGTGGTCATCAGCCGTTCGAGGGTGCCGCCGGTGCGTTCGCGAAGGAGCGTGATCGAGGTCAGCATGAACATGAGCATGAACGGGAACGCCGCCAGCAGGATCAGGCCGACCTGGTCGAACACCTGCGGGGCTCGGTCCATGATCGCGCTGATCAGGGAGATGATGAGCGCCGGGACTGCCAGGATGAGCACGACGGTGCGCCGGTCGTTGAGCAGTTGCCGCAGGATGCGGGCGGCGGTGATGAGGGTGATCTTCGGTGACATCTCAGCGGGCCTTCTCGAGTTCGCGGACGAGTTGCAGGAAGGCCGACTCCAGATTGTCGGTCCCCGTTGCGGCGCGCAGGTCGCCGGGCGTGTCGTCGGCGATGAACATGCCCTCGCGGAGCAGCAGGAGGCGGTCGCAGCGGTCGGCCTCGTCCATGACGTGGCTGGAGACCAGCAGGGTCTTGCCGTCGGCCGCCAGCTCGCGGAACCGGTTCCACAAATCGTCGCGGATGACCGGGTCGAGCCCGACGGTCGGCTCGTCGAGCACCAGGACCTCCGGCTCGCACACCAGCGCGCAGGCCAGCGAGGTGCGGGTCTTCTGGCCGCCGGAGAGGTTCGCGGCCAGCCGGCCGGCGAACTCGCCCATGCCGACCCGCTCGATGGCCTCCATGGCGTCGCCGCGGCTGCGGCCGTACAGGGCCGCGAAGTAGGCCACGTTCGACCTGACGCTGAGGTCGGGGTAGATCGAGGCGTCCTGGGTGACGTACGCGAGGCGGCTCCGCAGCGGCTTCGAGCCGGCCGGCTCGCCGAGCACGGTGACGGTGCCGGACTTGATCTTCTGGGTGCCGACGATGGAACGGATGAGCGTGGTCTTGCCCGAACCCGAGGGGCCCAGGAGCCCGGTGACCGACCCGGCCGGGACGGTGGTGCTCAGGTCGCGCAGGACGTGCCTGCCGCCGCGGTCGACGACCAGGCCGTCCACAGTGATCGCGGGCGTGGCCGCGGCGCGTTCGGGAGTGGCGGGTGGCATGTGAGCCTCCAGTAATTCATCGTCCGATGAATTCAATCTACCACGCGATTTCATCGATCAGTGAATTATTCTAGGGCCCTTCCGCGCCGCGGTCGCGCGATCCTCCTGAGAGCCCGGTCGGCGACGGTGCTTCCGATGCCGCGAAAGCGTGACCAGTGCGCGGCCCGTCCCTCGCCGCACTGTAGTTTGAGCCGGTCAGTCCCCAACGGAATCCAGAACGGATGGTTCGAGTTCTCAAATGATGCGGTTTGCGGAAAAGGCCGTCTCAGTCCGGCGACGGGTCGCGGCCGGAGGCATCGGATTGCTCGCCGCGTTCGGCTTCACCGCGTGCGGTGAAGCCGACGGCACGGAAGGCGGCTCGGAGGAGGCCTCCGCGTCCGCCTCAGCGGCGGCGGCCGAAGCCGACGGCGGTTCGCAGCCCGGCACGGGCCCGCAGGACCCGGTAGAACCCGGCGGCAGTGCCGAGATCGGCGAATGGACCGTCGCGATCGGCGAGGTCGCCTTCGACGTCGCCGATGAGCTCGTGGCCTTCAGCGACATCAATCGCGAGCCGTTCGACGGCAAGACGTACGTCCTCATCGAGTTGCGGGCCACCTACAACGGCGACGGCGCCGCCGATCCCTACACGGACTTCACGTGGGGCCTCTGGGACGGCGCCGAGGTCATCGACCATGAGCCCGGCCTCTTCCTCCCCGAGGACCTCGCCATCGTCGGCGAGATCGAGAGCGGCGAGACCGCCTCGGGGAACATCGCCCTCGAGATCCCGGAAGGCGACCACTCCGAAGCCATGGTCGTCATCGGCGAACTGATGGGCGACGACGTCTACTTCGCCATCGCCTGAGCCGCGACACCGCCGAAAGGGGCGCCCCCCGCGACGCCGCCGTCCTCGTGCCCGAGATCGGGATGGCGCCGTTGGGGCGCCCCTGACAGCCGAGGTTGTGTAGGATCCTTGGGTCGTCTGAGGAACTCGGGGGAGAAGACACCGCGGTGAGCAAGCGTTATCGGAGGCGGCACGGGCGTTCCGAACCCGTGTCCCGGCGCGCGCTGTTCTCCATCGGCGGCGCCGCGGGCCTCGCGGCCGGAGCCGCCGGCGTCGCGGCCTGGCGCATGCGCGGCCCCGAAGAGTCCCGGCAGCCGCGGCCCTCGACTGAGGAACCCACGGCCGCCGTTCCCAGCCCCGAACCGACGCTCGACATCGCCGCCCGCGAAGCCTGGGTCGACGCGGCCATGTCCGGCATGGACCTGGAGACCAAGGTCGGCCAGCTGTTCATGGTCTACATCTACGGCGACAGCGCCGACTCCGGTTCCCATGCCGGATCCAACCAAGGCCTCCACGGCGTCGACAACGCCACCGACCTCCTCGCCCAGTACCGCGTCGGCGGCCTCATCTACTTCGACTGGACCGACAACCTCGCCGACCCCGCGCAGATCGCCCGCCTCTCGGCCGGCATCCACCGAGCCTCCGTCGAGCACACCGGCGTACAGGCCCTCATCGGCGTCGACCAGGAACACGGGCCCATCACCCGCATCGGCGAGCCCGCCACCCAACTGCCCGCCGCCATGGCCCTCGGCGCCTCCCACGACCCGGCCGTCGCCGGGCAGTCCGCCCGCGTCTGCGGCGCCGAACTGCGCGCCATGGGCGTCAACGTCGACTTCGCGCCCGTGGCCGACGTCAACGTCAACCCCGCCAACCCCGTCATCGGCCTCCGCTCCTTCTCATCGGACCCGACGCTGGCCGCCGAGATGGTCGCCGCCCAAGTGACCGGCTTCCAAGACCTCGGCGGCGGCATAGCCGCCTGCGCCAAGCACTTCCCCGGCCACGGCGACACCGACGTCGACTCCCACGTGGGCCTGCCGGTCATCACCCACAGCGAAGACGAGTGGCGCTCGATCGACCTGCCGCCGTTCCGGTCGGCGATCGAGGCCGAGACCGACTTCATCATGTCCGCCCACCTCCGGTTCCCCGCGCTCGACGACTCCGGCACCCCGGCCACCCTCTCCAAGCCGATCCTCACCGGCCTGCTCCGCGACGAACTCGGTTTCGAAGGCGCCGTGACCACCGACGCGCTCAACATGGAAGGCGTCCGCGTCCAGCACTCGGACGCCGAGATCCCCGTGCTCGCCCTCGAAGCCGGCGTCGACCTGCTGCTCATGCCCAAGAGCCTCCCGACCGCCTACGACGCGGTCCTCCAGGCGGTCGCCGACGGCACCCTGACCGAGGACCGCATCGACGCATCGGTCCGCCGCCTGCTCCGTGTCCGCTACCACCGAGGATTCGACGGCGAACCGGTGGGCCCCGACGAAGCGGCCCGACACGCGGAAGCCACCGTGGGATCCGAAGAGCACCGCAGCGCCGCCGCGTCGCTGTTCGAGCAGACCGTCACCGTCGCCGACGGCGCCGAACTCCTCCCGATCGCGCCCGGCGCCGCCGTCGCCGTCGAAGGTCCCAGCTCGGGCCCGGTGGAGGCACTCGTCCAGGCGCTCGCCGACGAAGGCGCGGACGCCTCGTCCTCCCTCGGCGCCTGGGACGCCGACTTCGCCGTGGTGCTCTGCGAAGACGCGGGCGAATGGGGCGACCAGATGGGGCGCGTCCGCTCGGTCGCCGACACCGGCACCCGCACCGCCGCGGTCTCGACCGGCAAGCCCTACGACGTCGCCCACTTCCCCGACGCGGTGGTCGCCATGGCCACCTACGCGGGGACCACCGGGGCGATGCGCGCGCTGGCCGGAGTCCTCACCGGACGCGTCGAGGCCTCCGGCGCGCTCCCGGTCGAGGTCTGAGACGACGAGAATCCGGCCGCGCGAAACGGGGCGGGATGGTCGCGCGACCGGATTCTCCGCTGCCGGCCCTGTGGGAGGCCGGCGGTCGGGAAGGCGTCTAGAGAACGCCCTTCTCCCAGGGGCCCCAGATGGCGATCGTGCGGCCCGGCTCGAGGTCCGGGTCGGTCGGCTCGCCGCGGGTGGAGCCCTGGATGTTGACGAACAGGACCCGTCCGTCGGGGGAGAAGGTCGCACCGCACCATTCGCGGCTGCCCTCGTGGTAGACGAACGGGAAGATCTCGCCTTCGCGGGTCAGACCGCGCACGGCCGGCAGCGCGCGGCTGGTGTCCTCGCACAGGACCAGGTTCCCGTTCGGGGAGACGGTGATGTTGTCCGGGAACGACAGCACCTCGGGGTCGGGCGATTCGAACACGAGCCGCAGGCGCCCCCCGCTGCGTCCGCTCGGGATGTACTCCCAGATCTGGCCCTCGCCCTCGTCGCCGCCGGAGGTCGAGGCGATGTAGACCGCCCCGTTGCCCCACCAGGCGCCCTCGAGGCGGCCGAAGACCGCACCGCCGCGCTCCCAGCCCTGGTTGAACACGGCCAGCGCGTTCTCCTCGGCGTCCGCCGGGTCCGGGTCGTCGATGTCGACCCACTCGACCGGGATGGACTTGCGCAGCTTCTGGCCGGTGCGGGTGTCGTAGTTCCACTCGGACTTGACCTTGAGCATCTGCAGCTGCCCGCCGTCGGCCAGGACGCCGGGGGTACTGGGCAGGAAGCGGTAGAACCCGGAGGTGCCCTGGTCCTCGGTCTCGTAGACGATGCCGGTGCCCGGGTCGACCGCGACGGCCTCGTGGACGAAGCGGCCCATGTCCTTCAGCGGCACGGGGGTCACCTCGTGCGGAGAGTCGGCGGGGACCTCGTACACGTAGCCGTGGTCGGCGCCCCAGCCGGAGCCGGTCCCGGCGACGGTCTCCTCGCACGACAGCCACGAGCCCCACGGGGTCGGGCCGCCGGCGCAGTTGACGATCGTGCCAGAGAGCGACATCCATGCCTGCTCGAAGACCGGCTGGTCCTGGTCCCAGCGCACCCGCATGGTGGTGGTGCCGCCACCGCCGATCGGGTCGTAGCGGTGCTCCTCGCGGCCCGAGGGCGCCACGGAGCCGGGGCCGGTGCGCTCCTCGTGGTTGCGGACGATCCGGTACACGTTCGGGTCGCCGGTGGCGAAGCAGGCCATGGCGTCGTGGCCGAGCGGGACCACGTTGCCGTCGGGCATCATGCTGCCGGCGGTGGAGAAGACCTTGAAGTCGAACTCCTCGGGCAGCCAGAGGGTCTGCTCGAAGCCGGATTCGGGGTCGGTGCGGGTCAGGGGGCGCAGCTCGCCGTAGCCGCCGTTGTTCTCGGCGGTCCGGTCCTTGTTGCCCTCCTTGGCGGAGGCCGCGCGGATGGTCATGCCCTCCATGGCCGCGACGGCGAACAGGCCGCCGCCGGCCGCGGTGGCGCCGCGGCGCAGGAAGCCGCGGCGGCTGGTGCCGTCGTTATCGGTAGAGCCGGAAGCGTCGATCGTCGGCGAAGCTTGCGAGCCGCTGGTCTGGCTGGCCAAGTTGATGCTCCTTCTTCGAGCCCTGATATGTCACTGTCAGCACAGATGTTTCCGACCGGAGTGGATGAGCAGGCTGCCGTCGAGTGAACGGAAGTTGTCCGCTTGCATAAGCCTTCACCGGCACCGGAATGTCGTATCAAGCTGCCACAATAGGTCCCGTGAGCACCGAAGACGCCGATTTCGACGCCGCCAGGGCGCGCCACGAGCGACTGGCCGCCGAGATCACCGAGCACCGCCGCCGCTACTACGCCGACAACGAGCCGACGATCTCGGACTCGCAGTTCGACGAGCTCATGCACGAGCTGGTCGACATCGAGACGAAGTATCCGGAGCTGAAGGGCGCCGACTCGCCGACCCAGCAGGTCGGCACCTTCTCGGAGGCGTTCACGCCGGTGAACCACCTGGAGAAGATGCTCAGCCTCCAGGACGTCTTCAGTGAAGAGGAGGTCCGGGCCTGGGCCGAGCGAGTCTCCGAGGAGGCTCCCGACGCCCGTTACCTCTGCGAGCTCAAGATCGACGGCCTCGCCGTCGACCTGGTATACGAAAACGGTCGGCTCGTCCGCGCCGCCACCCGCGGCGACGGCGTCACCGGCGAGGACGTCTCGGCGAACGTCGCCACCATCGCCGCCGTGCCCAGGCGCCTCAAGGACGCCGAAGGCTTCGACATCCCCGAGCTGCTCGAAGTCCGCGGCGAGGTCTACTTCCCGACCGCCGACTTCACCGAACTCAACGAGTCCCAGGTCGCCGCGGGGAAGGCGCCGTTCGCCAACCCCCGCAACGCCGCCGCCGGGTCGCTGCGCCAGAAGGACCCCGCCAAGACCGCCGAGCGGCCCCTGAGCTTCATCTCCCACGGCCTGGGCGCGCTGCGCGGGTTCCGGCCCGAGTCCCAGTCGCACTCCTACGCCGCGCTCGACGCCTGGGGCCTGCCCACCAGCCCCTACTGGCGCGTGGTCGCAACCATGGACGAGGTCTTCGACTACATCCACGAGTTCGGCGGCAAACGGCACGAACTGGTCCACGAGATCGACGGCGTCGTCGTCAAGCTCGACGACATCGCCTCGCAGCGGCGGCTCGGCGCCACCTCCCGCACCCCGCGCTGGGCGGTCGCCTACAAGTTCCCGCCCGAAGAGGTCAACACGCGGCTGCTCGACATCAAGGTCTCGATCGGCCGCACCGGCCGCGCCACTCCGTACGCGGTGCTCGACCCCGTCCGGGTGGCCGGCTCGGAAGTCGAGTTCGCGACCCTCCACAACGCCGACCAGGTCAAGGCCAAGGGCGTCAGGATCGGCGACACCGTGGTCGTCCGCAAGGCCGGCGACGTCATCCCCGAGATCGTCGCACCGGTCGCCGCCGCCCGCGACGGCTCCGAACGCGAGTTCGTCATGCCCGAGACCTGTCCCGAATGCGGTTCGACCCTCGCGCCGGCCTCAGAAGGAGACGTCGACCTGCGCTGCCCCAACGCGCGCTCCTGCCCCGCGCAGCTTCGCGAGCGCCTGGCCTACCTCTCCGGCCGGTCCTGCTTCGACGTCGACCGCATGGGCTACATCGCCTGCACCGCCCTGGTCCAGCCGCTCGAGCCGGCCGAGCCGGTCCTCACGGACGAAGGCGGCGTCTTCGACCTCCGCATGGAAGAGCTGCTGCCCATCAAGGTCGTCGTCCGCGACCCCGACTCCGGGCTCCCCAAGACCGACGAGAAGACCGGCGAGGACAAGATCGTCACCCTCTTCGCCAACAAGGAGGGCGAACCGAAGAAGACCGCCGTCCAGATGCTCGAGAACCTCGAGAAGGCCAAGTCCCAGCCGCTGTGGCGGGTGATCAACGCCCTGTCGATCCGCCACGTCGGCCCCGTCGCCGCCCAGGCCCTCGCCGAGCACTTCGGCGACCTCGACCGCATCATCGAGGCCGACGAGACCGAGCTGGCCGACATCGACGGCGTCGGTCCGACCATCGCCGCCGCGGTCAAAGACTGGTTCGCCGTCGACTGGCACCGCGAGATCATCGAGCGCTGGCGCTCCGCGGGCGTCCGCATGAGGGACGAGGCCCCCTCGGACGCCGAGGCGCTCCCCAAGACCCTCGAAGGAGTCAGCGTCGTCATCACCGGCGCGATCCCCGACCACACGCGCGAGAGCGCCGCGGCGGCCGTCAAGGCCCGCGGCGGCAAGGTCACCTCGTCGGTCTCGAAGAAGACCGGTGCCGTGGTCGCCGGCGACAAGCCCGGCTCGAAGTACGACAAAGCCGTAGAACTGGGCCTTCGGATCGTCGATGCGGCCGATTTCGAACGATTCCTCGCCGAAGGGATCGAGACGGACGAGTGACGCCCGGGCCCGGGCCATATGGTGTCGGGAGCGAACCCGAATGATCACAAATGCATAACGATCCGTATTCCGATGCGGGGGTCGATTCGTTAGAACCAGGCAGAGTCGTCTCGTGCATTCGTCCCGTATCGCCGAGCCAGGTCAATTCGGTTCCCTCGAGCGGACTCCGGTCGCGCGCGGGCAACGCCCGGAGGGACGGCGACGGGGAGCGGATAGCGATTTCTGTAACGGGGATATAGCCCCCGGTTACAACTGTGCCGCATGTGCCGCCAGCGTTGTCTGGGAGCCGAAATCGCGATATGACAGAGGAGTCGGTCACAGCTGTTCAACGGTGATTCTGGCGCGTCACCTTGAACGGAGTGGCAGTGGGAGGAGCAATATGGCCACGACGCTCATGCGCAATACTGCGCCGAGAGAGCATCCGGGCCGGTATTACGGTTTCATCGCCGCGGCCGCCGTGTGCGCGGTCGTGTCCGCCACCGCGGTTTCGGCGTTCGCCGAGACGCCGCCGGGCGGCTGGCTCGACGTGCCCTTCGCGTTCTGGCTGACCGCCTCTCTCGCGTTGGCCGCCGAACTGCGCCCCACCCGCTGGGGCGGGTTCTGGATGTCGCCGATCGCCTCGATCTTCCTGGTCTACGTCCTGGGCACCATGGTGACCTGGGGATTCGTGCCGGCCCTGATCGCGCAGGCCTTGGCGCTGGTGCTGCTGTCGATGCAGATCCGGGCCTCGGCATGGCGCACGGTTTACAACGTCTCTCAGACGTCCCTGGCCCTGTGCGCGGCCTGGCTGGTGTGGAACGCCATCGCCGGCGCCGGCTCCTGGAACGCGGCGCCGGCCCAGATCGTCGGCGTGTTCGCCGCCGGGGCGGCTTGGACGCTCACCAGTTCCAGCCTCGTCGCGCTCGCCCTGCGGGTGCGTACCGGCGGCAGTTGGCGGGCCTACGCCGGCCAGTGGCTGAAGAGCGAATGGGCGGTGCGGACCACGCAGGTGGCGATCGCCCCGATCCTGGCCACCGCGGCGACGACCTCCTGGTGGCTGGTCGCCGCCTCGGCGATCCCGATCTTCAGCGTCTACCGGATCCTGCAGACCGCCGCCGAACGCGAGAAGGCGGCCGACCGGGACACTCTGACCGGCCTGCTCAACCGCAAGGGCTTCGAGCAGGCCGTCGCCGGCAAGGTCATCGACGCCTCCGAGACGAGCACCGCCGTGACCGTCATGGTCCTCGACCTCGACCGCTTCGCCGACGTCAACTCGGCGCTGGGCCACGACGTGGGGGACAAGCTCCTGGTCGAGCTCGCCAACCGCTTCGTGGACGACAAGCCCCCGGGCAAGGGCATCGCGCGCCTGGGCGGCGACGAGTTCGGCTTCGTCTGGAGCGAGCTGGACGGCATGACCGACCCGCTCGAATGCGCCCGCGAGATCCGCGCGCGGCTCGACAAGGCGATCGTGGTCGACGACGTCAGCATCGAGATCGACGGATCGGTCGGCATCGCGGTCTTCCCCGACGACGGCTGCGACTTCAAGACCCTCTTCCGTCACGCCGACATCGCCATGGACGAGTCGAAGAAGCGCGGAGCGAACTTCACCCGCTACGCCCCGGAGTTCGACCACCATTCACCCGAGCGGCTGATTCTGCTCGGCGATCTGCGCCGGGCCCTGGACCAGCCGAGCGCCCCGGGCATCAACCTCTACTACCAGCCGCAGGTCTGCCTGAGCAGCGGTGAGGTCGTCGGAGCCGAGGCGCTGCTGCGCTACAACCATCCCGAGCGCGGCATGGTGAACCCCGCCGAGATCATCGAGACCGCCGAGCACTCCTCGGTGATGCGGATGCTCACCGAGCGGGTCGTCGACATCGCGCTGCGGCAGCTGCGGGCCTGGAACGACTACGGCTACGACCTGCGCATGGCGGTGAACGTGAGCGTCCGGGACCTGCAGAGCCCCGAGTTCACCGACTACATGACCGAGCGGATGCGGGCCTACGGCGTCGACGCGACCCGCCTGCAGCTGGAGATCACCGAGAGCGCGCTGATGGCCGATCCCAGGCGCGTGGTCGACAACGTCCAGCGCCTGTCCGACCTCGGCCTCGGCATCAGCCTGGACGACTTCGGCACCGGCTTCTCCTCGATGCAGCACCTCAGGAGGCTGCCGGTCACCGAGATCAAGATCGACAAGACCTTCGTGACCACGCTGAGCGACTGCGCCGACAACGCCGCGATCGTCTCCTCGACGATCGACCTGGGCCGGGCGCTCGACGTGGCGGTCGTCGCCGAAGGGGTCGAGGACGAGAAGGTCCGCAAGCAGCTGGAGAGCTGGGGCTGCCACGCGGCGCAGGGCTGGCACTTCGCCAAGCCGATGAGCGCCGACGCCTTCGACCGCTGGCTCGCCGGACACCGCAAGGGCCATTGAAACACCGGTGAAGACGCTGCTCAAAGCCGTGCCGATCGGTCAGGTGGCATCGATTTCGTCGTACCGCCGTGGCAGGGTGGCGATATGAACGACGTCCTCCAGTCCTTCGAGCCGCACCGCCGCGAGCTGTGCGCTCACGCTTACAGGATGCTGGGCTCCTCCTTCGAGGCCGAAGACGCGGTCCAGGAGACCTTCACCCGAGCCTGGAGCTCCTACGACTCCTTCGAAGGCCGCTCCAGCCTGCGCTCCTGGCTGTACCGGATCGCCACCAACGTGTGCCTCGACATGCTCAAGGGACCGCAGCGGCGCGCCCGCCCCATGGACCTGGCCCCGGCCTCCGAGGGGGGCTCCCCCCTGCCCGCGCCCGAGCCGGACTACGTCTGGATCGAGCCGATCCCCGACGCCATGGCCTACGGCGCGGACCCGGCCGAGGCCGCCGCGGCCAAGGACACGCTCCGGCTCGCGTTCGTCGCCGCGGTCCAGCACCTGCCCGCCAAGCAGCGGGCGGTCATGCTCATGCGCGAGGTGCTGCGCTTCTCGGCCACCGAGACCGCCGACGCACTCGGGCTCAGCCCGGCCTCGGTCAACAGCGCCCTGCAGCGCGCCCGCGCCACCATGGAGAAGGTCGCGCCCGAACCGGCCGAGCGCTACGACGAGACCGACGCCGACCTCAAACGCCTGGTCGACGGCTACGTCACCGCGTTCCAGGCCTACGACATGAAGGCCCTGACCTCACTCCTGCACGACGAGGTCTCGCTGTCGATGCCGCCGATCCCGATGTGGTTCTCCGGTCCCGAAGCGGTCACCGAGTTCATGCTCGGACCCGGCCGGGCCTGCCGCGACTCCCGCCTGGTCCCGGTCGCCGCCAACGGGCTGCCGGCCTTCGGCCACTACAAGCCGAGCGACGAGCCCGGCCTGTGGACCCCTTGGTCGATCACGGTCCTGGAGATCGCCGACGGCCGCATCGCCGGACTCAACTACTTTCTGGACACCGTCCGGCTGTTCCCGATCTTCGGCCTGCCGAACGAGTACCGCGAAGCCTGAGGCCCCGCCGCGAGCCGGCGTGAAACCCTCTGAGGGCGAAACCATGCCACCATGGAGCTTCGTCCCTTCGACAGCGTTGAACGGAGTGTCCCCTTGGGAGCCCTGAAACCCTGGCACCTGCTGATACTGCTCCCGGTCGTCCTCCTGGTGGTCGCGGGCGTCGTCGGCCTGATCGTCTGGCTGGCGATCCGGTCGAAACGCCGTACCGCCCCACCCGGTCATCCGCCGCAGACGTACCCGCCGCCCGGCGGTCCCACGCAACCTCCCGTGTACCCGCCGCCCGGCGGTCCCACGCACCCGTACGCGGGCGATGCGCCTGGCCACGGTGACGGCGGCTCCGCGCCGAGCGCCGACTCCGGCGGAGGAGGCGGCGTCTGAACCGCCGCCGGAACGCGCACGAGAAAACGGCCGCCCCTCCGCATCGGGGCGGCCGTTCTCGTCCTGTAGGCGTCCTGAGCCAAGCCCGAGTCGAGCCCGTGCCGAGCCTTCAGGCCGCGCCGGGGTAGTCCATCCAGAACGGCTCCCACTGGTGGCCGTCCGGGTCCAGGAAGGTCCGGCCGTGCATGCCGACCTGCTCCTCCTGCTCGCGACGCTCGCTCTTCGCCGTCTCCTCCGAGCCGCCGGCCTTGATCGCCTTCTCGGTGAGCTCGTCCACCGCCTCCCTGCTCGGCAGCGACAGCGCGTACGCCGAGCCGGAGGTGCTCTTGGTGTCCGCGATCGGGCGCTCCGAGAAGGTCGTGTAGTAGGCCTTGGTGAGCAGCATCAGACAGATGTTGTCGTCGATGACGACACATGAGGCGTTCTCGTCGGTGAACTCCGGGTTGATCGACCACCCGAGCGACTCGTAGAACGACTTGGAGCGGTCCAGGTCCTCCACCGGAAGATTCACGAAGATCATCTTGCTGGCCATGATCGGCGTCCTCTCTGCTGGTTTCGCTTACACCAGTACCGACGACCCGTCCCGCGGAGGCTCATCGTTCGCGGCGGAAAAAATCCTCGCGACCGCCCGTCGACCGTTCGCCGACCGCTCGTCGAAGGCCCGGCGCAAAGAGCGCGCGCCCGTCGACCGGGAACAGATCGACACTTCTCAAGCTCAACGCAGGGCCTTACGTTCCTTGGTAATGCACGTCACCGTGTCGACTCGCGCCAGACATCAGTCCGACACGGCAACCCCTTCAAGGAGGAAGGTCCGATGGCCACAACCCCCATGCGCGATGGCCCACCGCCCGCCGTGACCGAAGAAGACTTGGCCGCGATGCACGACGATCCCCGCTTCATCGACCTGAGGCGCCGACTCTTCCGCTTCATCGTGCCCGCCACGGTCGGCTTCTTCGCCTGGTACTTCCTGTACGTCCTCATGTCCGCCTACGCCCGCGACTTCATGGGCACCGTGCTGTTCGGCAACATCAACGTCGCCCTCGTCTTCGGCCTCCTGCAGTTCGTGTCCACCTTCGGCATCGCTTGGGCCTACTCCCGCTACGCCGCCCGCCAATACGACCCCCGAGCCCAGGAACTCCACGACGAGCTCCACTACGGAGGCGACAACCGATGAACCTCCTCGCACAGACCGCCTCCGAGAGCCGCACCCTGACGTTCACGCTGTTCCTGCTGATGGTGGCGGCCACCATCGCCATCACCGTCTGGGCCCGGCGCCACACGCGCGACGCGACCGACTTCCACTCCGGCGGGCGCGGCTTCAAGCCCTGGCAGAACGGCTTCGCCATCGCCTCCGACTACATGTCGGCGGCCTCCTTCCTCGGCATCGCCGGCGCCATCGCGCTCTCCGGCTACGACGGATTCCTCTACTCCATCGGATTCCTCGTCGCCTGGCTCGTCGCCCTGCTCCTCGTCGCCGAGCTCCTGCGCAACTCCGGCCGTTTCACCATGGCCGACGTGCTGTCCTTCCGCATGAGGCAGCGCCCGGTCCGCACCGCCGCGGCCATCTCGACGATGAGCGTCTCGGTGTTCTACCTGATCGCCCAGATGGTCGGCGCCGGCGCGCTCATCGCGCTGCTGCTGGGAATCCAGGAAGGACAGACCTTCCTGGGCATGGACGCCGACACCGCCAAGATCGCGGGCATCGTCCTGGTCGGACTCCTGATGATCCTCTACGTCGCCCTCGGCGGCATGAAGGGCACCACCTGGGTCCAGATCGTCCAGGCGTGCGTACTGCTCGGCGGCGCCGCGCTGCTGGCGCTCATGGTGCTCGTCGAGTACAACTTCAACATCTCCAGCCTCCTCGGCGACGCCGCCGAAGCCTCAGGCGTCGGGGCCTCGTTCCTCGAACCGGGACAACGCTTCGGCGTCGAAGTGGCGGACGCGACGCAGACGATGTGGAACAAGCTCGACTTCATCAGCCTCGCGCTGGCGCTGGTGCTCGGCACCGCGGGCCTGCCCCACATCCTCATCCGGTTCTACACCGTCCCGGACTCCAGGTCGGCCCGCAAGTCGGTCAACTGGGGCATCGGCCTGATCGGCTCGTTCTACCTGCTCACCCTGGTGCTCGGCTTCGGGGCGGCCGCCATGGTCGGCGCGGAGGCGATCACGGCGCAGAACGCGGCCGGCAACACCGCCGCGCCCCAGTTGGCCGAAGCGGCCGGATCCAACTTCGGCGGATCCACCGTCGGCTCGATCATGCTCGCGATCATCGCCTCGGCGGCGTTCGCGGCGATCCTCTCGACCGTCGCCGGCCTGGTGATCGCCTCGTCCTCGTCGCTGGCGCACGACCTGTACAACAGCGTCATCCGCCGCGGCACCGCCACCGACCGCCAAGAAGTCGTCTTCGCCCGCTTCGCGGCCATCGGCGTGGGCGTCGCCGCCATCATCCTGGCGATCTTCGCCCAGAACCTCAACGTCGCCTTCCTGGTGGCGCTCGCCTTCGCCGTCGCGGCGTCGGCGAACTTCCCCACCCTGCTGCTGAGCCTGTTCTGGAAACGGTTCAACACGGCCGGTGCGCTGGCGGGGATCTACGGCGGCCTCATCGCCGCCCTCGGACTGGTGATCTCCTCGCCGGTCTTCTCGAGCACACCCAATTCGCTGCTCGGCGAGGGGGTCGACATCGCTTGGTTCCCGATGTCGAACCCCGGCTTGGTGTCGATCCCGCTCGGACTCGTCTGCGCCGTGGTCGGTACGTTGATGAGCTCCGAATCGAAGCCGGACCGGTTCGCCACTCTCCAAGTGCGGGCACTCACCGGGGCCGGATCGGAGCGGGCCGTCAGACACTGAGCCGCTTCCCGCGGGGAGGGCCTAACCCTCGGCCCTCCCCGCATTCCCCCGAACTCCTGGCGCACCGGCCTCGTAGCAGAGGATGTGCGCCAGGTTACAGTTGGCTGGTGATCGCCCGATCCCCGCATCAGCAGCTCCGTCGCCGCACCGCCGGTGCGGCGACACTGGCCGCCATGCGGCTCACCCGCCAGGTCGGCGAAGCCCTCGCCGACGGGCTCGACGGCAAACGCACCACCGACGCCGCCCGCCGCCTCGCCCGCCTCCTCGGCGCCGACGCCGTCGCCCTCGCCGACTGCGACCGCGTCATCGCCACCGCCGGCCGCCTCGACAGCGCCGCCGTCGCCCAGATCCTCGCCGAGACCCTCGAAGTCCTCGAGCCGGTCACCGACCCGCCCCTCAGAGCCGCCCCGCTCGTCGTCTCCGGCGACCTCGCCGGATGCCTCATCGTCGCCGGCGACGTCACCGACGCCGAACTCACCGAGGCCGCCCGCCTCGTCGCCACCGCACTCGACCACGCCGAGCTCGACCGCGCCCGCGAGCGCATCGCCGAGGCCGACCTGCGCACCCTCCGAGCCCAGATCTCGCCCCACTTCATGCACAACGCGCTGGCCGCCATCAGCGCCCGCACCCGCACCGACCCCGAACGGGCCCGCGAACTGCTCTCGGACTTCTCCGACTACCTGCGCTACTCCTTCGCCGCCACCGGCGACTACGCCACCGTCGCCGACGAACTCCAAGCCGTCCAGACCTACCTCGAGCTCCAGCGGGCGCGCTTCGACGACCGCCTCGACATCACCGTCCAGCTCGCGCCCGAAGTACTGCCGGTGCCGATCCCGTTCCTCGTCGTCCAGCCCATCGTCGAGAACGCCGTCCGCCACGGCTTCGAGTCCCGCCCCGGCGTCGGCCACATCGCCGTACGCGGATTCTCCGAAGGCGCCCTCTGCATCATCGAAGTCGAAGACGACGGCGCCGGCATGGAACCCGACCACGCCAAAGCCGTCCTCACCGGCAGCCGCAAAGGCGCCGGCGGCATCGGCCTGGCCAACGTCGACCGCCGCCTCCGCGCCGTCTACGGCCCCGAATACGGCCTCTGGCTCGACACCGCCCCGGGAGCCGGTACAAAGGCCACCATCCGCATACCCCGATACGCCCGAGGAGTCCACGCCCAATGAAGCGCCTGCGCGTCCTCGTCGTCGAAGACGAGCCGTCCACCCGGACCGAACTGGCCGGCAGACTCGCCGACCTGCCCGCGGTCGGCGACGTCGTATGCGCCGACGGCGGCGACGAAGCCGTACGCCTGCTCGGCAGCGGCACCTTCGACGCCGTCTTCCTCGACATCGCCATGCCCGGCCTCAACGGCATGGACGTCGCCCGCATCCTCACCCGCCTCTCCGACCCGCCCGCGATCGCCTTCGTCACCGCCTACGACAACCACGCCGTCGAGGCCTTCGGCCTCGGCGCCGTCGACTACCTGCTCAAACCCATCCGCCCCGAACGCCTCGCCGAGGCGGTCGCCCGCATCGACCACCACCGGCGCGGCCCCGGCGCGGCGGGGGAGAAGGCCGACGACCTCGCCGTCGTGCAGGTCGAACTGTCCGGACGCACCGTCTTCATCCGCCGCGACGACATCGCCTACGTCGAAGCCCACGGCGACTACGTCCGCCTCCACCTCGGCGAGGACCCGCCCGCGCCCGCCGGCTCGCCGCGCCCGCCGATCCCGAGCCAGGGCGAACACAACTCCCACCTGCTGCGCCAGTCCCTCACCTACCTCGAACAGGTCTGGGACGGCGCCGGCTTCGTGCGCGCCCACCGCTCCTACCTCGTCAACCTCGCCGCCGTCACCGAACTGCGCGTCACCTCCACCGCCGGCCTCGTGGCCGTCACCGACGCCGGCGAGGTCCCCGTCAGCCGCCGCCACTCCCGGCTCCTGCGGGAACGCCTCCTCCAAGCCGCCCGCAGCGAGGACCGGAGCCGCCCATGACCGGCCCCGCCCACCGCCCGCCATCCCCGAACACCCCCGAACGGAGTGACCGGCGATGAACCAGCGAGTCCGCGTGATCAGCCCGCAGACCCGCCTCGCGCTGCGCCGCCGAACCGACGCGATGCGTCGCGGCAGCCACCGCGAAGGCCTGCCACCGATCGCCTCCACGGCCATCGACATGCAGGCCGCCGAACGGGCCCTGCGCCGCCAGCGCCGCCTGGCCGCCCGCACCGCCCTCCTCCTCGGCACCGTCCTCGCCGTCCTCCTCACCACCGCCGCACTCCTCTCGGGGCGACTCGGTTGGGCGGTGCTCTTCTTCGCCCCCTACCCGCTCCTGCTCGCCCTGGCGGTCCACCACGTTCGCCACGCCGAACGCATCGAGGCCGATTCCCGATGATCGGCCTGGCCGCCATCAGTCTGGTGCTCGTCGCCAGCGTCGTCATCGGCGTCTGGGGGGTGCGCGCGGCGCGTTCGACCCCCGACTTCCTCGTGGCCTCCCGCCGCATCGTCCCCGGCTGGAACGCCATGGCCATCGCCGGCGAGTACGTCTCGGCGGCCTCCGTGCTCGGCCTCGCCGGACTCCTGGTCAAGAACGGCGTCGGCGCCATGTGGTACGCCGTCGGCTTCACCGCCGGATACGTGCTGGTCGCCGCGCTCGTCGCCGGCCCCATGCGCCGCAGCGGCGCCTACACCGTCCCCGACTTCGCCGAATACCGCCTCGGCTCGCCCCGCATCCGTCGCATGTGCGGCCTGGTCGTCCTGGTCATCATGCTGCTCTACCTCATTCCCCAGTTCAAGGCCGCCGGCGTGGTCCTCGAACTGGTCAGCGGCATCCCGTACTGGATCGGCGTGGTCGGCGCCGGACTGGTCGTCTCCTCCACGATCGCCGTCGGCGGCATGCGCTCGGCCACCTACGTGCAGGCCTTCCACTACCTCCTCAAACTCGCCTTCATCGCCGGCCCGGCCCTGTTCCTCATCGCCCTGGCCGGCCCCGAACGCCGCGAAGCCGCCCTCAACCCCATCGACGTCGACCCCGCCTGGATGCGCCCCCTGCTCGACCTCGACGGCGCCGGACAGCCCCTCCTGGCCACCGTCTCCGTCCTGGTCGCCACCACACTCGGCGCCATGGGGCTCCCGCACGTGGTGATGCGCTTCCACACCGTCGCCGGAGCCCGCGCCGCCCGCCGCGTCGCGGTGAGCGTCATCGTCCTGCTCGGCGTCTTCTACCTGTTCCCGGTCGTCTACGGGCTCCTCGGCCGCGTCGTGGCCCCCGACCCCGAGGAGACCGACGTGATCACCGTCCTGGTCCCCGGCCAGATAGCCCCCGGAACCGTCGGCGCGGTCCTGACCGCCCTGGTCGCCGCCGGCGCCTTCGCGGCCTTCCTGTCGACCTCCTCGGGACTGCTGCTCGCCCTGGCCGGCGGGCTGTCGCACGACCTGTTCGGCGGCTCGCTCTCGCGCCTGCGCGCGGGCGTGGTCGCCGGCACCGCGCTGGCGGTGGCGCTGGCGCTGCCGGCCGCGGACGTCGACATCAACGTCCTGGTCGGGTGGGCGTTCGCCGTCGCCGCCTCGACGTTCTGCCCGCTGCTGACCCTGGGCATCTGGTGGCGCGGCCTGACCGCGACCGGCGCGACGGTCGGTCTGCTCGTCGGCGCCGGGGCGTCGACCGGCGCGGCACTGACCTCGGTGTTCCTCGAAACGGAGAGCGGCGTGGCCACGATCCTGCTGTCGCAGCCGGCGATCTGGACGGTGCCGCTGGCGTTCACGGCGATGATCCTGGCCTCGCGTCCCTCGGCGGTGCCCGAATGGGCCGACGAGTCGGTCCTGCGCCTCCACCTCCCGGGCCGCTACAGCACCGAGCCGGCGGCGCAGCCGACCCGGCGCGACAAAGCGCTCGACACCACCGGCGGCTCCGGTTAGCCTCTGGGGCGTGGGAACTTTGATGATCGGCGGAGCCTGCGCGCCCGCCGCCTTCTACATTCGGCTGCGCGCGCGGGCCTAGGCCCCGCCGACGCACCGATCCTCCGGAACCGACCGGGATCGCTGACGACCGCTCCGCTCGACCCCAGACGCCGAGCACGCACTGAGGCCCTCCGCGCCTCGCGGCCGTCGCCTCTCCTCACACCGCGTCCCGTCACGGGCCTAGGCGAATCAACCGTCCTGATTCGACCGCCCAGCTCGGAGGACCCCCATGTCCCGCAGCCGTTCCACTTCGCATGCCCGCGACGCCCGCCGACCTTCGGATCGCAGACGACTGTCCCAGAACTTCCTCGTCGATCCCGCCGTGGCCCGCCGGATCGTGCGGGCCTCCGGCATCGGCGGCGCCGACCTCGTGGTCGAGGTCGGCGCGGGAGACGGGATGCTGACCCGACACCTGACCGCCGCCAGGGAAATCCTGGCGTACGAGAGGGACGGCCGGTACGTCGACCGCCTCCGCCGCAGGTTCGCCGGCGACGACCGGGTGCGCTGCCTCCACGCCGACATCCGCGACGTCCGGCCTCCTCGGGAGCCGTTCGCGCTCGTGTCCAACGTGCCGTACAGCATCACCACCGACATCGTCCGCTGGTGCCTGGCCGCCCGGTCGCTGCACTCGGCGACGCTGGTCACCCAGCTCGAATTCGCCCGGAAGCACAGCGGCGACTTCGGCAGGTGGACGAGACTCGCCGTAACGCACTGGCCGACTTGGGACATCGCGCTCGGCGAGCGCATCGGCCGCCAGAAGTTCCGGCCGGTGCCGAGGGTCGATTCGGCCGTCCTGCACCTGAACCGGCGGACCGAGCCGCTGCTTTCGCCGCGGGAGTCGGGGGAGTACCGGCGCCTGGTGGAGCTCGGGTTCACCGGCGCCGGCGGCTCGCTGCCGGCTTCGCTGCGCCGGGCCTACCCCTCCCGGACCGTCGAACGCGCCCGCGCCGCGGCCGGCATCCCGCGCGGTGTCCCGGTCGGCCACGTGAGTCCGGAACAGTGGATCGCCCTGTACCGGGCGCTGCGCTGACCGGCGCCCCCGCCGCCGTGCCCGAGGGCACGGCGGCCGGGACCGAATGGGACCGGCGCCACTGCCGCGACTTAATCGATTGCCTCTTGTCGGAGGCCTACTTTACGGTCGCCTAGTGAGGTTCCTCCATGCTCCCGAACTCCCGCTCGAAGACCCCGTCTCACCCGACGGCTCGACGGAGGCCTCCGCGACCCCGCCGCCCACCAAGCCGTGGCCGTTCCTGTTCTGGCTGGCCACCCGCCGCAAAGGGCTGGCCGCCTCCGCGCTGGTCGCCTCGGCGCTCGCCCTCGGCGGTCTCCCGGTCCTGCCGTACTTCCTGACCGGCGCGGTCGACCACGGTCTGCGCGAACGCGACTGGGGCGCCCTCACCGCCTGGAGCCTCGCGCTGGTGTTCGCCGGCTTCCTCACCGCCGCCGCGATCGTCTACTCCCACCGGCTGACCGTCTACTGGCGCATGGACGCGTCGTATCGAGCGCTCCAGCTCGCCGGCCGCAAAGTCAACCGCCTCGGCGACGAGCTGCGCCGCAAGGTCACCACCGGCGAGGTCGTCAGCGTCGGCGCCACCGACGTGCGCCGCATCGCCGAGGCCGTCGACTCCCTCTCACCGCTGGTCGGCTGCGTCACCGGCCTGGTCGCCGTCGGCATCCTGCTGTTCAACACCTCGGTCTCACTGGGCCTGACCATCTTCGCCGGCGTCTTCGTCGTCGGCATCATCACCGGACCCGTCCTCACCCGCCTCCAGGCCCGCCAGGAGACCTACCGCGACCGCATCGGCGACATCACCGACCGCGCCTCGGACATCGTCTCCGGACTGCGAGTCCTGCGCGGCATCGGCGGCGAGCACCGCTTCAGCGCCTCCTACCGCCGCGACTCCGACGAACTGCGCAAGTCCGGCTACAAGGTCGCCGGTCCGATCGCCTGGCTCAACGCCCTCGGCGAAGGCGCCCCGGCGATCCTCATCGGCGTCGTCGTCTGGATCTCCGGACGCCTGGTCGCCGACGGCGCCATCAGCCCCGGCCAGATGGTCGCCGCCTTCGGCTACACCAGCGCCCTGCTGCTGCCGGTCCACTGGCTCATCGGCGTCTCCTACCGCATCATCGAAGGCCGCGTCGCCTGCGGGAAAGTCTGCGACCTGCTGAGCGTGCCGGTGCGCGAAACCGTCGAGTCCCCGCTGGCGGGGCCCCCGACCGGCGCCGAGCTCCACGACCCCGACTCGGGACTCACCGTCGAAGGCGGCGGACTGCTGGCCGTGGCCTGCTCCGATTCGGACCAGGTCGCCGACGTCTTCGACCGGCTCGGCGGCTACGGCGACTCCGACGCCCGCTTCGGCCACGTCCCGGTCGACAAGATGGACCGCGACGAGCTGCGAGGCCGGATCCTGGTCGCCGAGCACGACGCCTACCTGTTCGCCGGGACGCTCGCCGAGATCATCGGCGCCCGCGACGGCGCCCCGCGAGTCCAGGCCGCCATCGAGGCCGCCTCCGCCGCCGACGTCGTCGAAGCCCTCCCCGAAGGCCTCCACTCCCGACTCGACAACCAGGCCCGCACCCTCTCCGGCGGCCAGCGCCAGCGCCTGCGCCTGGCCCGCGCGCTCGCCGCCGACCCCGAGGCGCTGCTGCTGCGCGAACCGACCTCGGCGGTCGACTCGCACACCGAGGCCCGCATCGTCGACCGCCTCGCCGCCGCCCGCGACGGGAAGACCACCGCCGTGGCCACCACTTCGCCGCTGTGGCTCGGCCGAGCCGACCAGGTCGCCTTCGTGCGCGACGGCAAGGTCGTCGCCACCGGCACGCACCACGAGCTGGCCGAGAACCGGCCCGACTACCGCGCCCTCGTCACCCGGGAGGAACAGTGACCACCGTGAAGCAGTCCCCGGCCCGGCCCGAAGGCGCGTCCGAGAGCGGCCAGCTCCCGGTCGCCGACCGCGCGCAGGTGCGCCGCGCCTTCGCCCGGCTGCTGATGTCCGAGAAGCGCCGCGCCCTGCTCGCCGTCGCCCTCCACTTCGTCGCGGCGCTGGCCGCGGCCGTCGCCCCGCTGCTGCTCGGCGAGATCATCGACAACCTCGCCGCCGACGGCACCGCCGAAGGGGTCGACCGGCTCGCCATCGGCATCGCCGCGGCCGTGATCGCCGTCATCGTCTTCACCTGGGCCGGCACTTTCGTCGCCCACCGGCTGGGGGAGCTGCTGTCGGCGCGCATGCGCGAGCAGTTCGTCGACCGGTCCCTGCGACTGCCGATGCCGGTGGTCGAGCGGGCCGGTTCCGGCGACCTGATGACCCGCTCCTCGGCCGACGTGCCCGAAGCCGGCGCCCTGTTCCGCGACGGCGTCCCGCAGGTCTCCATCTCGCTGCTGAAGGTCCTGGTGTACTTCGGCGCGATGCTGTGGGTCAGCCCGCTGCTGGGCCTGTGCATGCTCGTCGCCGTCCCGCCGATCACCGTCGGCACCCGCTGGTACCTCAAGCGCGCCCGCGCCGGCTACCTGCGCGAACGCGAAGCCGAATCCGAGATCGGCGACACGCTCGGCGCCTCGGCCGACGGCGCCCGCACCACCGAGGCCTACCGGATCCAGGACCAGCGCCGCCGCGCCGGCGACGACACCGTCGCCGAACACTGGAGCGCCACCCGCTACACCCTGTTCCTGCGCAGCGTCTTCTTCCCGTTCCTCGACGCCACCTACGCCCTGCCGACCGCCGCGGTCCTGCTCATCGGCGGCGCGCTCTACTTCAACGGCACCGTCAGCCTCGGCATGGTCGCCAGCTGCGCAGTCCTCACCCGCCAGATCATGTTCCCGCTCGACCACATCCTGATGTGGGTCGAACGCATCCAGCGCGGCTTCGCCGCGATGGCCCGCATCGAAGGCGTCGCCGAAGCCGAGGACACCGAGGAACGCACCACCGTAGAGACGCCCGTCGACGGGACGGTGGAGCTGCGCGAGGTCCGCTACGCCTACCCCACCGGCGGCGACGTCCTGCACGGAGTGAGCCTGACCGTCCCGGCCGGGCAGCGCCTCGCCGTCGTCGGACCCTCGGGAGCCGGCAAGTCGACCCTCGCCCGGCTCGTGTCGGGAGCGGACGTGCCCCGGTCAGGCACCGTCACCATCGGCGGCGTCGACGTCGCCGCGCTGCCGCTGGACGAACGCCGCCGCCGCGTCACCCTGGTCACCCAGGAGCACCACGTGTTCACCGCGAGCCTGCGCGACAACCTCATCCTCGCCAAGGCCGAAGCCGCCGACGCCGAGCTCGAATCCGCGCTCGCGTCGGTCGGCGCCGACTGGGCCTTCGACCTCCCCGAAGGGCTCGACACGCGCCTGGGCGGCACCTCGCGGGAACTGGACGCCGCCTCGGCGCAGCAGATCGCGCTGGCCCGCATCATCCTGGCCGACCCGGACGTGGTCATTCTCGACGAGGCCACCGCCATGCTCGATCCGCGGGCCGCCCGGGACACCGAGCGGGCTCTGGGCGCGGTCTTGGAGGGCCGCACCGTGATCGCGATCGCCCACCGGCTCCACACCGCCCACGACGCCGACCGGATCGCGGTGGTCGAGGACGGCCTGGTCGCCGAGCTCGGCAGCCATGACGAGCTCATCACCCGCGACGGCCACTACGCGGATCTGTGGAGGGCCTGGCATGGCGAGCTCGCGAGCCATAAATGAGTGCGGCATGGAGAGCCGGTGAGCCGAAAGCGGCCTCGAACAGAAATCGGGCCCCGGACTTTCGCCCGGGGCCCGTACTGGCTCAGGAACACCACCACAAGTCGGAACACCCACCGACTCGTTCATAGCAAGGAAACAGAAAGGAAACCAGGAAACCCGTTCCGAACCAGTATCGAGAGAGTATCACGTCACATCGGCTGTGGCTAGAGCCGCCGTGCGCAGGGCCGACGAATCGCTGTCAACGTCATTTCGGCGCCAGTGACCCCACCGGCGATTCGGACAGGGTCGCCGACCGACCCCGCCTTGCGCGTCCTAGACTCGATAAGTCTTCCCGCAGCTAGAAACCGTTAGGAAACACCTGTCGTGAGTACGATTTCACGCGAGGAAGTCGCGCACCTGGCGCGACTGGCCCGCCTCGAAGTCACCGATGACGAGCTCGACGCCTTCGCCGGCCAGCTCGACGTCATCCTCGAATCGATGAAGGCCCTCGGCGAGGTCGACACCGAAGGCGTCGAACCGACCTCCCACGCGGTGCCGCTGGTGAACGTGTTCCGGGAAGACCAGCCCCAGCGGTCGCTGCCGCGCGACGCCGCCCTCGCCGGCGGACCCGACACCGCCGAAGGCCGCTTCCGCGTCCCCCGCATCCTGGACGAGGAGGCCTAGCGCATGGCACCGATCATCGACAAGACGGCGGCCGAACTCGCCGCCGACATCCGCGACGGGAACCTCACCGCCGTCGAGGTCACGACCGCCTTCCTCGACCGCATCGACGCCGTCGACGGCCGCATCAAGGCCTTCCTCCACATCGACCGCGAAGGCGCGCTCGCGACCGCCGCCGAAGTCGACGCCGCCCGCGAGGCCGGCGAGGAGCTCGGACCGCTCGCGGGCGTCCCGATCGCCGTCAAGGACGTCGTGGTCACCAAGGGGCTGCCCACCACCGCCGCCTCCAAGATCCTCGAAGACTGGATCCCGCCCTACGACGCCACCATCGTCGAGCGCCTCAGGGCCGCGAGGATGCCGATCCTCGGCAAGACGAACCTCGACGAGTTCGCCATGGGCTCCTCGACCGAGTACTCGGCCTACCAGCAGACCGCGAACCCGTGGGACACCGGACGCATCCCCGGCGGCTCGGGCGGCGGCTCGGCCGCGGCCGTCGCCGCCAAGATGGCCCCCCTGGCCATCGGCACCGACACCGGCGGCTCGATCCGGCAGCCCGGAGCCGTCACCGGCACCTTCGGCGCCAAACCCACCTACGGGTCGAACTCCCGCTACGGCCTCATCGCCTTCTCGTCCTCACTGGACACCCCCGGGCCGGTGTCCCGCAACGCGCTCGACGCCGCGCTCCTGCACGAGGTCATCTCCGGCCACGACCCGCGCGACTCGACCTCCATCGACGCGCCCGTCCCACCGGTCGCCGAAGCCGCCCGCACCGGCGCCACCGGCGACCTGACCGGCGTCAAGCTCGGCGTCGTCAAGCAGTTCGCCGAAGGCGCCGGCGCCGCCGAGACCGGCGTCGTCGAGGCCTACCAGGCCGGCGTCGACCAGCTGGTCAAACTCGGCGCCGAGATCGTCGAGGTCTCCTGCCCGTCGTTCACCTACGCGCTGCCGACCTACTACCTCATCGCGCCCTCCGAGGCCAGCTCCAACCTCGCCCGCTACGACGGAGTCCGCTACGGCCTCCGCGTCGGCGACGACGGACAGAAGAGCCTCGAAGAAGTCATGAGCCTCACCCGCGAAGCCGGCTTCGGACCCGAAGTCAAGCGCCGCATCATCCTCGGCACCTACGCGCTCTCGGCCGGCTACGTCGACCAGTTCTACGGCCAGGCCCAGAAGGTCCGCACCCTCATCAAACGCGACTTCGAGGCCGCCTTCGAGCAGGTCGACGCCCTCATCAGCCCCACCACGCCGTTCATCGCCTTCAAATACGGCGAGCGCACCGGCGACCCGTACCAGATGTACCTCGCCGACCTGTTCACCATCCCGACCAACCTCTACGGCGGCCCGGGCGTATCGGTGCCGGTCGGCCTCTCCGAGGGCATGCCCGTCGGACTCCAGGTCATGGGCCCGGTCATGGGCGACGACGTGACCTACCGCGTCGCGGCGGCGCTCGAATCGACCCAAGCGCCCCTGCTGGCCGACACCGCGCCCGAGATTGAGGGGAAGTAGCCGACCATGACGAAACTCAGCGCCTACGAGGCGGCAGTCGAGGCCTACGAGCCCGTCCTCGGCCTCGAGACCCACATCGAGCTCGACACCGAGACCAAGATGTTCTGCGGCTGCTCGACCACCTTCGGCGCCGAACCGAACACCCAGGTCTGCCCGGTCTGCCTGGCCCTGCCCGGCGCGCTCCCGGTCGCCAACCGGGCCGCCGTCGAAGCCACCATGAAGATCGGCCTGGCCCTGAACTGCCGCATCGCCGAATGGACCCGCTTCGCCCGGAAGAACTACTTCTACCCGGACATGCCGAAGAACTTCCAGACCTCCCAGTACGAGGAGCCGCTCTGCGAGGACGGCTACGTCGACGTCGTCGTCGACGGCAAGGAGTACCGGGTCGAGATCGAACGCGTCCACCTCGAAGAGGACACCGGCAAGACCCTCCACGTCGGCGGCGCCACCGGCCGCATCCACGGCGCGACAGAGTCCCTGGTCGACTACAACCGCGCCGGCATCCCCCTGGTCGAGATCGTCACCAAGCCCGTCCCCGGCGCCGGCGCGCTCGCCCCCGAGGTCGCGCGCGCCTACGTCGCCGAACTGCGCGACATCGTCCGCTCCCTCGGCGTCTCCGACGTCCGCATGGAGCAGGGATCGCTGCGCTGCGACGTCAACCTCTCGCTGAACAAGCCCGGCGAGCCCTGGGGCACCCGCACCGAGACCAAGAACGTCAACTCGCTGCGCAGCGTCGACCGCGCCGTCCGCTACGAGATCCGCCGACAGGCAGCCCTGCTCGACGAAGGCGGCAAGATCCACCAGGAGACCCGCCACTTCCACGAGACCACCGGCGAGACCAGCCCCGGCCGCTCCAAAGAGGAGGCCACCGACTACCGGTACTTCCCCGAACCCGACCTGGCCGTCATGGAACCCGACCGCGAATGGGTCGACAAGCTCCGCGCGAGCCTGCCCGAACCGCCCCGCCGCCGGCGCGAGCGCCTCCAAGCCGAATGGGGCCTGGGCGACAAGGAGATGCAGTCGGTCGTCAACGCCGACGCCGTCGACCTCATCGCCGCCACCATCGCCGCCGGCGCCGCCGCCTCCAGCGCCGTCAAATGGTGGCTCGGCGAACTCTCCCGCCGCGCCAACGAGACCGGCACCGAACTCGGCGCGCTGGCCATCACGCCCGAGCAGGTCGCCGCGCTCCAGACCATGGTCGACGAGGGCCGACTCAACGACAAGCTCGCCCGCCAGGTCATCGACGGCGTCCTCGCCGGCGAAGGCGAGCCGGCCGACGTCGCCGCCGCCCGCGGCCTCGAAGTCGTCTCCGACACCGGCGCGCTCGAAGCGGCCGTCGACGAGGCCATCGCCGCCAACCCCGATGTCGCCGAGAAGATCCGCGGCGGCAAGCACGCCGCCGCCGGAGCGCTCATCGGCGCGGTCATGAAGACCACCAAGGGCCAGGCCGACGCCGGCGCGGTCCGCAAGATCATCCTGGAGAAGCTCTCCTGACCTTCGAGCGAACGGAAAGCGGCGCGGCCCCGGCGAGGGGCCCGCGCCGCTTGCTGTTTCCCCCGATGGCGACAGCCGTGATCACCCGTCGCGCGGATCGAGGCTCCTCCCAAGGTGTGAGCCGCGATTCCCCGGTGCGCGGAATCAAGGCGGCGTCCAACCGCCCTTGCTAGGCTGGAGCCCGCCGGAAACCGAACGGATCGGAGGAGGTGGGAGCAATGGGCGATGACGCGAGTCCTGGTCGAGATACACGCGTGCACTTCTCAACTTCCTTCTCCCGTGCTCCGCGCCATCGCGAGGCCGGTCCGCCGCCGTAGCCACGGACCGGGAGCACGGCCGTTCTCTCGTGCTAGGAGGTGGCTCTGGTGTCGCATCAGACCATCCAACCGGAAACCGGAAAGACCCCGCGCTCCCAGAGCGTCGCAGCGGCCGTCGACTCCCTGGCGGCGCTCCGAGTCGAACTGACCGAATCCTCCGTCGTCGAACTCGCCGAAGAGCTGCCCCGCATGGACCTCGGCGATCAGGCGGTCCGATTCCGCCTCCTCCCCAAGGACCGCGCGCTGGCCGTGTTCGAGGAACTCGACACCGTCCACCAGCAGGAACTGCTCGACGCCCTCAAAACCGAGACCGTCCGCGACCTCCTCGACTCCATGGAGGCCGACGACCGCGCCAAGCTCTTCGACGAGATGCCCGCGATGGTCGCCACCAGGCTCCAAGAGCAGCTCAGCCCTTCTGAGCGCCGCTCGACCGCCCAGCTCCTGGGCTACGACCCGGAGTCGGCCGGGCGCATCATGACCCCCGACTACGTCTCCCTGCGGGCCTCCATGATCGCCGCCGACGCGATCGAGCGCATCCGGCATCTGCGCACCCGCCCCCGCCACCTCGACATTCTGCCGGTCACCGACGGGCGCCGCAAAGTCATCGGCACCGTGGCACTGCCCGACCTCGTCGCCGCCGACCCCGACACCGTCGTCGCCGACCTCATGGCCGAGGACCACCACCAGGTCCGCACCGACACCGACCAGGAGGAGGCCGCGCGCCTGGTCCAAGAGGCCAACCTCGCGGCGCTGCCGGTCGTCGACCACGAGGACCGGCTCGTCGGCCTCATCACCTTCGACGACGCCATGGAGATCCTCGAAGCCGAGGACACCGAGGACGCCGCCCGCGCCGGCGCGGCCGAACCGCTGGAGCGGCCCTACCTGTCGGCCGGCGTGTTCATGCTCGCCCGCAAACGCGCCTTCTGGCTGCTGCTGCTCGGCATCGCCGGGACGCTCACCGTCTCGGTCCTCGACTACTACGAGGCCGCGCTCGAACAGGCCACCGTCCTGGCCGTGTTCATCTCCCTGCTCACCGGCGTCGGCGGCAACTCCGGCTCCCAGGCATCGGCCGTCATCATCCGAGCCATGGCCGTCGGCGAAGTCCGCTTCTCCGACACGATCAGGATCATCTGGCGCGAAGGCCGCGTCGGCGTGCTGCTCGGGGCCCTTCTCGCGCTGGTCGGCGGCCCGATCGTCGGCTTGGTCTACGGACCCGACATCGGCCTGATCATCGCGCTGACGCTCCTGGCGATCTGCACCTGGTCGACGTTCGTCGGCGCCTCCCTGCCATTGATCGCCAAGAAAGTCGGCATCGACCCGGCGGTGATCTCGGCGCCGATGGTCTCGACGCTGTGCGACGCGACCGGCCTGGTCCTCTACTTCTCGATCGCCGCGGTCGTGCTCGGGCCGCTCCTCTGAACCCCGGCGGTGCTCAACTGACCCCGGGCGGCGCTCAGTCCTGTTCGCCGGCCGGGGGAGTGGCGGTCTCCTCGCCCGGAGGCGTCGTGGTCGGCTCGTCCGGCGGCCCCGGCACCGGCGTCACATCGCCGTTCTCGACCGGCTCGTCGCCGGCCGGCTCCACGGTCTGCACGACCGTCCGGTCCAAGGTGATGTCGGATTCGCCGAACGCGCCCACCGAGATCGAGTCGTAGGCCAGGAGCTCCCGCGTCTCGGGGTCGAAGTAGAGGACGTCCATCTCCATCTTCATCGGCGTGTCGCTCTCGAAGGTGCGCAGGCCCGCCGCTCCCGTCGAGCCCTGGACCATGAGCGTCGTGCCGTCGCCGAGATCCTGGACCGAGCGCTTGTGGGTGTGACCGGCCAGCACCAGCGGCACGGAACCGGTCAGCGGCTCCGCCATCGGCGGCTCGTGCACCATCGCGACGTCCGCGCCGCCGGCCTCGTCGATCGCCTCGCGCAGCCGCTCGCCCGATTGCGTCAGCATCTGCTGCGCGTACTCGCTGGAAGGCTGATCGCCCTTCTCCGGCGTGAAGCGCGGGTCCGAGACGCCCGCGAAGTCCAGGCCCGCGACCTCCTGCACCTCGCCGTCGAGGATGATGACGTTGTCGTACGACGACAGCGCCGCGACGGTGGTGGCCGAGTCGTGGTTGCCCTTGACGAACAGGTACGGCGCGTCGATCTGGGTCACGCCTCGGGAGAAGATCTCCGCCTCCTGCTCCGAGCCCCAGTCGTTCATGTCGCCGGTGTCGGCGACCGCGTCGATGTCGAACTGTTCGACCACCGACTCCATGAGATGCCACGCCGACGGGTTGAGATGCAGGTCGGAGACGTGGAGGACCCGGATGGTGTCGTCCTGGACGCCGATCTGCGGCAGATCGGTCGCCAGCGCGTAGAACTGGGAGATGTTGGTGACGAACTTCTGCAGGTTCGCCACGTACTCCTCGTAGTTCACCGCGATGTCCTCGGCGTTGCCGACCACCGACGGCGCGTACGACAGCAGGCCCTCGTAGCGCGGCTCCGCGATCGACTCCGGTTGCAGCGTCGAGGCGGCGTAGCCCATCATCGCCGACGTGACCGCCAGCGACGACAGGGCGGTGAACAGCGTCCGGCGCACGTTCCGGAAGATCAGCGCCCCGACCAGCAGACCGCACAGGGTCACGATCGCCAGCGCCTGGACGATCACCCGCACCAGCGCCTGCGACACCTCGTCGGCCAGGCCCTGGGAGGCGGTCGTGACGCCGTCGGGCGTGTTGAGGATGGCCCGCGCCTGGTCGGCGTCGACCGAGTCGAGCCGCATGTTGAGCCCCAGCGGTCCGTCGTGGCTGTCGAAGACGACCTTGCCGAGCGGCGGGATGTTGACGATGGTCTCGCCGTAGACGTCCGGCTGCAGCGCCACGATCGCGTTGAACGGCCCGATGTCGGCGGAGGTCTCGCCGACCAGCATGAGGCTGCCGGCGGCGGTCGCGGTGCCGACCGCGACGACCGCCAAGGCGGTGGCGAGACGGTGGGCGGCCCTCGAGGACCGCGTCCGCCTCCACGCCGAGCGTGCCACGCGGCCGGCTCGCTTGAAGAACCGGCCCACCGGCCGCAGGGCGTTCCCGACGGACTGCGGTGCCGAGGCGGAGCGGTCGGACATCAAACTCTTCCTTCGACGGCGTATGAGGTGGCGAAACGGAGGATTCGGTCGTCGGCGTCGTCGGCGACGCAGCCGCGGTCCGGCACGCAGCGGTCGTCGCGATTCGAGGTCGTCACCCACAGCATGCCGTCCGGACCCATGGCGACCGATCGTAGCCGACCGAACTGGCCCTCGAGCGCCGGTCGGGGGTCGGCGGCGACCGCGCCGGAGGAGTCGAACTCGACCACCCACAGCCGCTGACCTCGCAGGCAGGCGGTGATGAGGGCCTGATCGACGAAGACGGCCCCGGCGCAGGAGGACTCGAACGGCTCCCAGGTCAGGAGCGGGTCGGCGAAGTCCTCGTCGCCCGACGGGCCCTCGTACTGCGGCCACCCGTAGTCGCCGCCCGGTTCGATGAGGTTGATCTCGTCGGCCATGTCGGCGCCGAACTCGGTCGCGAGCAGCTGTCCGTCGGCGTTCCATGCCAGGCCCTGGACGTTGCGGTGGCCGACGGAGTAGACCGGCGACTCGGGGTCGGGGTTGCCCTCGGCCGGTGCCCCCGCGGTGTCGAAGCGGAGGATCTTGCCGGCCAGCGACTGCTCGTCCTGCGCGCTCTCGGGGGTCCCCGCGTCGCCGGTGGCGGCCCAGAGGTAGCCGTCGGGGCCGAAGGCCAGCGCGCCGCCGTTGTTGCCGTCGCCCGCGGGGATGCCGGTGAGGATCGGCTCGGGGGCGTCCTCGCCTTCGAGGTCGAGAGCGGCGATCCGGTTGTCCTCCGCGGTCGTGTAATAGAGGTAGACCGTCGAGTCCTCCTCGAACTCCGGGGAGACGGCGATGCCGAGCAGGCCTCCCTCGCCATCGGCCTCGATGCCCTCGATGACCCGGATCTCCTCGGGTTCGCCGGTGGTGCCGTCCTCGGCGATCGCGATCGTGAGCAGACGCCCGCTGTCGCGCTCGCCGACGATGGTCGTGCCGTCGGGGAGGAACGCCAGCCCCCACGGCACTTCGAGGTCTTCGGCCACGACGTCGAGGAAGGCGGCGGGCTCCTCGGGCGGGCCGCCGGAGGGCGTCGGCAGTTTCGGCGGATCGCCCGCGGTCGGCTCGGGCGGTTCCCCGAACGAGCACGAGGCGAGTGTCAAGATCGCAGCGACCGCCAGGGCCGCCGATGTCGGTCGGCGCATGGCCCCCAGCCTAATGGTGGTTTAGGCTTTGCCCGGTGAAGGTATGGATCGCTCATGAGGAAGGCCGTGAACACCTCGGTGGTCTGCCCGAGGACGTCGAGGTCGAGGTGTTCACCGGCAGAGGCGACTATCCGTCCGATCCGGCGAGCGTCGAGTTCTGGGTGCCGCCGTTCCTGGCCGAATCGAAGGTCACCGCGCCGCTGAACGACATGACGTCGCTGCGGGTGATCCAGCTGCTCAGCGCCGGCGCCGAGGTGTGGGTACCGGCGGTGCCGGAGGGCGTGGCGCTCTGTGACGCCCGCGGGGTCCACACCGCGGTGACCGCCGAGTGGACCGTCGGGGCGATCCTGGCCTCGATGCGCGGGTTCGACTACTTCGCGCGCCGGCAGCCGCTCCATGAATGGAAGGTCCGCTGGCAGACCACGGTCTGCGACAAACGCGCCCTCATCGTCGGGGCCGGCGACATCGGAGAGAAGGTCGCCGAGGTGCTCGGCGTCCTCGGCACCGCGGTCACGAAGGTCGCGCGTCGGGCCCGGCCCGGCGTCCACGGCATCGGCGAGGTCGACCAGCTGCTGCCGGAGGCGGACGTCGTCGTGCTCATCCTCCCGCTGACCGACGCCACGACCGGTCTGGTGGACGCGAAGTTCCTCTCGCGGATGAAGGACGGCGCGCTCCTGGTGAACGCCGCGCGCGGCCCGATCGTCGACACCGACGCGTTGACCGAGGAGGTCGCCTCGGGCCGCCTTCGCTGCGCGGTGGACGTGGTGGACCCCGAGCCGCTGCCGACCGACCACCCGCTCTGGGATCTGGACGGCGCGTTGATCACCCCGCATGTGGGCGCCTCGGTCGACGGCATGATCCCCCGCGCTTACGCGCCGGTGGGTCCGCAGATCCGCCGCTTCGCCGCCGGAGCGCCCTTGGAGAACGTCGTCTCCGACGGCTATTAGCGTTCGTCGTCGCCCGGTGCTCGCTCGAGCAGCTCCTGGCCGCCGATTTCGAGGACTTTGGGGAGGTTCTCGGCGCGCAGCGGCGCCAACCGCACCTGCGACTGGTCGTCGAGGATCGCGGCGACGCCGTCGTTGTCGGTGACGAAGCCGTCGATGTGCCGCCATTCGATCATGCGGCCGGAGAGCAGGCCCTTGACCGTGATGCCCTGCCGGTTGACGTCCACGCCCGAGCGCCACGCCCAGGTGGAGACGCCGACCGGGGCGAAGAGCATCCCGAGGCCGAGGGCCACCGAGGGCACCGGCGTGAACGGCTGCTCGGCGATCAGGGCGAACGCCAGCGGGCTGACGGCGAGCCAGGCGATGAAGGCGGCCGCGGTGATCGCCGCGGAGCGGCGGACGCGCAGTCGGGGGGCGGAGGCGGGCTCGGCAAGACTCATGGACCGATCCTGACACATCGCGCCGGGCAGTCGAAACGGCCGCCGAAGCGGCGCCTCGTATCGCCGAAACTTTCGGAGTCGCGTTGCCCGCAATCATCTGGAATGCGATTGCCGATCGTGACAGGATCGTGATCTCGCGAGCGGCCCACCTGCCTTGACGCTGTTTTGGTGTTGCCGTAGTCTCACCGCTATTACCGAAAGTTTTCGGGTTAGTTCCGGAAGTTTTGATAGCGCTTTCGGTAGCCGGTGGGGTCGAGCCGGGTCCCACCGGCACGGCGACGCTTTCGAGCCGAGCACGTGACCAGCCCCTTATTGGCCGCATTACGGCCGTGACCGACCACGGAAGGAGTGCTCACCGATGAGCTCTCAGAACCCCCCGTCCAGCCTCTTCAGGAAGCAGCCCGGGTCCGTCCCGTGGCCGGACCCCACGCTGTCCCGCCGCGGACTCGTCATCGCCGGCGGCACCGCGCTGACGGCCTCGGCCGCCGGCTGCGGCTGGTTCTCCACCGAGCCCGAATCCGAAGGCGGCGGCGGCGCCAAGGGCAGGGAAGCCCCGATGCTCGCCGAGCAGGTCGAGGCCGGCGACCTGCCGCCGGTCGAAGAGCGCCTCCCGAAGGAGCCGCAGGTCGTCACCGTCACCGAGTCCATGGGCGTCTACGGCGGCACCTGGAACACCGTCATCACCGGCGCCTCCGACGGCCCCTGGCTGTGGCGCACCATCAACGACGGGCACCTCCTCGAGCGCTCCCGCGACTGGCAGGAGATCCGACCCAACGTCGCCAGCTCCTTCGAGGCCAACGAGGACGCCACGGAGTTCACCATCACCCTCCGCGAGGGCATCAAGTGGTCCGACGGCAAGCCGCTCACCACCGCCGACGTCGACTTCGCCTACAACGACGTCGCTCTCAACACCGAGCTGACCACGGCCGTCCCAAGCGAGCTCAGCAGCCCCGACGGCACGCCGATCGAGCTCGAGATCGTCGACGACTACACCTTCATCGTCCGCTTCAGCAGCCCCAAGCCGCTGTTCGAGGCCGACATGGCGGTCGGCGTCTCCGGGCAGCGCTTCACCATGTACCCGCGCCACTACCTCGAGCAGTTCCACATCGACTACAACGAGAACGCCGAGCAGGAGGCGATCGACGAGGGCTACGACGGCTGGGTCTCGCGGTTCACCGCCCTGGGCCACCTGTGGAACTTCCTGTGGGAGAACCCCGACCTGCCGACGCTGCTGCCGTGGAGGTGCGTGCGTCCCGTCTCGGACGCCGAGCACGCGCTCTTCGAGCGCAACCCGTACTACTGGAAGGTCGACGAAGAAGGCAGCCAGCTGCCGTACATCGACGAGGTTCGCTACGACATCACCTCGGACGTCGAGACGATGTTCGCCCACGCGATCAACGGCGACTACGAGTTCCACTCGCGGCACTTCAACGACAACGCCCACCGGGCCGACGCGGTCGAGAACGAGGCAAACGGCGGCTACAAGGTCATCGAGCTGGAGTCCACGTACTCCAGCGACATGAACATCGGGTTCAACATGAACCACCGGGACCCGGGCCTGCGGGAAGTCTTCCAGGACAAGCAGTTCCGCATCGCCATGTCGCACGCGATCGACCGCCAGGAACTGATCGACGTGCTCTGGAACCGCGTCGGCGAGCCCTGGCAGGCGGCGCCCAGGGCCGAATCGCGGTTCTACGACGAGGAGTTCGCCACCCAGTACCTGGAGTTCGACCTCGACAAGGCGAACCAGATCCTCGACGACGCCGGATACACGCTCTCGGGCGACACGCGCACGGCGCCGAACGGCACGCCGCTGGAGTTCACCGTCGCCGTCGCCGACGACGCCCTCCTCGGCTCGGTCTGGATCGACGCCCTCGACATGATCAAGGGCACCTGGGAACAGGCCGGGGTCGTGATGCACATCAACAGCCAGCCGCGCGAGAACTGGCAGAACCTCGTCAACGAATTCGACTACGACGTCACCGTCTGGACCGGCGACGGCGGCCACATCGACGAGACCACCTCGGTCTACTGGTACATGGCGGCCGGCCCCGCCGGCGGCGCGTTCTTCGCCCGCCAGTGGTCGGAGCTCTACACCAACGGCACCACCCAGGAAGACCTGGTCGCCGAGCCGCCCGCGCACATCGAGGAGCAGTGGGACCTGTACGACCAGTTCCTCACCGAGCCCGACGCGGACGCCCGCGACGAGATCTTCAGGCAGATCCTCGCCATCGCCAAGGAGCAGTTCTACGCGATCGGCACCGTCCAGGGCCAGGGCTCGTGGGCGATCGCCTCCGAGCGGCTCCACAACGTCGGCGGCTCCATGCCGGAGAACCCGAGCTACGGGACCCCCGGACCGGCGGCGCCCGAGCAGTGGTACATCACCGAGGACGAGTAGGTCGAGGGAAAAAGTGGTTCGATTCCTAGGTCGCCGTGCGGTTTACATGGCGGCAACGCTACTGGCGATCTCGCTGGTGGTGTTCGTCATCATCAGTCTGCCGCCCGGCGACTTCGTGACCGCCCTCGAGGCGAGGTACGCGGTGCAGGGCCAGCGGCTGGGGGCCGAAGAGGTCGCAGAGCTTCGGGCGCGGTACGGACTGGACGGCAACATCTTCCAGCAGTACTGGCACTGGATCACGCAGATCGTCCTGCACGGCGACCTGGGGATGTCCTTCGAGCATCAGAAACCGGTCAAGGAGGTCATCGGTGCGCGCCTGGGCGCCACGCTCGGCGTCTCGGTCGCCACCCTCCTGGCCACGTGGGCGATGGCCTTCCCCATCGGCGCCTACTCGGCGGTCAAGCAGCACTCGATCGGCGACTACGCCGCCACCACCATCGGGTTCCTGGGCCTGGCGACCCCCAACTTCCTGATCGCGCTGATCTTCATCTACTTCAGCGTCAGCTGGTTCGGGTCCGTGCCCTCCGGACTGTGCTCGCCCGAATGGTGCGACGCGGCCTGGAACTTCGGCAAACTGCTGGACCTGCTGGGCCACCTGTGGATCCCGATCATCGTCATCGGCACCGCGGGCGTGGCCGGCCTGGTCCGCATCATCCGCAACAACCTGCTGGACGAGCTGCGGCGGCCCTACGTCACCGCCGCCCGGGCCCGCGGCGTCCCCGAAGGACGGCTGCTGCGCCGCTACCCGCTGCGCGTCGCGCTCAACCCGTTCGTCTCCACGATCGGATGGGTGCTGCCGCTGCTGCTGGTCGGCGACATCGTGGTCGGGCAGATCTTGGGTCTGCCCACCCTGGGGCCGATCCTGCTGGGCGCGCTCAAGGGACAGGACATGTACCTGGCCGGATCCATCATCATGGTCCTCAGCCTCGTCACGGTGATCGGCACGCTGATATCCGACCTGCTCCTGGGCTGGCTCGACCCCCGCATCCGACTCGGACACCAGAGGTGAGGCGACGATGACTCTCAAAGAGACCGATGGCGTACCGGCCGACGGCGGCGGCAACGGCGAGCGCGCCACCGCCTCGCAGCGGCAGCTGGTGTGGTGGTCGTTCAAGAAGCACCGCCTCGCGCTGATCTCGGCCTGGCTCCTGGGCGGCATGATGATCGTGGTGGTCTTCGCCGAGTTCCTCGCGCCCTTCGACGACCGGCACCGCGACTCGGAGTACACCACCGCGCCGCCGCAGGTCCTCAAGCTCTGGGACACCGACGGCCCCGACGGCTTCCAGTGGGGCATGCACGTCGACGGCTACACCTCCACTCAGGATCCGCGCTCGCTGCGGATCACCTATGAGACCAACCCGGAGGACCGGGTGGAGATCGGCTTCTTCGTCAAGGGCGAGGAGTACGAGCTGTTCGGCCTCATCCCCTGGGACCGGCACCTCATCGGGCCGAAGGACCCCGAGGACCCGATGTACCTGCTGGGCACCACCACCGACGGGAAGGACCTGCTCACCGACCTGACGTACGCCACGCGCGTCTCGGCCTCGGTCGGCATCATCGGCGTGCTGCTGGCGTTCTTGCTCGGCATCGTCCTCGGCGCCGCCTCCGGCTACTTCGGAGGCTGGATCGACAACGCCATCCAACGGGTCATCGAGCTGGTCATGGCGGTGCCTTCGATCCCGCTGTGGCTCGGGCTCGCCGCCGCGCTGCCGGCCACCATGGGTCCGGTGGCCAGATACTTCATCATCACCACGATCCTGGCGCTGGTGGCCTGGACCGGCCTGGCCAGAGAGGTGCGCGGCCGGTTCCTCTCCCTCAGATCGGAGGAGTTCGTGACCTCCGCCATGCTGGACGGATCCAGCCATCCGCGGGTGATGTTCCGGCACATGCTGCCCTCGTTCTCGTCGCACATCATCGCCGCGCTCAGCCTGTCGATCCCGACGATGATCCTCGCCGAGACCGCGCTGTCGTGGCTGGGACTGGGCCTGCGCCCCCCTGCCGTCTCATGGGGCGTCCAGCTCCAGGAGGCCAGCAAGTGGAGCGTCCTGTCGGGAGCGCCCTGGCTGCTCATCCCCGGCATCGCCGTGGTGGTCGTGGTCCTGGCGTTCAACTTCGTCGGCGACGGTCTGCGCGATGCCGCCGACCCTTACAAGCAATAGGTGACAGATGTCTGAACCACTTCTGGAGATTTCGGGGCTGCGGACCGGCTTCGACACCCACGACGGGAAGGTAGCGGCGGTCGACGGCGTCGACCTGACCGTCCACGCGGGCAAGACACTGTGCGTGGTCGGCGAGTCCGGCTGCGGCAAGTCGGTGACCGCGCGCTCGATCCTGCGTTTGATCGAGGCTCCCGGACGGATCGAGGGCGGCACGATCACCTGGCGCGGCGACGACGAACCGTACGACGTGCTCTCTCTCGACAACGACGACGAGCGCCTGCAGCGGCTGCGCGGCGGCGAGGTCGGCATGATCTTCCAGGAGCCGATGGCCTCGCTCCTTCCCGTCCGCAGCGTCGGAGCCCAGCTGGTCGAGGCCATCCGGATCCACACGGACCTGGACAAGCGCCAAGCCTGGGAGCGGGCGGTCGAGCTGCTCGAGCAGGTCGGCATCCCCAAGCCCGCCGAGCGCCTCAATGCCTACCCGTTCCAGCTCTCCGGCGGCATGTGCCAGCGTGTGATGATCGCGATCGCGCTGTGCGCCAACCCGTCGCTGCTCATCGCAGACGAGCCGACCACGGCGCTGGACGTGACCACGCAGGCCCGCATCCTCGATCTGATCCGCCGCCTGCAGGCTGAGCAGGAGATGGCGGTCATGTTCATCACCCACGACCTCGGCGTGGTCGCGGAACTGGCCGACGAGGTCGCCGTCATGTACCTCGGCAAGGTCGTCGAACGCGCCTCCGTCGAAGAGCTGTTCGACGACCCGAAGCATCCCTACACCAAGGCGCTGCTCGATTCGGTCCCGGTCCTCGGTCGCGACCGGGGCCGGGACCTGCCCACCATCCCCGGGACCGTGCCGAACCCGCTGTACCGGCCGAAGGGCTGCTCGTTCCATCCGCGCTGCGCCGAGGCCATCGCCGGGCGCTGCGACCTGGACGACCCGCCCGAGGTGTCGTTCGAGAACGGCCGGACCGCGCAGTGCGTCCTCTACGACCAGTCCGAAGGAGCCCGAGCATGAGCGATGCGCAGGCGAGCGAACCGCTCCTCGAAATCAACGATCTGCACGTCCGTTTCCCGGTGCGGCGCAACATGTTCGGCCGTGCCACCGTGGAGAACCACGCGGTCTCGGGGGTCGACCTGGAGCTCAGGAGCGGCGAGACGCTCGGCCTGGTGGGGGAGTCCGGCTGCGGCAAGACCACCCTGGGCCGCACGATCGTGGGCGCGCAGACGGCCACCAGCGGCTCCATCATGTACGGCGGGCGCGACCTGACGCAGTTGAAGAACCGCGAGAAGGGCCCGTACCGGCGCCAGATCCGGATGGTCTTCCAGGACCCGTTCTCGTCGCTCAACCCGCGCATGACGCTGCGCCAGATCATCGGCGACCCCTTGGTGGCCACCGGCGAGGCGAAGGGCGCCGAGCTCGACGACCGCGTCGCGACGATGATGAAGCGGGTGGGTCTGAGCCCCGACTACATGGACCGCTACCCGCACGCCTTCTCCGGCGGGCAGCGACAGCGCGTCAACATCGCCCGCGCCCTCATCGTCGACCCGAAGCTGGTCATCGCCGACGAGCCGGTCAGCGCCCTCGACGTCTCGGTGCGCGCCCAGATCCTCAACCTGATGCGCGAGCTCCAGGCCGAGTACGGGCTGACGTACCTGTTCATCTCGCACGACTTGTCGGTCGTGGAGAACATCGCCGACCGCGTCGCGGTCATGTACTTCGGCAAGATCGTCGAACTGGCCGACACCGCGAAGCTCTACGAGAAGCCCTCGCACCCGTACACCGAGGCGCTCATGTCCGCCGTGCCGGTGCCCGACCCGTCACGGAAAGGCCGCGGCGGCCGCATCCTCCTGCCCGACGACCTGCCGGACCCCACCGACCCGCCTTCCGGCTGCGCCTTCGCCGGCCGCTGCCGCTACGCCGAGGCGGGCCGCTGCGACCAGGGAACCGTCGAGCTCTCCGAAGGCGTACGATGCGTGCGCACGGACGAACTCGATCTCCAAGGCATAGTCAAGGCGGATGTGTAAATGACCGATATCGTGCCCGCAGTCGAGGGCCTCTGCTTCGGCGGCGACTACAACCCCGAGCAATGGCCGCGCGAAGTCTGGGACGACGATGTCAAGCTGATGCGGGAGGCCGGGGTCAACCTGGTCACCGTGAACGTCTTCTCCTGGGCCGGGATCAACCCCGGCCCGGGGAAGTGGGACTTCGACCGGCTCGACCGGATCATGGACCTGCTGGCCGACAACGGCATCAAGGCCGACCTGGCCACCTCCACGGCGTCCCCGCCGCCGTGGTTCTCCCAGGCCCATCCCGAGACGCTCCCGGTCGACGCCGACGGGCGTCGATTGCACTTCGGCGCCCGGGCCGAGTACTGCCCGTCCTCGCCGGTCTTCCAGGAGGCGGTCGTCGAGATGGCCTCCCGCCTGGCCGAGCGCTACGCCGGGCATCCGGCGCTGGCCATGTGGCACATCGGCAACGAGTACTACCGGTCGTGCTACTGCGACGCCGCCGCCGAGGCGTTCCGCTCCTGGCTGCGGGACCGCTACGGCGACCTGGAATCTCTCAACCACGCCTGGGGCACGACGTTCTGGTCGCAGACCTTCAGCGACTGGGAGCAGGTGCTGCCGCCGCGGATCTCCGCGGAGACGCCCAACCCCGGGCACCTCCTCGACTTTAAACGTTTCAATTCGGACGCGCTGCTGCGCCTCTTCCGCTCCGAGACCGAAGCCGTGGAACGACACAGCCCCGGCGTCCCGATCACCACCAACCTCATGGTCACCGGCGACTTCACCGCCCTCGACTACCACCGCTGGGCCGAGCACATGAACGGCCCCGACCGCCTCATCGCGGTCGACCACTACATCATCCCCGAAGGCCCGATCGAGCCCGAGGCCCAAGTGGCCTTCGCCGCCGACCGCTCGCGCGGCCTCGCCCGAGGCGGCCCGTGGCTGCTGATGGAGCAGGCGGCCAACTCCTCGGCCTGGCGGCAGGGATACTTCGCCAAGACCCCCGGCGAGCAGCTGCGCCACTCCCTGTCGTACGTGGCCCGCGGCTCCGAAGGCGCGATGTTCTTCCAGTGGCGCGCCTCCCGATACGGCGCCGAACGCTGGCACTCGGCGATGCTGCCCCACGGCGGCACCGAGACCAAGACCTGGCGCGAGATCAAGACCCTCGGATCCTGGCTGCGCCGACTCGCCGAGGTCAAGGGCTCGACCGTCAAGGGCCAGGCCGCCATCCTGCTCGACCACGAATCGATCTGGGCCGCCTCCAACCCCGGCGAGCCCTCGGCCCTGATGCCCGCCTACCCCGAACTGCGGCGCTGGCACGCCGCCCTGTGGCGGCGCGGCATCGTCTGCGACATCGCCCACCCGGCCGAAGACCTCTCGCAGTGGCCGGTGGTCTTCGCGCCGGCCCTCTACATGCTCGACGACGACGCGAACCTCCGCCGCTACGTCGAGAACGGCGGCACGCTCGTGGTCGGCCCCTACTCCGGTGTGGTGGACCGCAACGACCACGTCCATGAAGGACTCCCGGGCGCACTCCGCGACCTCATCGGCGTGCGGGTCGAGGAGTTCCACCCGCTCAAACCCGGCGAGCTGGTCGCGCTCGACGACGGCACCGAAGGCGAGGCATGGGCCGAGGTCGCCCGCGAGCAGGAGGCCGAAGTCGTCGCCGGCTACATCGACTACCCCTCGACCGGAGCGATCTTCCGCCGGGAACTCGGCAATGGCGAGGTCTGGTACCTCTCCACCCGCCCGATCGACCTCGACCCGTTCCTCGACCGCCTCGACCTCACGCCCGAGATCCCGGGTCTCCCGGCCGGCGTCGAGACCGTGCGCAGGACGCACCCGGACGGGCGCACCTACCTCTTCGCCATCAACCACACCCGCAAGGCGGTCACCATCCCCACCCAGGGGACCGACCTCCTCAGCGGCACACCATGGACCCCGAGGACCCACCTCCACGGCAACACCCCCGCCGTCATCCGCGAACACTGACCGGACGCCGCGGAGCGGACCATGGGATGGCGGAGGCCCGGACGGTTCTCGACCCCGCAGAGCGCTACCGGGCGTCCTCCGGCCGCTGCTCCCCTCCTGGGACCACGGGACGGCGGAGGCCCGGATGGTCCTTCGGCAGCGATAGCTTCATCACCGAACCCGAGACCGCCAGGCACAGCACCAGCAGCGGCCATGAGAGCGCGATCTGCGCGGCCCCGCCGCCGACGAGCGCGAGCCTCTCGTGGTCGGTGAGCCAGAACGGCGTCAGCACCGCCACCCGCAGGACGTACATCGCCACCCACACCCACGAGGCGGCGCCGTAGGCGCGCAGCAGCGCCGGATCCCGCCGCCAGCGGGTCCGCTGGCCCAGGACCGCGCCGACGATGAGCCCCAGCAGCGGGCGACGGAAGGCGATCGAGCCGGCCCACACGAGCGCGCTGGCGGCGTTGGAGAGGATGCGGGGGAGCAGGATGTCGGCGGCGCGTCCTGTGTAGAGGACGATGATGCCGGCGACGCAGACGCTCAAGAGCCCGAGGAGCACCGCCCTGGGGCGGGTCCGCTGCCGGAGGCGGACGAGGGCGATCACCGTCGCTGAAACGAGTGAAGCCGCGACGGCCCAAGCGATCGAGTTACCGGTCAGCAGCCAGGTGAGCACGAACACGGCGAGCGGGGCGGTGGCGTCGAACGCTCCGCGCCTGCCGCCTAGTAGGCTGACAAGCGTGTCTTGCCGCACAGTATCGGACGCCGCTTGAGACAACTGCCAGCCCTTTACCCTGGAGACCCGCTACAAGAGGCAAGGCTACCCTAAGCAAAACGAGCCGCCGGGTTTCGACCCGGCCAGGCCCCACCCACGGACGGATTGGCGCAGTACCGGATGCTCGGCACACATCGGATCAGCGAATCGCAGCTCGTTGAGCTCCTCCGCCGTGCCCGACAGACCGACTTCGGGCGGTGGAGCAAGGACGACCTGCAGCGGGCCATGGCCGGTCTCGGATGGAAGGTCCGCTCGGCCGAAGTCGACATCGGGATGTGGCGGGCCGAGACCGGCTACGACACCGGCAACGCCATCGCCGACTCCATCCCGCCGCAGACGCCGCTCACCGGGCGCGCCGACTTCTACTCCATCGAGGTCATGGTGCTGCGCTCGGCCGAACGCGGCCGCCAGGGGGAGAACCACCGCACCCTCGTCTTCCGCGAAGTCCTGCGCACCATGATGAGCGAACTGGGCGCGCCCGAGGTCCGCGGTGGCGACGGCGGCCCGTGGGTCCGCTGGTACCGCGACGGCCTGCTGTTCGAGCTGCACCTGCGCCGCTTCCACGGCGGCGTCACGCTGCGGCTGCTGTCGCCGCAGCTGTTCGAGCAGCTCGACGCGCACGCGGTCGGCAAGGGCGACGTCTCCGGCTGGCAGGCCTACGCCCGCAAGTCCAAGCACCCGCCCGAACCGGCGTGCCACGACATGGGGGAGTTCACCGAGCGCTTGAGCTCCCTGCTCGGCGACATGGCCGCCGACGTGCCGACCATCGACACGGCCGGGACCGTGCTGCTGCGCACCAGCGACTGGTCCGCCCGCTACGTGGCCGCGTTCGTCGACGGAACGCTGCGCGTCGAGGCCTCCGCGGCGGTGAGCGGCACTTGGCGCTCCGGCGTCTCGAACCTGCCCGGCATGGGCTACCGGGCCCCCAGCGGCGCGCAGCCCAACTGGTCGCGCACTTTCCCCTCGACCGACCGCACCGCCACCACGCAGGCCGCCCACATGATGGTGGACGCGCTGCGGGCCTTCGGCATCCAGGACCTGTTCGACATCGTCTACGACGGCTTCACCGCCGACGGCGAACGCATGTACCTGCCGGTCCTCGGCATCGGCAACGGCAACGATCCCTATTAGCGGCTGTCTCTCGGCATCGGCAACGGCAACGACCCCTGTCAGCGGCTGTCTCTCGGCATCGGGAACGGCAACGACCCCTGTCAGCGGGCGTCCCACCGGCCGCGCGTTAGTGTTCAGACATGATCGTTGATCTGCGCTCCGACACGGTGACCCGTCCGACCGCGGCCATGCTGCGGGCCATGACCGAGGCCGAAGTCGGCGACGACGTCTACGGCGAGGACCCGACCGTGAACGCCCTCGAAGCCGAGGTCGCCGCCATGTTCGGGCACGAGGCGGCCGTCTTCACGCCGACCGGTTCCATGGCCAACCAGATCGCGCTCCAGCTCCTGGTCAAGCCCGGCGAGGAGCTGCTGTGCGACGTCAAGGCCCACATCGTCAACTACGAGATGGGCGCCGCCGCGGCCCTCGGCGGGGTCTCCACCCGCACCTGGAACCCACCCGGCGGGCGGGTCGACACCTCGCTGATCGAACCGATGATCAACCGGCCCAACCCGTACGCCACCACCACTCGGGCCCTGGAGGTCGAGAACACCCACAACGTCGGCGGCGGCACGGTCCAGCCGTTCGACGAGCTGCGGGCCCTCCGCGACCTCGCCGACGCCTACGGTCTCGCTCTGCACCTCGACGGCGCCCGAATCTGGAACGCCCACGTCGCCACCGGCGTGTCGCTCGAGCAGTACGGCCGGCTCTTCGACACCGTCTCGGTGTGCCTGTCCAAAGGCCTCGGCGCGCCGGTCGGCTCGCTCGTCATCACCGACGCCGAGCGCGCGCAGCGCGCCCGCGTCCTCCGCAAGCGCCTCGGCGGCGGCATGCGGCAGGTCGGCTACCTCGCCGCGGCGGGACGCCACGCGATCGCCCACCACATCGAGCGCCTCGCCGACGACCACGCCCGCGCCCGGCGCCTGGCCGAGGCCCTGGAGCCCTACGGGGTCTGCGACGCCTCCACGGTCGAGACGAACGTGGTGCTGCTGCGCATCCCCGACATCGCCAAGGTCGCCGAGGCGGCCGCGGAACAGGGCGTGCGGATCTCGGTCCTCGGTCCCGACTGGGGACGGCTGCTCACGCACCTGGACGTCGACGACGCCGGAGTCGAGCACGCCGTGAAGGTCCTCGCTGAACTGGTCCGATAGGTCCGTCGCTCCGACCCGACCGGAGGTTGCCGATCGCTCGCGAGTCAAGGTAGGTTAGGCATGCCTATGTTAGTCCGGCCTAATCTCGGAGGGCGCCGCATGTACGCCTGCATCTGCTACGGAGTTCACGACCACGAGGTCCGTGAGTGCATCCGTGCGGGCGCGCATACCGAGGACGCCATCGGCGACGCCTGCGAGGCCGGCACCGGCTGCGGCAACTGCCGCGAGCGCCTGACCGACATGATCGAGAACTACTTCGCCGGGGAAGCGGTCCCGGCTCCCGCCTGAGTCGTCCTCTGGGGCGGCTCTTGTCACTGCGCATCACTGCGCTTGGTTAGGCTAGGTTGTCCTATTTTAGGCATTCCTGGCTGGAAATAGCGCCCGCCATCGTCCTACGCTGGATCCGTCGGTCTGTTCGACCGACCGCACACGACGTTGGGAAGGACGCAGCGACATGCAGGGCGACGAGAGAGTCATCGAATTCCTCAACGAGCAGCTGAGCGCCGAGCTCACCGCCATCAACCAGTACTTCCTTCACGCCAAGATGCAGGAGAACTGGGGTTACACCAAGCTCGCCAAGTACACCCGCGCCGAGTCGCTCGACGAGATGCGCCACGCCGAGGTGCTCACCGACCGCATCCTCTTCCTCGAGGGGCTGCCGAACTATCAGCGGCTCTTCCCGCTGCGGATCGGCCAGTCGGTGCCCGAGATCTTCCGGTGCGACCGCGAGATCGAAGTCGAGGCGATCGACCGGCTCAAGCGCGGCATCGAGTACATGGAGTCGGTCAAGGACTACGTCTCCCGGGACCTCTTCGAGGACATCCTCAAAGACGAGGAGCACCACATCGACTACCTGGACACGCAGCTCGACATCATCGAGAAGATCGGTGAGGAGCTGTACATCCAGTCGCTCATCGAGCAGCCCGGCGAGTAGGGGACCGGCGCGGCGGTGCGGCCGCCCAGTGCTCACATGGAAGAGGGGACCGGCTTGCCGGTCCCCTCTTCTGTTGCGGTAGAGCCCCTCACATCTCCACCACAGTGGTATGCCGTCGCTGGTCTTGACAGCGCCGACGAGAGGATCGTAACATATCGATACTTTGAATGAAAGTTTCGCGAAACTTTCAGTCCGGACTCTTTTCGGAGCCGGCTCCGTCCCGCGAATCGGCGGCCCCTCGCCCCGGACCGCGGCCCGACCACGTCGGGGTCGACGCGCAATACGAGCTCAGCGTGAGCCTGAAACTTCCGGGATGCGGAGATCCTGGAGTGACTTTCTGAGATGAGGGATATGGGGGCGGGGCGTCCGAGCCGGGACGCTCCGCCCCGTCTACTTCCCGGGCCGCCGCATGGGCAGATGCGGGATGCCGTCCTCGAGGAACTCCGCGCCCACCACCTCGAATCCGTGGCGGCGGTAGAACCCGGCCGCGTACGTCTGGGAGTCGAGCACGACGTCGACCTCGGGACCGGCCGCGTCGAGCGCCGCGGACAGCAGCCTGCTCGCGAGTCCCCGGCCCCGTTCGGCCGGCGTGCAGCAGACGCGGCCGATCCGGCGTCCCTCGCCGTCGCCGAGCACCCGGAGGCAGGCGACGACGTCGGTGCCCTCGCCCGCCCAGAAGTGCACGGTGTCCGGGGCCGTGTCGTGACCGTCGAGGTCGGGGTAGGGGCAGTCCTGCTCGACCACGAACACGTCCTGCCTGAGCTTGGCCAGGCCGAACACCGTCGCGCCGTCGAGTTCGCCGAACCGGCCCTGTCGTATTTCGCGCATGACCGCCATTAGAGCAGCGGATCGCCCTAAGCGATCGCCAGCCTCCGCCGCCACCACTCGACGGTCTCCGTCAGCGCCGTCTCGGTGCCGGTCGGCTCGTCGCCGAACACGGAGGTGAAGTCTTCGGACTCCATCACGTAGGGCCCGTCCCACTGGTGGCGGGTCTCGGTGAGGCCGCGCATGGCCGGCTGGAACGCGCCGACGAGCCGGATGATGACCCACCACGGCACCCGCCTGACGGCCACGGGGCCGTGTCCGACGATGGCGGCCATGGTCGCGATCATCTCCCGCTGCGACCTCGCGGGCGCGGTGGGGACGTGCCAGGGGCGGCCCCAGGCCCTGTCGTCGCCGCCGAGGCGCACCAGCGCGCTCGCGACGTCGGGGATGTAGGTGAAGCTGTGGGGCGCGTCGGGGTCGCCCAGCACCGCGACGCTCTTGCCTTCGACGACGGGGCGGACGATCCGCTCGCCGAGCATGGCGTCGGCGAGCGCACCCGGCCCGAAGTAGTCGGAGGCGCGGGCCTCGGTGAACCTGATGTCGCCGGACTCGTGGAGCGCCATCGCGTCGTTCCACATCTGGATGCGGATGCGGCCCTTGTGTCCGGGGGAGCGCAGCGGGCTCCGCTCGGTCATGGGCTCGGTGACCGGCCCGTAGACGTAGAGGTTGCCGGTGTTGACCAGGCTCGCGCCGTGGGCGCTGGCGGCGGCGAGGATGGCGGCGAACATGGGCGGCCACTCCTCGGCCCACTGGTGGTAGCCGGCGGGGTTGGCGCAGTTGTAGACGACGTCGGCGCCCGCGGTGGCGGCGATGAGCGCCTCGCTGTCGCGGGCGTCGACTTTGACGTGGGTGATGTGGTCGGTGCTCGCGCCGCCGGAGCGGCTGAGGACCCGGACGCGTTCGCCGCGTTCGGCGAGGATGGCGGCGACGGTGGAGCCGATCTGGCCCTTGCCGAGGACGACGTGGTCGGTCATGGCGGGGTTCCCTTCAACATTCGAGAGCGGTGCTCTCGGTATGGATCAACGATCCCACGCTGAAGTGCCACTGTCAAGATCAGTGCTCACATTTATGATCGGTGATCCGCGCTGAGGAGCCCTCGACCGAGTTCGCAACGAGTGAACGCGGATTGCGCTCGGACCGAAACCGGTCGACACTGAGGAACATGGATGCTCGCGTAGCGGTGCTCTCGGATATCCACGGAGTCCTACCCGCACTCGAGGCCGTGCTCGAAGAGCCTGACGTGCGGTCAGCCGATCGCATCGTGGCCACCGGCGACATCGCCCTCGGGCCACAGCCGGTGCAGACGCTTGACATGCTCGCCGAGCTGGGCGACCGGCTGCTGTGGATCTCCGGCAATGCCGAGCGAGATATGGTCGGACACCGTCGCGAGGGCGGGAGGACGATTCCCGATCCGCTCGAGTCGTGGTCCGCCGAGCAGCTCCGTGATGACCAAGTCGATTTCCTGGAGGGCCTGCCCAAGACCATCACGCGCGAGCTTCCGACGTTCGGCACGACCTTGTTCTGTCACGCCACGCCTCGCGACGACGAAGAAGTGGTGCTCGTCGACTCGTCGTTGGAACGATGGGCCGAGGTGTTCGAGGGCCTCGACGAGGAGATTCGGACCGTCGTCTGCGGACATACACACATGCCTTTCGTCCGCATGGTGGACGGTCGTCTTGTCATCAATCCCGGCAGCATCGGCATGCCCTACGGGCGTGCCGGCGCGCACTGGGCGATGCTCGCCGACGGGGTAGACCTACGCGTGACCGAATTTGACATCGAGGCGGCCGTCGCTCGGGTGATCAGGGAATGCGATCATCCGAAGATCGAGTGGTGGGCGGACTACTTCCTCCAAGCTCGTGCCTCCGACGCAGAAGCGCTTGAAGTGTTCGGCAGAAGTGAAGGACGCCGGCAACGCTCGTAAGAGAGACTTTTCCCGCTGATCAGGATCACCGCCAGCGGCGTCCGTTCGCGTCGGTGGCCAGCTGGTGTTCGGAGCCGGTGCGGCCACGGTGTACCGGGCTCCGACCGGTTTGGGGCCGCCTTCGAGCGAGCGCGGGTTCTGCTCGGCCGGGTGGGGGCAGGCATTCGGTTGCCGGTGGTGTGTACGGCCAGGTCATTAAGCGGCGACAACGAGGCAGGAATCCCGTTGTGCAGGTGTCTTCGGGTTGCGGGCCGCTGGATGGTGGCGGTGTCTTGGCGGCGACGAAGAGGTAGTGGGGTGGGCGGGGCGTGTGTTCGTGGCCGGGGCGGTGTGTCCTATTAGGGGGGATGGGCATGGGGAAGGGCCCGAGCCGGTTTGTGGGTTCGGGCTGCGATGTCGTATCGCGTCCCCCGCCGCAGGAGCCTTCCCGCGACGGGCGGTCTAAAAAGGGAATGGGTTCGTGTGCTGAGTCGCGTTCACCTTTGATGCCCGGCGGCGGCATTGATGCTGCTGGGGTTGCTGGTGTGGGGGCAGGGACGGTTCGGGAGGCGGTCTCGGGTTCGCGGCATGGGGGTGGGGTGGTCGGAGCCGGGGATGGTTCGGGTTCCCTCGCCTGCGGGGGTGTCGGTTTCGGCTGGCCGGTGTCGTTTCTGAAGCGGGCTCGTGCTTTGGCTCGTGCTTCGCGTGCGGCCTTCATGTCGCGGTCGAGGCCGATGTGCTGGGCCCAGCGGTCGAGTTCGTCGCGGAGGGCCGGGCCCCATTCGTCGGGGTAGAGGCCGGTGGGGAACACGTTCGCCACATCGGCGGCGAACTCCGTGTCCAGGTCCTCGGCCGTGCGCCAGTCGGCGCACCCGCACTTCAGGTCGGGGTCGGTGTCATCGTGCCGGTCGTGGTGGACGATCAACGCCTTGCCCGGTCCGGTTTTGGTGATGGTCCAGCCGGGGGTGTGGAGGCGGCCGTGGTGGAACCGGCACAGCAGGATCAGGTTCTCGGCGACTGTTTCGCCGCCGTCGGCCCAGTGCCGGATGTGGTGGGCCTCAGTCCACGCCAAAGGTGCGTCGCAGCCGTGCCAGGCGCACCCGTAGGGCTGCTCGAGCTCGAGTTTGCGGCGCAGTGCGGTGGTGGGGAGTCGTTCGGCCCGGCCGAGTTCGACGGCTTCGCCGGTGGTGTAGTCGAACACGCTGGGGACGATGATTCCGGCATCGCAGGCCAGCAGCCGCGCCTTCGCGAGGCTGATCGGTGTGCCTTCGAGGAGGGGGACTCGGCCGGTGTCCTCGCCGCGGAGGGTGTCGATGTCGACCGTCAGGTGGAGCCCGGTGGTGTGGCCGTGCCGGGTGTGGGCTTTGGGGTCGGCTCCGTAGACGGCCAGGATCTGATGCAATGCCTCAGCGCGCCGGTTGGCCGCTGGGGGCAGCAGCCCGGTGGTCTGGTCGGTCTCGTCTTGGCGGGGTGGTGGTACGGCGGTGTTGAGGGCTTTGGCGAGCATCTGGCCGGTCTCGCCGGTGAGGGTGGCTCGCAGGTCCCACATGCCGTTGCCGACAGGGGCCAGGTCCAGGCGCTGCAGCGACTGCTCAGCCAGCCCGTCCAAGACCTCCTCACCCGAATCCAGGGCCGCTTGAATCTGGTCGAGGAGGGCGTGGACGGCTTGGACGCTGGTGTGCGCGCAGTACTGGGCGATCAACACCTCAGGAGAAGCGCACCGGATCTCGGGGTTGAAGGGGGAGGGGACCGGCTCGCCGTACGGGGCGGTGGCGTAGTCGCGCATCGCCTTGGTCTGTTCGAGCCTGCGGGCCGCGGCGGCGACCGCATCGATCCGGGCGCGCCCAGAGACCGCGGTCTCGGTCAAGTGCGTGAACTTCTTAGCGGTGCGGGCGATGGCGGCGATGTCGGCGGCGGTTTTGTCGGTGAAGTCGAACTTCGCGACCAGCCAGGCCCGGACCGCAGAGTAGCCGTCGACTTCGCGGTGGATCCGCCAGGCTTGGGCCTCGATCACCTCGGCCAGCACACGAGCGTGCACCGAATTGATCAGGGCGGCGGCCTGGTCGAGGTTGGTGTGGATGGCCTCGGACTTGACCGATCGCTCTTCGCTGCTGGGCCGGTTGCCTGCCATGTGCCACACCCCTCTCTCGCGGTGTCCGGTGTTCGATCGTGCTGCCGGTTTCCGGTGGCTTGTTCGCCTGATACCTCAATGATCCCAGGTCAGGGCTGGTTTGTCGTCACTCTTAGGGTGCGAATGCTTTCACGTTCCGGACCCGAACCGCCTGCGGCCCAAACGGAAAGCCGAGCGACACTCCAAACAGGCCCCGCCCGCCGCCGGTCCCGGCCACGACGACACGACCCCAACGACCCCGCTACCGCTTTGTCGCCGCCAAGACACCCGCACCACCCACACACCCGACAGCCGAAGACAGGACCGGGGCCATGCTCCTACCTTGTCGTCGCCGCCAAAGACCGCGACCACCCCACCACCGGCAACTCAAAGGCACGACCGATCCCAGCACCAACTCCAGGGCGGCCACCAGAAGAAGGACGCTAGCCCAGTGCCTTGGCCAAGCCTTCGGCCAAGAGCGCAACCTGCCAAGGGCGTGCGCCTGCCTCGAGCAAGTGGGCGCGCACTTGCTTCTCGCCGATCTTCTTCGGCGGCTCCCACGCCAGACCCCGAACGATCGCTGGCGTAATGAGGTTCTCGGTCGGCAGATTGTGTTCACCGGCTACTTCCGACACCACTTCGCGGGCGGCGGCCAGACGCGCCGCGGCGTCCGGGTCGCGGTCGGCCCAACGGTGCGTCGCCGGCGGCCCCTCGTGCGGCGGCGTCGTCGACGGCAGTTCAGAGCCCTGCAGCTTCCGGGCCTCGGCCAGCGCCGACAGCCACAGCCGAGCGTTGCTCCGCCCGCCTCGGCGCCGGAAGCCCGGCAGGCTCATCAGCTCGGCGAAGTCGGTGGGGTCGTTCGTGGCGGCCTCGACGATCGCGGCGTCCGGCAGCACCTTGCCGGGGGCGCGGTCGAGCTCGCGGGCGAGCTGATCCCGCGCCTCCCAGACGGCGCGGACTCGGGCGAGCGCCTTGGCTCCGCGCACCTTGTGGATGCCACTGGTGCGACGCCACGGCTCCTTGCGGGGCTTGGGCGGGGGAGCGGTGCGCACGTGTTCGAACTCGGCCTCGGCCCAGGCGCTCTTGCCTTGGGAGTCCAGTTCTTCGGAGAGCCGGTCGCGCAGGTCGAGCAGCAGCTCGACGTCGAGAGCGGCGTAGGCGAGCCAGTCGCGGGGGAGCGGGCGCGATGACCAGTCGGCCGCCGAATGCTGCTTCTCGAGTCGGAATCCGAGCAGCTGCTCGGTGATCGAGGCCAGACCCACTTTCTCGAAGTTGCACAGGCGCGCGGCCAGCTCGGTGTCGAACAGGCGCTCGGGTAGCAGTTCGAGCTCGGCCAGGCAGGGCAGGTCCTGGCTGGCGGCGTGCAGGATCCACTCGTGTCCTGCCAGCGCGCGCCGCAGCGGGCCGAGGTCCTCGATCGGGATGGGGTCGATCAGGATGGTGCCGGCGCCCTCGCGCCGCAGTTGCAGCAGGTAGGCGCGGCCGGAGTAGCGGAATCCCGAGGCTCGCTCGGTGTCGATGGCGATGGGTCCGGAACCGGCTTCGATGCGCTCGGCGGCCTGGGCGAGATCGGTCGAGTTCTGGATGAGCGGGGGCATGCCGTCGCGTGGCTCGGTCAGCAGTTCGGACTCGGTGTCGGGCTGGGGATCGGTCACCTGTTCAAGGTACGGCCCGGTAGCTTGGCCCTGCCACTGCCTCGCCGCACCGCCGAGTGATATACACCCGAACGAGGTGCTATAGCATGATTTCCGGTCGCCCGCAAGGGTGAGATAGGCCCCATTTGGCGGGACGATGCGGGCCACATCGCACTCGGTGTTCCGGGCGAGGGCCCGGTCCGCGTGCCAAGATGAACAGGTGCGAACCGATCCGGCCCTGCCAGCGACGTCCCCGTTCCTTGCCGCCTGCCGCGGAGAGGAGCCCGAGCGAGTACCGGTGTGGTTCATGCGCCAGGCGGGGCGGTCGCTGCCCGAGTACCGCCGCGCGCGGGCCGGGACGTCCATGCTGGAGGCCTGCCGCACTCCCGAGCTGGTCTGCGAGATCACCATGCAGCCGGTCCGCCGGTACGAGACCGACGCGGCGATCTTCTTCTCCGACATCGTGGTGCCCCTGGCGGCCATCGGCGTCGACATCGAGATCCAGCCGGGGGTCGGTCCGGTCGTGGCCGAGCCGCTGCGAACCGAGGCCGACGCCGAGCGCCTGCGCAACCTGGATCCGTGCGACGTCCCGTACATCACCGAGGCGGTCGGCCTGCTCACCAAGGAACTGGGCGACACGCCGCTGATCGGTTTCGCAGGCGCCCCGTTCACCCTCGCGTCCTATCTGATCGAGGGCGGCCCCTCCCGCGACCACGCCAAGACCAAGGCCCTGATGCGCTCCCGGCCGGACCTGTGGCACTCCATCGCCTCCCGGCTGGCCGCGATCTGCGGCGAGTTCCTGCGCGTCCAGGTCGAGGCCGGCGCGAGCGCGGTGCAGTTGTTCGACTCCTGGGCCGGGGCCCTGTCCGAGGCCGATTACCGCCGCTACGCCCTGCCGCATTCGACCGCCGCGCTGATGGGCGTGGCCGAGTCGGTCCCGCGCATCCACTTCGGCGTCGGCACCGGCCACCTGCTCGAGGCGATGGCCGAGACCGGCGCCGAGGTGATCGGTGTCGACTTCCGCATTCCGCTGGACGAGGCCGCGCGCCGCCTGCCCGGCAAGACCCTTCAAGGCAACCTCGATCCGGCCGCCGTCATGGCCGACCCCGAGCCGCTCCTGGCCGAGACCGACGAGGTGCTCCGGGCCGGTCGCGCCGCCCGCGGCCACATCTTCAACCTCGGCCACGGCGTGCTGCCGGACTCGGATCCGGACCAGCTCAAGCGGGTGGTCGACCGCGTCCACGAGGTGACCGGCGCGTGAGGGTCCTCATCGTCGGCGGCGGCATCACCGGGTTGTCGGCGGCCCACCGCCTGAGGGATCTGCTCGGCGAGGAGGCCACGATCATCGTGGCCGAGCGCTCCAAGCGCCTCGGCGGCAAGATCCACACCGTCGATTTCGCCGGCCGGCCGGTCGAGACCGGCGCCGAATCGCTGCTGGCCGCGCGCCCGGAGGCGATCGAGCTGGCCGAAGCGGTCGGGCTCGGCGACGACCTGGTCTACCCGGTCGGTCTCAAGCCCGCGCTGAGTCTGGACGGTCGCCTGCGCGACTTCCCGACCGGCACGCTGATGGGCATCCCCGCCGATCCGGCCGACGTGGCCGCGATCGCCGAGGTGAAGGAGTCCGAGGGCGCCGACCGGCCGATACTCGGCCCCGGGGAGGACATGTCGGTCGGCGAGCTGGTCCGCTCGCGCCTGGGCGGCGAGGTCCTCGACCGCCTCGTCTCCCCGATGCTCGCCGGCGTCTACGCGGGGGACGTCGACCGGCTCTCGGTCAACGCCGTCATGCCGCAGCTCGCCGCCGCGCTGCGCCGCCACTCCCGGTTGACCGAGGCGGTCGCCGAGGCCAAGCGGCCCTCCACCGGCAAGCCCGTGTTCGCCACTGTGGACGGCGGCTTGGGTCGGCTGGTGACCGCCACCTCCGCCGCCGCGCGCGCCGACGTGCGCATCGGCATGACCGTCCGCGAGCTGCGCCAGACCCCTTACGGCTGGGAGGCGGTCGCCGGGCCCGTCCCCGACCCGATGCGGTTCAGCGCCGACGCGGTCATCCTCGCCCTCCCCGCCTCACCGGCGGCCCGGCTCCTGCGCGGGGTCGAACCGCAGGCCGCCGCGGCGCTCAGCAGCGTCGGCTACGCCTCGGTCGCGCTGGCGTCGTTCGCGTTCGACCGCATCGACCTGCCGGAGCGGTCGGGGTTCTTGACCCCGGCGGGGGGCGGCAAGACCGTCAAGGCCGCCACGTTCCTGACCCGCAAGTGGCCGCATCTGGGCCGCCGCCGCGCCATCGTCCGCGTCTCGATGGGACGGCTCGGCGAGGAGGCGCTCCTCCAGTGCGACGACGAGTCCCTCGCCAGGACCGCGCTGCGCGAGCTCGGCGACCACCTCGGCGAGCGGCTGCCCGAACCGGTCGCCCAGCGCGTCGACCGGTGGGGCGGGTCGCTGCCGCAGTACACGCCGGGCCATGTCGACCGCGTCGCCTCCGCGCGCGAGGCGCTGGGCGTCCACCGCGGCATCGCGATCGCCGGGGCCGCGGTCGACGGGGTCGGCATCGCCGCGTGCGTCGCCTCGGGCCGGACCGCCGCCGACCAGATCGCGGCGCAACTTGCCGAATCGAAAGAGATTTGAAGGGCCGCAAAGTGACAGAGCAGTCGAACAATCCGAATGCCCAGCGCATCAAGGAGCTGAACTCGACCATCCGCTACACGCTGTGGTCGGTCTTCCGCGTCGCCGAGCCGTTCCCGTCGATCAGGACCGACCTGATCCACGAGACCGAGTCGTACTTCGACAAGCACTGCGCCGACCTCGGCGTCACCGTGCGCGGCACCTACGACCTGACCGGGATGCGCGCCGACGCCGACCTGATGGTGTGGTGGCACGCCGAGTCCCCCGACCTGCTGCAGAAGGCCTACTCGGGGCTGCGCCGAACCGCCTTCGGCCGACACCTCGCCCCGGTGTGGTCGAACATGGCCGTGCACCGCCCCGCCGAGTTCAACCGCAGCCACATCCCCGCGTTCCTCGCCGACGAGCAGCCGCGCGACTACCTGTGCGTGTACCCGTTCGTGCGCTCCTACGAGTGGTACCTGCTGCCCGACGAGGAGCGCCGCGACATGCTCCGCGAGCACGGCCAGCAGGCCCGCGACTACCCGGACGTGCGGGCCAACACGGTCGCCTCGTTCGGCCTGGGCGACTACGAGTGGATCCTGGCCTTCGAGGCCGACGAGCTCCACCGCATCGTCGACCTCATGCGCGAGCTGCGCGCCTCCCGCGCCCGGCGGCACGTGCGCGAGGAGATCCCGTTCTTCACCGGCCGGCGCCGCGGTGTCGCCGACCTCGTCGACGACCTCCCCTGACCGGTGGAGGGCAACTGGTGGCTCAGCGCCCTCGCCGTCCTGGCCGCGGTGGCGCTGCTGGTCGAAGGGGTGCGCTGGCTGCGGCGGCAGTGGATGCTGGTGAACGTCGAGGGCGCCAGCATGGAGCCCGAGCTCCACGACGGCGACGAGGTGCTGGCCCGCCGCACCCGCCGGATCGCGACCGGCCAGATCGTCGTGGCCGCGGCCCCCGACCCGGAACTGGGCTGGGCCGAGGCGCGGAAGCGGCCGCGCGGCCCGTGGTGGGTCAAGCGCGTGGCCGCGGGGCCGGGGGAGCAGGTGCCGGGCTCGAACGACCGGGTGCCGGCGGGCCACTATTTCCTGCTCAGCGACAATCCCGCCGGCGACGACTCCCGCCGCCACGGCCCCTGCCCGGCGAACCTCGTCGCCGGTGTCATGATCCGAAAGTTCTGAACCCGCCGAGATCCCGGCGGGTGGGCGGTGGCTCCCAGCCACCGGGACGTGGCAGACTTGCAGGATGCCAGTGCTTCGATCTCGCACCTCCACACACGGCCGTCAGATGGCCGGCGCCCGCGCGCTGTGGCGCGCCACCGGCATGACCGACTCCGATTTCGGCAAACCGATCGTGGCCGTGGCCAACTCCTACACGCAGTTCGTGCCCGGGCACGTCCACCTCAAGGAGCTCGGCGGCATCGTCGCCGACGCCGTCGCCGAGGCCGGCGGCGTCGCCCGCGAGTTCCACACCATCGCCGTCGACGACGGCATCGCCATGGGCCACGGCGGCATGCTCTACTCGCTGCCCAGCCGTGAGATCATCGCCGACTCGGTCGAGTACATGGTCAACGCCCACTGCGCCGACGCCCTGGTCTGCATCTCCAACTGCGACAAGATCACCCCGGGCATGCTCATGGCCGCGATGCGGCTGAACATCCCGGTCGTCTTCGTCTCCGGCGGGCCCATGGAGGCCGGCAAGACCGTCGACGAGAACGGCGTGGTCACCCGCAAGCTCGACCTCATCGACGCGATGGTCGCCACCGCCGACGAGTCGGTCTCCGACGCCGAGATCGGCCGCCTCGAAGCCGACGCCTGCCCCACCTGCGGGTCCTGCTCGGGCATGTTCACGGCCAACTCCATGAACTGCCTGACCGAGGCCATCGGCCTGTCGCTGCCGGGCAACGGCTCGACCCTGGCCACCCACGCCGCCCGCAAGGCCCTCTTCAGCGAGGCCGGTCGCGTGGTGATGGACCTGGCCCGCAAGTACTACGAGGACGACGACGAGTCGGTCCTGCCGCGCAGCATCGCCGGCCACGCCGCGTTCGAGAACGCCATGGCCCTCGACGTGGCCATGGGCGGGTCGACCAACACCGTCCTGCACCTGCTCGCGGCCGCCCGCGAGGCCGGCCTCGAGTTCTCGGTGTCCGACATCGACGCGGTCTCCCGCCGCGTCCCGTGCGTGTGCAAGGTCGCCCCGAACTCGCAGCAGTTCCACATGGAGGACGTCCACCGCGCCGGCGGCATCCCCGCGATCCTCGGCGAGCTCCACCGCGGCGGCCTGCTCCACGACGACGTCCGCGCCGTCCACTCCGCGAGCCTCGACGAGTGGCTCTCCAAATGGGACATCCGTTCCGGCAGTGCGTCCCCCGAGGCGATCGAGCTGTTCCACGCCGCTCCCGGCAACGTCCGCACCACCGAGCCGTTCTCCACCGAGAACCGCTGGGCGAGCCTGGACACCGACGCCGAGAACGGCTGCATCCGCTCGGTCGAGCACGCCTACACCGCCGACGGCGGCCTGGCGGTCCTGTTCGGCAACCTCGCCGAGGACGGCTGCGTGGTCAAGACCGCCGGCGTCTCCGAGGACTGCCTGACCTTCTCCGGTCCCGCCCGGGTCTTCGAGTCCCAGGACGACGCCGTCCAGGGCATCCTCGACAAGACCGTCAAGGAGGGCGAGGTCGTCGTCATCCGCTACGAGGGCCCCAAGGGCGGCCCGGGCATGCAGGAGATGCTCTACCCGACCTCGTTCCTCAAGGGCCGCGGCATGGGCCGCAAGTGCGCGCTCATCACCGACGGCCGCTTCTCCGGCGGCACCTCCGGCCTGTCGATCGGCCACATCAGCCCCGAGGCCGCCGGCGGCGGCCTGATCGCGCTGGTCGAGGACGGCGACGTCATCGACATCGACATCCCGGCCCGCCGCATCGAGCTCAAGGTCGACGACGCGACCCTCACCGAGCGTCGCGTCGCCCAGGAGAAGCGCGACCGGCCCTACAGTCCGGCCGGACGCGACCGGGCCGTCTCGGCCGCGCTGCGCGCCTACGCCTCCATGGCCACCCCGGCCAGCGACGGCGCCGTCCGCAAGGTCGACTGAGACCGCACACGACGCACCGAGGCCGGGTCCTCCTCCGCGGGGACCCGGCCGCGCTGCGTCCGGGCCCCGGAAAATTGGCACATCCGGTTCTCCACGCCCGTCCGGCGCGCAACGCGCATCCATCGCCACCATTCCGTCACTCAAAGTACTGAGAGCCGCAAAGTCGCAGGTGAATTGCGGCATTTGCGGTTCTGCCTGTGACGCATCGTGGTTCGGCGGTCACCTCGCCGCGGCCGGAGGACACAAGGGAGGTGGACGCTCGATCGCGGCCTCTCGAGCCCAGGTTTCCTTTTGTCGACTTATACGGCATCCTGTAGAGCACGAGGGTTTCTAGGATTGGGCTCTGTGCATGTCGCCATCACCCCGCCGCACTCGACTGGTCATGTCGTGGATCGCGGCCACGGCCGTATGGTGCTCTGTCATATCGGCCGCCATCGTTACAGGACTGCGATCTTCCCCTGAGGGCCTCCACCAGGCGACCGCCGCCAGCCTCGGCAGCCTCGGCGCCGCCTGCGCCGGCCTGCTCATGTGGCGCACCGCCGCGAGCCTGCCGGCGATCCGTCGCGTCCCCTACCAGATCATGTCCGCCGGCATGCAGGTCACCGCCGGCACCGTCGCCGCCTCCTGCTGGATGCCGTCCGCGTCGGCCTCGCTGGCCGCCGGCATCGGCTTCACCGTCGCCATCGTGCTCTACGGCCTGGCCCTGCTGCGCCTGCCCGACGACCGCTGGGACGCCGCAGCCGTCCAACGCCGACTGATCGACGGCGCCTTCGTGGGCCTGTGCCTGCTGTTCGCCGTCTGGGTCCTGGTAGCCCGGCCCTGGCTGTCGGACTTCCGCGGCCACCTGACCAACGGCGACCTGGCCATCATCATCCCCGGCATGCTCGGCCTGGTCCTGTTCGGCATCGGCCTGACCACCACCTTCCGGCTCAACCGCTGGCGCCGCCGCCACGCCTTCGCCTACATGGCCGTCGCCGGCATCCACACCGGCTCGATGGCGCTGTTCACCACCTGGCAGTGGGGACGCCCGGCCGTGGCCACCCTGTGGTGGTCGGTCGCCTGGGTCGCCTCCTGCGCGGCCCTCCTCGGCGTCACCTACCTGGTCATGCGCCAGAAGCCCGCCATCGAGAAGCCCAACTACCCCTCGGTCCACTACGCGGTCATGGGCGGCGCCGCCGCCATGGTCGTGTTCGTGTTCCTCCAGAACGGCGCCACCGAGGGAGCGCTGCCGCTCGACGCGGCCCTGCTCGCGCTCGCCGCCGCCGGAGCCCTGGCCGCCCGGCTCGTCCTCACCCACTTCGACGTCCGCCGCGTCACCGCCGAGGCCGCCGACCGCCAGCGCCGCCTCAGCGCCATCGTCGGCGTCGCCTCCGACACCGTCCTGGTCCTCACCCCCGACCTCGTCGTCACCTGGCATCCCGAGGACTCGGCCTGGACGCCCGCCTGCGAGGCCGGCCGCTGCTTCGGCGCCGACTTCCTCGACCTGGTCCACCCCGACGACCGCCGCGGCGCCGCCGACCACCTGCGCGACCTCCTCGACGGCGCCAACGCCACCGGCCGGACGGCCCTCAAGGTCCGCATCCGCGACTCGGCCCGCCGCTGGCGGCACACCGAGACGATCGTGACCGACCTGCGCGGACAGCCCCAGGTGCGCGGCCTCGTCGCCCGCATGGAGGACGTCGGCGCCCGCCGCACCCTCGAGGCCGAGCTGGCCCGCATGGCCTACAGCGACCCGCTCACCGGCATGGCCAACCGCCGGGCCCTGCTGCAGAACCTCGAGGACGGCGTCGCCGCCGAGGAGCACCAGACCGCGCTGCTCCTGCTCGACCTCGACGGGTTCAAGAACGTCAACGACACCCGCGGCCACGACTTCGGTGACGAGCTGCTCGTGGAGGTCTCCCGGCGCGTCCGCGAGCTGCTGCGCCCCACCGACGTCGGGGCGCGCCTCGGCGGCGACGAGTTCGCGATCCTGCTGCGCGCCGACCGCTCCGAGGCCGTGGCCATGGCCGGCGACCTGGTCCGCAAGCTCGCCGAGCCGTACGAGTTCCACGACGGCTCCAGTACGGTCACCACCGGCTCGGTCGGCATCGCCACCGCCTCCTACGGGATCGAGGAGCCCGAGATCCTCCTGCGCAACGCCGACCTGGCGCTGCGGGCCGCCAAGCAGGCCGGCAAGAACCGCTACGAGACCTACGACGCCGAGTTCGACCGCCGGGTCCGGCGCCGCGACGAGCTGACGCAGGAGTTGCGCGGCGCGATCGCCCGCGACGAGCTGCGCCTGGAGCTGCAGCCGGTGTTCGCGCTGGCGGATCGGTCCATCGTCGGCGCCGAGGCGCTCCTGCGCTGGACCAACCCGAGGCTCGGCAAGGTCAGTCCCGGCGAGTTCATTCCCGCCGCGACCGAGGCCGGGCTGACGCAGGACCTCGCGGTGTGGGCGGTCGGCCGCGTCGCCGAGCAGCTGGCCGCGTGGCATTCCGAGGGCATCAAGACGTGGATCTCGGTGAACGTGTCGGTCAAGGAGCTGCACACGCACCGGTTCGCCACCGAGGTCACCACGGCGCTGTTCGCCGCCGGCGTCTCACCGTCCAGGCTGGTGCTGGAGGTGACCGAGCACGACTTCTCCCACCAGCTGAACACCTTGGTCGCCCAGTTGAAGGCCCTGCGCGGGGCCGGCGTGCGGATCGCCTTGGACGACTTCGGGTCCGGCTATTCCTCGCTGGGTCAGCTCGACCGGCTCCCGATCGACATCATCAAGATCGACCGCGACCTGATCGCCAAGGACGACGGCGGCGTCGGTCCGCTCGCCGAGGTCACCGTCGAGCTCGGCCGCCGCCTCGGCATGGACGTCATCGCCGAAGGGGTCGAGACCGACACGCAGTTGGAGGCCATGATCAAGGCCGAGGCGCCGCTCGTCCAGGGCTACCTGCTGGCCAAGCCGATGCCCGCCGACGAACTCACCGCCCGCCTCCGGGAGGGCCCCGAGGGCCCGTCCGCCATCACCGCGGCCTGAGGGCGCGACACGACGTCTCGGACTGTGAGAAAAGTTGACTCACGGGCCGGAATGATGCATGCTGGGGACGTGCCGAAGCAGAACTACCTCAAGCCAGCCGCCGCCATTCGCGCGCGGCTGCTCGTCGTAGTACTTATCTAGCGCACCGTCGTTTCTCCGTCGGTGCGCTCGCCCCGTGCGTCTTAGCACGCGGGCGATTTTTTCTGCCCGGGGAACGACGTCCCAGTGTCGACAGTCAGCGACTACTCCCAATTTGGACGAAGGACATGAGCACACCAGTGAAGGCACCGAAGCCAGGGCCGCAGCCCTCGAGCGCAGGGCCCGCCAGGCCGAAGGCTCCCAAGCCCGGCCCGCCGCAGAGCGCTCCCGCAGCCGCGCCCGTCGTCACCGGCGCGCAGGCCGTCGTGCGCGCCTTGGAGGAGCTCGAGGTCGAAGCCGTCTTCGGTATTCCCGGCGGCGCGATCCTCCCCGCCTACGATCCGCTCCTGGACTCGGTCAAGGTCCGCCACGTCCTCGTCCGCCACGAGCAGGGCGCCGGACACGCCGCCGCCGGATACGCGCTGGCCACCGGCAAGGTCGGCGTCTGCATGGCCACCTCCGGCCCCGGCGCGACCAACCTGGTCACGCCGCTGGCCGACGCCCACATGGACTCCGTCCCGATGGTCGCCATCACCGGCCAGGTCGCCTCGACCGCCATCGGCACCGACGCGTTCCAGGAGGCCGACATCCAGGGCATCACGATGCCCATCACCAAGCACTCCTACCTGGTCACCGACGCCGCCGACATCCCGCGGGTCCTGGCCGAGGCCTTCCACGTCGCCGCGACCGGCCGTCCCGGCCCGGTCCTGGTCGACGTCCCCAAGGACATCCTCAACGCGCGGGCCCCGTTCGTGTGGCCCCCGCGCATGGACCTGCCCGGCTACCGGCCGACCACGCAACCGCACGGCAAGCAGATCCGCGAGGCCGCCGCGCTCATCGCCGCCTCGCGCCGCCCCGTGCTCTACGTCGGCGGCGGCGTCATCAAGGCCGAGGCGCACACCGAACTGCTCGAGCTCGCCGAGCTGACCGGCGCGCCGGTGGTCACCACGCTCATGGCCCGCGGCGCCTTCCCCGACTCGCACCACCAGCATCTGGGCATGCCGGGCATGCACGGCACCGTCCCGGCCGTTCACGCGCTGCAGAAGGCCGACCTCATCGTCGCCCTCGGCGCCCGCTTCGACGACCGCGTCACCGGGAAGCTCTCGAGCTTCGCGCCCGAGGCCAAGATCGTCCACGTCGACATCGACCCCGCCGAGATCGGCAAGAACCGCGAGGCGGACGTGCCGATCGTCGGCGACTGCAAGGCCGCCATCGCCGCCATGACCGACTCCTACGCCGATCCCGGCAAGGAGCGCCTGAAGGCCTGGTGGGAGACGCTCGACGACCTGCGCGGGCGCTACCCGCTCGGCTACGAGGAGCACGGCCCCGAGCAGCTGCTCGCGCCGCAGCACGTCATCCAGCGGCTCGGCGAGCTCGCCGACGACGAGACGGTGTGGACCACCGGCGTCGGCCAGCACCAGATGTGGGCCAGCCAGTTCATCACCTACGACCGGCCCGGCACCTTCCTCAACTCGGGCGGCCTGGGCACCATGGGATTCGCCGTCCCGGCGGCCATGGGCGCCAAGCTCGGCCGCCCCGAGACGACCGTGTGGGCCATCGACGGCGACGGCTGCTTCCAGATGACCAACCAGGAGCTGGCCACCTGCGCCGTCGAGGGCATCCCGATCAAGGTCGCCGTCATCAACAACGGCAACCTCGGCATGGTCCGCCAGTGGCAGACCCTGTTCTACGACAAGCGCTACTCCAACACGAACCTGTCGACCCACCACAGCGACGCCTCGCCGCGGGTGCCGGACTTCGTGAAGCTCGCCGAGGCCCTCGGCTGCGTGGGCCTGCGCTGCGAGCGCGCCGACGAGGTCGACGAGATCATCAAGCAGGCCAACGCCATCAACGACCGGCCCGTGGTCGTCGACTTCGTCGTCGGCCCCGACGCCATGGTGTGGCCCATGGTCCCGGCGGGGGTCTCCAACGACGAGATCCTCTACGCCCGCGACGTGCGGCCCAACTTCGACGACGAGGGAGAGATCTGATGAGCAAGCACACCCTCTCGGTGCTCGTCGAGAACAAGCCCGGCGTCCTGGCCCGCGTGTCGGCGCTGTTCTCGCGGCGCGGCTTCAACATCGACTCGCTGGCCGTCGGCGAGACCGAGCACCCGGGCGTCAGCCGCATCACCATCGTGGTCGACGTCGAGGCCGGCTTCCTCGAGCAGGTCACCAAGCAGCTCAACAAGCTCATTCACGTGCTCAAGATCGTGGAGCTCGAACCGGACGCCTCCGTGCAGCGCGAACTGCTGCTGGTGAAGGTCCGCGCCGACGCCGCCACCCGCGGCCAGGTGATCGCCGCCGCCGGCCTGTTCAAGGCCCGCTCGGTCGACGTCACACCCGACACGGTCACCTTCGAGGTCACCGGGAACTCCGACAAGATCGAGTCGTTCCTCGAAGTCCTCGAACCGTTCGGGATCAAAGAGCTCGTCCAGTCGGGGACCGTCGCGCTCGGGCGCGGGGCCAAATCGATGGCCTCGCTGTCCCGCTTCGTCTCACCGAGCTAGTCAAGTAAGGAAGATAGAGAATCAATGTCCGCTGAAGTGTTCTACGACGACGACGCCGACCTCGCCCTGATCCAGGGCAAGAAGGTCGCCGTCCTCGGCTACGGCTCGCAGGGCCACGCCCACTCCCTGAGCCTCCGCGATTCCGGCGTCGAGGTCGCCATCGGCCTCCAGGAAGGCTCCAAGTCGCGTCCGAAGGCCGAGGAGGCGGGCCTGAAGGTGCTGACTCCGGCCGAGGCCACCGCGTGGGCCGACATCGTCATGATCCTGGTCCCCGACACCGTCCAGGCCAAACTCTACGCCGACGAGATCGCCCCCAACCTGAGCTCGGGCATGAGCCTGTTCTTCGGTCACGGCTTCAACATCCGCTACGAGCTGATCCAGCCCCCGGCCGACGTCAACGTCGCCATGGTGGCGCCGAAGGGACCCGGCCACATGGTCCGCCGCCAGTTCGTCGACGGCAAGGGCGTGCCCGCGCTGGTCGCCGTCGAGCAGGACCCGAGCGGTGACACCCAGGCGGTGGCGCTGGCCTACGCCAAGGCCATCGGCGGCACCCGCGCCGGCGTGCTGAAGACGACCTTCAAGGAGGAGACCGAGACCGACCTGTTCGGTGAGCAGGTCGTCCTGTGCGGCGGCACCGCCGAGCTCATCCGCGCCGGCTTCGAGACGCTCGTGGAGGCCGGTTACGCGCCGGAGGCGGCGTACTTCGAGTGCCTGCACGAGCTCAAGCTGATCGTGGACATGATCTACGAGGGCGGCCTGACCAACATGTGGTACTCCGTGTCGGACACCGCCGAGTACGGCGGCGTCTCGCGCGGCTCGCGCATCATCAACGACCAGACCCGCGCCGAGATGAAGCGCATCCTGGGCGAGATCCAGGACGGCTCCTTCGCCAAGGAGTGGGTCGCCGAGTCCGAGAAGCGCGAGAACTTCAAGAAGCTCCAGGCGGCTCAGACCGAAAGCGAGCTCGAAGAGGTCGGCAAGAAGATGCGCGACTTGATGCCGTGGGTGCAGCGGAAGATCACCGAAACCGCATAGCCGGACCGGCCGGCTCCGAAAACGACTGCCCCCGCCCTTCGAGGGCGGGGGCATTTCGCTGCTCGGATCGGATTTGTAGGGGTATAGTTTTATAAACTGTAGTCCTATAAATCTGGAGGGCCGCGTGGAGAAACCACCGGAGATGTTCGACCGCGAGTCCGAGTGGGCGGCGTTGGACCGATTCGTCTCCGACGACCGTCCGGGCGCGACGCTCGGTGTGGTTTCGGGCCGCAGGCGCCAGGGCAAGACGTTCCTGCTCGATGCCGTGGTGCGGGCGGCCGGGGGCTTCTACTTCGGGGCCACCGAGGCCGCCGACGCCGAGTCGCTTCGCCGGTTCGGCGATTCGCTCACCCGCTTCGCGAGGCCGATGACCGCCTTCCATTTCGCGGATTGGTTCGAGGCGATCGATGCGGTGCTCGCCCTCGGACGCGAGCGCCCGGTGCCCGTGGTCATCGACGAGTTTCCCTATCTGGTCCGCGCCAACTCCGAACTGCCGTCGATCCTTCAGCAGGCGTTCGGTCCGCTGCGCCCGGAACGGACGCAGTCTCAGACCCGACTGCTGCTGTGCGGCTCGGCGATGTCGTTCATGGGCCGACTCCTGTCGGGTGGCGCTCCCCTGCGCGGCAGAGCCGGCCTCGAATTGCTCGTGCAGCCGCTCGACTACCGCCTGGCGGCCGAGTTCTGGCAGATCGACGAGCCCGCGCTCGCGGTGCGCGCCCACGCGATCGTCGGCGGAACGCCGGCCTACCCCAACGAGTTCCTGCGCGGCGACGCCCCGCGCGGCCTCGACGACTTCGACGACTGGGTGGTGCGGACGGTGCTCAATCCCCAGACGCCGCTGTTTCGAGAAGGCCGCTACCTGCTCGCCGAAGAGGCCGACGTGCGGGACCCGGCACTCTACCTCTCGGTGCTCTCGGCCGTGGCCGACGGCAACGCCACTCGCAACGGCATCGCCGCCTACCTCGCACGCAAAGCCGTGGACATCGCCCACCCGCTCCAAGTGCTGGAGGACATAGGACTCCTGCGCCGTGACGCCGACGCCTTCAGGAAGAACCGCTCCGCATACCGCATCGCGGAGCCGCTGATCGCCTTCTACGCCGGGATCATGCGGCCCCAATGGGACCAGTTGCAGCGGCCCGGCATGGCGGAGCGGGTCTGGGGCGCGAGCCGGCACCGGTTCGCGAGCAAGATCCTGGGACCGCATTTCGAACAGCTCTGCCGCGATTGGGCGCTGTACCACGCCGACCCCGAGCTGTTCGGCGGCCTGCCCACGACCGTGGCCAGCGGTGTGGTCAACGATCCGGCCGCCAAGACCTCGCACGAAGTGGACGTGGCCGTGATCGCCGCGGCTGACGGCGCCCGCCCGCGTCTGCTCGCGATCGGCGAGTCGAAATGGCAGGACGTGATGGGGCGGGCGCACCTCGAACGGCTCGAACACGTCCGGGCTCTGCTGCGGGCCTCGGGAAGGTTCGACACCACCTCGACGCGGCTGCTGTGCCTGTCCGGATCCGGTTTCAGCGATCGTCTGACCGGGCTTGCCGCGGAACGGGACGATCTCCGACTGGTCGAACTGACCGACCTCTACGGGTGAGTCGTCCGTACGGGTGGCACGCGAGCGGGCCGGGGAGTCGAACGACTCCCCGGCCCGCGGGTGTTACCTCAGGTTCTCCACGACGAATGGCGCGTGGCCGTGGAGGTAGTCGTCCCATCCGCCGGTGACGGGCGCACCGCTGGACAGGAGGTTGGTCGTGTCGGAGCCGACGTCGAGCTTCCAGGCCGTCCAGGAGACGCCGTTGGCGCTCATCCAGTCGATCCAGCGCTGGGCCTCGTCGTAGCAGGCCCGGCCGTCGAGGCCGCCGTCGGCGTGGCTGGCGCCCCACTCGGTGACGAACAGGGCCAGGCCGGCGTTGATGGCGGTGTCGGCCTTGTCGCGCAGGTACTGGTCGTGGGTGCACGAGTAGAAGTGCAGCGTGTACATCAGGTTCGTGCCCGAGACCGGGTTGCGGGCGGCGACGTCGACGTCCTGCGACCAGGTCGGGGAGCCGAGCACGATGATGTTGTCGGGGTCCTGGGACCTGATCGAGGAGACGACGGCCTCGTGGTAGGGCTTGACGTCGTTGTCCCAGGAGGCCTGCTCCGGTTCGTTGTAGGGCTCCCAGATGACGTTCGGCAGGTGGCCGTAGCGGCTCGCGAGGTCGGAGAAGAAGTTCACCGCCTCGGCCTGGTGGTGGTGCGCCTCGTGCGCGTGGAAGTCGACGATGACGTAGACGCCGGCGTCCACCGCGTTGTTGATGATGGTCTCGACCTGCTGGCGCGACCAGGCCGGGTCGGAGAGGTAGGCGCCTTCGGGCTCGACGCCCATGGCGGCCCGGAAGACGTCGATGTTCCAGTTGTCGCGCATCCACTCCAGTGCGGACCGGTTCTGGGCGTACGGCTGGGTCTGCCAGTGCAGCCACATGCTCGAGATGCCCTTGAGCTGGACTTGGTTGTTGTGCTGGTCGCACATGTTGGTGCCGCAGACGTGGAGCTGACCGTGCTGTTCGACCGGCGTGCCGGACGGGGCCGGGTCGGTCGGTTCCGGCTCTGTCGGCTCGGGTTCCGTCGGGTCGGGCTCGGTCGGATCCGGGTCGACCTGGCCGTCGCAGGCGACACCGTTGATGGTGACGTTGGTGATGTCGCCGGAGCTGCCGTTCGCGGTGAAGCCGAACACCTCACGGGTCTGGCCGGAGGAGACCGACCCGTTCCAGCCCGTGTCGCTGGCGGTGAAGTGCGAGCCGTTGAGCGACTGGTCCGAGACGTTCCAGGCGCTGACGCTGGAGACGTCGCCGGTGAAGTCCCACTCGATCGTCCAGCCGTCGATCGGGTCTCCGGCGGTGATGCTGATGTTCGCCTGGAAGCCCGAGCCCCAGTCGTTGACGACGTTGTAGTCGACTTCGCAGCCGGGCTCGGCGTTCGCGCTGCCAGCGGCGACGATCGTCAGCGCGCCGGCGCCGAGCGCGGCGACTGCCGCGCCCGCGACCGCCAGGCGCCGCCTTCGAGTTGCTTGCGTCATTCGTTAGCCTTCGTTCTTCTCGGTTGCCAGCCGGTCCAGCGGCTGTCGGGGCGAGGTTCTGTTGCGCTCGTTCGAGCATCGGTGTCGGGTCGGTCTCGACGAGGGGAACGCTCCCACTCTTCATATCGAAGTTTGCCAATCTTTTTCCGACAAGTCAAGGGCCCGCCGCGACCGGATCGGCCGGCGCCGCCCGGGGAGTTGTCGCGCAACAACCCTCGCGCATTGGCGACAACTCCGGCGTTTCGTACTGTAGGTGGCGGACCCGGCATCCCGCCGCGGCTCCGGGCCCCAGGGCCCTCCACCCAGGTTGAGGAACGGCCGATGTCAGTCACGGGAACCCCCGGCACGAGCTGGGGCCCCAGGATTCACGGCACCTTCGGAGAACTGCTGCAAGGCTATGTGGGCGAACGGGAGACCTGGCGGCACTTCCTCGTGACCGCCCCGGTCACCGAGAAGTGGGCCCGCGCGCGCGTCGAGTTCGGACGCGGCGGCGAGCCCACCGTCGACCCTCCCGATCGGACCCTCGCGCTGCGCATGCTCGCCGCCCTGTGCGACCGCGCCGGACTGGATGCGGCCGGGGCGCGGCTGACCATCGAGAGCACCATCCCGGTCGGGCGCGGCATGGCCTCCTCGACCGCCGACGTCATGGCCACCGCCCGGGCCCTCCAGCTGGCCTTCCCCGGCCGGATCGACGAGGCCGACATCCGCGCCTGCGCCCGCGAGATCGAATACGGCGACGAGGTGCTCTCGTTCGGCATCAGCTCCTGCCACCAACGCGAGCACGAGCGCGTCCGCACCTACGAGACGGACCTGCGCCTTCTGGTCCTCGGCATCGACGAAGGCTACGAGGTCAGCACCGACCTGCTCCACGAGCAGCTCACCGAAGTGGAGATCCACGCCCTCGAATACGCCCGCCTGTGGGACGAGATCGACACCGCGCTGCGCGAGAGCGACCCCGCCGCGGTCGGCCGGGTCGCCACCCGCAGCGCCGAGCTGTTCAACGACGTCAACCCCAAGAAGACCTGGTCGATGATGACCGAGATCGGCGCGGCCTCGGAGTCCCTCGGCATCGTCGCCGCGCACTCGGGCTCGGTCATCGGCCTGCTGTTCACCGGCCACGACCCCGACCACGCGCGCAAGATCGTCTCGGCCTCGCGGGCGCTGGCCGCCGAGCAGTTCCCCGTCAACCTGTTCTCGATCGCCGATGGAGGCCCCGGTGGCTCAGGCCGTCAGCATCGCTCCTGACCGCACCCGGCGGCTGCGCGCCTCGACCCTGGTCGTGGTCGCGGTGGCCTTCCTCGCCCTCAGCGGCGTGCTGGTGCGCTGGAGCGAGGTGGGTCCGGCGGCCACCGGCGGTTGGCGCGCGCTTCTGGCGATCCCGATCCTGTGGGTCACCGCGATCATCGCCGGGCGGCGCCGCGACGGCGAGGAGCCCGCGGCGAAGGCCAGGGCGACCGGGGCCGACAACCTGTGGATCGTCCTGTCCGGCGTCTTCCTCGGCGCCGACCTGATCCTGTGGCACATCTCGTTCGACTACACCTCGCTGGGGGAGTCGAACCTGCTGGCGAACCTGGTGCCGTTCATCGCCGCGCCGCTGAGCGTGCTGCTGTTCGGCGAGCGCATCCCCGCGCGGGTCCTGTGGCCGGCCCTCATCGCCTGCGGCGGACTCTACGTGCTGCTGCTCGGCGGCAGCGGCTTCGAAGGCGACCACTTCTTCGGCAACCTGCTGGCGATGCTGACCGCGTTCTTCTACGCGGCGTTCCTGCTGTCGGTCAAGCACCTTCGCCGGCGCCTGGACTCGACGTACATCATGATGCGCGGCAGCGTCTTCACCGGCCTGACGTGTCTGGCCGCGGGCCTGGTGCTCGGCGAGCCGCTGCTCCCGACGAGCCTGGCCGGGGTCGGCGTCCTGGTGGTCCTGGCCTTCACCGCGCAGGTCATGGGCCAGTCGCTCATGGCGCACGCCATCGTGGACCTGCGGCTGCCGGTCGCGGTCGTGCTGGTGCTGCTGCAGCCGGTCATCGCCTCGCTCTACGGACTGGCGTTCTTCGGAGAGACGCTCTCCGCCCTGCAAATCCTCGGCATGGCCGCGGTCCTGGTCTCGATCTACTGGGTCCGCCTGATCCTGGAGGGTCAATCGAAGTGACGGGCATCGAAACCACCGGTCCGGGCGGCGCGGTCGCCCTCGACGGGCCGCCGACCGGACCGGCGCGCGCGGCGGCGGTCATGGAGCGCCTCTGCGATCTCGACGTGATCGCCCTGGGCCCCATCGGCTCCGGCGGGGTCGAGGTCGACGCGGTCTTCGGCTCGCCGGCCACCGAGTCGAGCTTCAAGTCGATCCTCGGGCTCGGCCTGCTGCTCCTGGCGCGGGAGCGCGGCGAGCTGTCCGAGGGCCAGACGGTGATCGAGTCGACCTCGGGTTCGCTCGGGGTGGGCCTGTCGGCGGCCGGCCGGCTGCTGGGGCATCCGATCGTCCTCGTCTCGGACGTGAACATGCCTCCGATCACGCAGCGCAAGATCGAGCTGCTGGGAGCCCGGCTGCACCTGGTCGACCGGCCGCACCCCGACGGCGGCTTCCAATTGTCGCGCGACGAGAAGGTCCGGTCGCTCCTCGACGAACACCCCGACTGGTATTGGACGCGCCAGAACGACTCGCCGCTCAATCCGGAGACCTATCGGCGATTCCTGGTGCCGCGACTGCTGCCGAAAATCGTCGCGCGCGACTATTCGGCCGGCATATTCTGCGTCGGCAGCGGCGGCCATTTCTCAGCTTTCTCAGCAGTGCTCGATTCGCTCGGCATTCCCTCCTATGTCGCCGACCGGGCCGGCTCGACCACGTTCGGCGGCGAGCCCGCTCCGAGCCGGATTCGCGGCTCCGGCAACCAGCACGGGGTGCCGGGGGTGATCGCCGCGGCCATGGGTAGGGTGAAGGGCGTATTCGAGGTCGCCGAGGTCGACGCGTACGCGGCCGTTCGCGATCTGGCGCGACGAGGAGTCCACGTCGGTCCTTCCTCGGGAGTCTGCTGGAGCGGCGCATTCGAACTCGCGGACACGCTCAATGAAGGAAGAATTCTCACTTTCTTTCCCGACCGGGGCGAGCTCTATGGACCGGAGCTATTGGAGATTCCCGATGACGCAGCCTGAATCGCAGATCGCCGCTTTCACCGCCCTGTCCCGCACCGAGAAGCTCTATCACCACGAGCCGAGGGCGACCGAATGCGAGGCCACGGTCGTCCGCCGCCGCGGGAACCTCGTCGCACTCGACCGGACCCTGTTCTACGCCGAATCCGGCGGCCAGGTCGCCGACCACGGCCGGATCGACGACTACCGGGTCGTCGACGTCAAGAAGGTCGGCGGACGCCCCTTCCAGCTGCCCAACGGCGAGATCGTCAACGTCGACACCGTCTTCGTCCACACCCTCGACCACCCCGAGGACGAGATCGCGCTCGAGGAGGGCCGGCAGGTCACCTGCCACCTCGACTGGGACCGCCGGTTCCGCAACATGCAGATGCACACCCTCGCCCACCTGCTGTTCACCGCCGTCGGCGAGGTGCTCGCCCAGCGCGGAGCCGAACGCCACACCCTCGGCTGCTTCATCGAAGGCGAGCGCGCGCGCTTCGACTTCTACAACGAGATCACCCCCGAGGACGTCCCGGTGGTCCTCGAATGGATCAACGACCGCCTCGCCAAGGGCGGCACCGCGACCGTCACCCCGATCGAAGGGGCCGACGACGCCCTGCTGTGGCAGCTGGAGGACATCTCCATCCCCTGCGGCGGCACCCACGTCAACGACCTCACCGAGATCACCGGCCGCGTCGACGTCAAGCGCCGCACCAAAGGCCGCGGCAAGATCCGCATGACCGTCACCCTCGACCGGGACGCGCCGCCGTCCCCCTAGGAGAGCCATGGACGCACCCCGCTTCGCCACCGCCGCCATCCACGCCGGACACCGCCCCGACGAATCGACCGGCGCGGTCAACGTCCCCATCTACCTGTCCTCGACGTTCGCCCAGGACGGCTGCGGCGTCCCGCGCGGCGGATACGACTACGCCCGCACCGGCAATCCCACCCGCGCCGCCCTCGAAGCCAAGCTCGCGGCCCTGGAAGGCGGACGCCACGGACTGGCGTTCGCCTCCGGGCTCGCGGCCGTCGACTGCGCGCTGCGCGCCCTCCTGCGCCCCGGCGACCACGTCGTGATCCCCGACGACGCCTACAGCGGCACCTTCCGCCTGCTGCGCGGCGTCCTCACCGACTGGCGCATCGACCACACCGCCGTGCCCGCCGGCGACCTGGAGGCGCTGGCTTCCGCCGTCGGGGAACGCACCCGCCTGGTCTGGCTCGAGAGCCCCACCAATCCTTCGCTGTCGATCCTCGACATCGAGGCGGCCGCCGAGTCCGCCCGCTCCCGCGGCGCCCGCGTCGCGGTCGACAACACCTTCGCCTCGCCCTACCTGCAACGGCCTCTCGCGCTCGGCGCCGATCTCGTGATCCACTCGACCACCAAGTACCTCGGCGGCCACTCCGACGTCCTCGGCGGCGCCCTGATCACCGACGACGCCGAGCTCCACGCGGCCTGCAAGTACCTGCAGAACGCCGCCGGGGCCGTGCCCGGCCCGCTCGACTGCTACCTGACCGACCGCGGCGTCAAGACCCTCCCGGTCCGCATGGAACGCCACTGCGACAACGCCGAAGCCGTCGCCGAGTACCTGTGCTCGCGCAGCGAGGTCGCCGCGGTCCGCTACCCGGGACTGGCCGACCACCCCGGCCACGCGGTCGCCGCCAAGCAGATGCGCCGCTTCGGCGGCATGGTCGCCTTCGACCTGGGCGACGCCGGGGCCGCCCGCAAATTCTGCGAGGCCACCTCCTACTTCACGCTCGGCGAATCGCTCGGCGGCGTCGAATCGCTCATCGAGCACCCGCACAGCATGACCCACGCCTCCGCCAACCGCACCGCGCTGGAGACCCCGCCGGGCCTCATCCGGCTCTCGGTCGGCATCGAAGACCACGACGACCTGCTGGACGATCTCGAGCGCGCCTTCGCGAACATCTGACCCGGTCCCCGCCGGAACCCAGAGAAAGGAAGCCGAACTTGGCCGCCACCCACGCCGGACCACCCGACATCCGCCACCTGCACACGCTCGGACCGACCGGCACCAACCTCGAAGCCGCCTCCCACGAATGGCTGCGCCGCAACGGTATCGATGGAACCGTCGACTTGCACGAGACCATCGAGTCCGCACTGGAGACCGTCCCGGCCGACGGCCGGAACGCCATCACCGCCTGCGCGGTCTACCCCGCCCTCCACACGCTCGTCTTCGCCAACCTCCACCGCCTGCGCATGGTCGACACCTTCATCATGCCGACCCACAGCATGGTCCTGGCCAGCGCCGGGAGCGACGCGCCCGCCCGTGTCGCCTCCCACCCGGCCCCCAAGGGCCTGGTGCCCGCCGGCGCCGAGGCCGTCGAGTCCCACAGCAACGCCCAGGCCGCGATCGAGTGCGCCGAGGGCCGCGCCGACGGCTGCGTGACCACGCTCGTGGCCGCGCGGCGGCACGGGCTGCGGATCCTGCGCGACTTCGGGCCCGTCCCGATGGCGTTCACCGTCCACCGGGTCGGCCCGTTCGAACCGGGAGCGCTCTCATGACCGAGATCATCCCGCTGCCGCCCGACCTGGAAGCCGAAGCCGGCGCCGTACAGTGCTCGCTGCTGCCGAAAGTGGACCGGTTCCGGTCCCGGCAGGACGGCGACGGCACCGTCCCGGCGCCCACCGACGCCGAGACCGACCTGCTCCGCTCCATCCGCGACGAAGCCCGCGACCGCTACCGCCGCGCCGGCCGCGACGCCCAAGCCGAAGCCCTCGTCGCCGACATCGACGACTGGCTCGGCGCCGGCCTCGACACCGCCCCGGACTTCGCGCGCTCGCGCGACGCGCTCGAAGCGCCCGACGACGGCGACACCGTGCTGTTCCTCGCGCCGCTCCAGAGCACCAACAGCGCGCCGCCGGTCGGCAAACGCCTCGAATGCTTCTTCGGCCTCCGCAAGGAGCCCGACGCCCTCACGGAACTGGCCCGCAGCCACCCGCACCCGAAGAACAACTGCCAGTCCCTGATCGTCCTGGCCGCCAGCGCCGGCCTCGCCCAAGGCAACTGCCTGGTGTTCTTCCCCGAGAACGTGGCCGCGCGCGAACCGGTCCGCGAGCAGGCGTACGCCATGTTCTTCTTCAGCAAGTTCCGCAAGATCCACCAGACCTACGCGATCCCCGCGGCCGAGGCCGTGCTCACCGGCGACAGCCTGCCGCGCGCCTCGTCCGGACTCAAGCCCGAGGAGTGCTACGAGGCGCGGTCGACCTGGGGCTACCTCCACGACTCCATGCACTTCCGGGGCAGATGGCCGTTCGACCGGCACATCCGACTCAAGATGAACTGGTTCGTCGGTCTGCTCGAGGAGATCAAGGTGGACGCCAAGACCGTGCTGGCCTGCGTCGACGAAGGGGTCCCGCACGCCGATGAGCAGATCGACATGATCCTGCTGGAGCGGGTCTTCCGCTACCCGCTGGCCGACGACGCGACCCGCAACTTCGACTCCGGCACCGGCGTGTTCCTCTACAGCTGGCTGCGCGACCGCGGCGCGCTCACCGACGCCGCCGACGGCCGCCTGCGACTGGACCGCGACGCCGCCGTCGCCGCGCTGCGCGACTACGTCGACACCATCGAGGCGCTGGAGGAACGCGTCGCCGACGAAGACGACTACCGGTCGCAGGCGAGGGAACTCGTCCGCGAGCACCTCGAGCCCGGCACGGAGCGGCAGCGTTTCGCCTTCACCGACGACCAGTCGGTGCTCCTGCGCGCCAAAGGCGGACTCGACCGGCTCCCGCCGCTGCGCTTCGCCCCGGCCGAATGGTGAACCGGCACCCGGCCTCGGGAGGGCGGACGACGGTCCTGTCCGCCCTCATGGTGCTCCTGCTCGCGGCCGGGTGGCTCCTCTCAGGGCACTTGGTCGACGGCGTCCATCCGCTGGCCGTCGCCGCCGGCCGCACCGCCGCCGCGTTCGTGGTCCTGGCCGCGATCGCCGCCGCGCTCCCGGCGGTCAGGGTCGGCCTGCGCGCCGGCTCGTCGCGGCCATGGGCCGTGGTCTACCTCGCGCTGCTGGGCTTCGTCGCCTACTACATCGGGACGCTGCTCGGCGTCGACCGGATCGGCGCCTCCAGGGTCGGCCTCATCGTCTCGCTGCTGCCGTGCATCACCTTCGCCATCGGCATCCTCGCGTTCGGCGAGCGCGCCACGGCCCGCAAGACGCTCGGGACCGGTCTGGCCGTGGCCGCCGCCATCGGATACGCCGCCATCGGCGCGGGCCAGGACGCGACCGGCGGCGCGATCGCCACCGGCTCCCTGCTGGCCTTCGGCGGCACCGTCGCCTACGCGCTCTACGGGTACGTCTACCGCACCCGGCTCGGCGACCTCTCGCCGCTGGCGGCGCTGCCCGCGGTCACCGGCGTCGCCACCGTCGCCTTGGGCGTCGTCGCGGCCGTCGCCGTGCCCCTCGGGGACCTGTCCGGCGCCGACTGGGCGGGCATCGCCGTGCTCGGCGCGGTCCTCACCGCCCCGGTCTTCGTCATCGCCCACGAGCTGATCCTGCGTCGCGGGCCGCTCTACACCTCCGCCGTCGCGCTCCTGGTGCCGTTCCTGGTCCGCCTGGGGGAGTGGGCGCTCGGCCAGGCACCGGCTCCGGGGCCCGCCCCGATCGCGCTGCTCGCCGTGTGCGCGGCGGGCGTGTGGCTCACCGTCCGCGCCGGCCGGCCCGCGCCCGCGAGGCCGGTCGGCACCGTCACCACCGAACAAGGAACTCCATGACCGCCGCCAGACCCACCGCCGTCCTCGTCTACCAGCGCGTCTCGCTGCCGTGGATCTTCGAGGCCGCCGACCGCGCCGGAATCGACCTGGTCCTGGTCCCCAGGCCCGACGAGCGCGTTCCCGACCGGCTGCCGCCGGCCGTGGTCGACGTGCTCCGCCTCGATCTCGACGACGGCGCCGACGCCGTCGAACGGCTGCGCCGCCACCGGCGGCACTTCGACGGCATCGTGACCCTCTACGACCCGGCCGTGCCGTTCGTCGCCGAAGCCGCCGAAGCGCTCGGTCTGCCCGGCATCGGCGCCGCGACCGCCCGCGCCGCCCAGGACAAGCGCGTCATGCGCGAACGCTTCGCCGCCGCCGGACTCAACGTGCCGCGCTTCGTCCGCCTCGACGGCCCCGAGGCGCCGGCCGACACCGGCGACCTGGCCTACCCGGTGGTGGTCAAACCCGCGCACGGCTACTCGAGTCTCGGTGTCGTCCGCGTCGACGACCCCGCCGGACTCGACTCGGCCGTCGCCGAAGTCCGCCGCGTCTGCCGCGACAAGCTCGACCGGGCCGCCGAACTGGTCGTCGAGGAGTACCTCGACGGACCCGAGTACGCCGTCGAGTCGCTCGCCCACCGCGGGGAGGTCGAGGTCCTCACCGTCGGCTACAAGGGCGAGCCGAAGGGCCCCTACTTCGAGGAGACCGTCTACCGCGCTCCGGCCCGGCTGCCGGCCGAGACGGTCGCCGCGATCGAACGCGAAGTCGCCGCCGGCCACGCCGCTCTCGGGCTGACCGAAGGACCGGCCCACACCGAGCTGCGCCTGCGCGACGGCCGCCCGCACCTGCTCGAGATCGGCGCCCGCGTCGGCGGATCGGGCGTCTCGCACTACATCGCGCACCACGCCGTCGGCGCCGACCTGGCCGCCGACGCGCTGCGTCTCGCGGTGGGCCTCGAGCCCGAACCGCCCCATCGCCGCGCCGGAGCGGCGGGCGCGGCGGCCAACTACATCGTCCCCTGCGGAGGATCGGGCCGGATCCGCGCGATCGGCGGACTCGACGAGGTCCGGGCCCGGCCCGAAGTGGACCACCTCGTCCAGATGCTCCACCCCGGCGACGTCGTCCGCCCCTACCCGGACTTCACCGGCTACCCGGCCTTCGTGCTCTCGTCGCACGCCTCCGACGAGGAGGCCGAGCGGTTCCACCGCCACCTCGACCGCGCGATCCGCATCGACTACGAGCCGGACGGGCCGGGCTGAGCCGCTCGCGGCTACTGCGGCCGGGCGGCGGCGACCTGGCGCGCGGCCGGTGTGAGCGCCGGGCCGACCTGGTTGATGAGGTTCGCCAGTTCGTGGCCGACCTGGCCGATGTCGCAGTGCAGGCCCGCCAGCGCCAGCAGGCTGGCGCCGCCGGAGACGGACATGGAGAACATGTAGCCGCCGTTCATCTCGGTGAGGTTGCTGATGACCGGGTCGGCCTGGAGCGACCGGGCCGCTCCCGCGAGCAGGCTCGTCAAGCCCGAGGCGATGGCCGACAGCCGCTCCGCCTCGTCGCGCGGCAGCGTGTCGTTGGAGGCGATCAGCAGTCCGTCGGCGGCCACGGCGATCACGTGCGTCACGTGCGGCACGCGGCCGACGAAGTCGTTGAGCAGGAAGTCCAATTGCGCGCTGGTCATTGACTTGTCCTTCAGTTGCTGGGGCTGGTTTGGGTTCTGCTGCCTGAGAGGCCGCGAGCGTAGGCCGAGTAGGTGGCGCCGATGGTCTTGGGGTCGCGGTGGATCGGCTCGCCGGCGCGTTCGCGGGTCGGCGCGATCGCGCCGGGGACGAGGTTGTCCATCGGCTGCCGCATCGGGAGCCCTTGCTCGGTGAAGGCCGGTTCCGCCGGCTCGGCCTGCGGGAGCGGATGCCCGGCCCGCAGGGACGGCTCGGCGTGGACGTACCGCACGTCGAACTTGAGTTCGGGCAGTTGCGTGAGCATCTCGGTGGGGGCGTCGATGGCGGGCGTCCGGTGAGCGCCGACCGTGGCGACGCCTCGGGCCGGGGCGCCCGCTGGGGCGGCCGGTTGCCCGGCGGCGGTCTGCTCGAACAGCGGGGCGTTGCGACGCTGGTTCACCGGGTCGGGTGGCGGCGGCGCCGCGCCGGAGGCGATGGCGGCCGGTTCCGCGGTCCTGGGTTTCGGCTTCGGTTCGGTGAACGACAGGACGCTGCCGGGGATGGCCACCTCGGCGATGGTGCCGCTGCCGATGGAGGGCCGCAGTTCGACTTCGATGCCGTGCCGCACGGCCAGGTGCCCGACGACGGTCAGGCCCATCGCCTGCATCGCCTCGAGGTCGACCGGGACGCGGCGGCGCAGGCGGTCGTTGAGGTGGGACATGCGGTCGGGCTCGATGCCGATGCCGTGGTCGCGGATCTGGACGACGACGCGGCCGGTGAGGACGCGGGCCATGACCTCGGCGGTGGTCTCGGAGTAGCGGGTCGCGTTGTCCATCAGCTCGGCGAGGAGCTGGACGACGTCGTCGACGGCGTCGGCGTTGACCCACGCGCCGTCGTCGGCGGCCAGCTCGATCCGCGTGTAGTACTCGATGCGGCTCTGCGCGGCGGTGAGGACGTCGGAGATCTTCGCGTCGGTGGTGCGGACCTTCGCGGCCGAGGAGCCGCCGAGGACCAGGAGGCTGTCGTTGGTGCGGCCGATGAGGGAGATGAGGTGGTCGAGGCGGAAGAGCCGCTGGAGGCGTTCGGGGTCCTGCTCGTTGCGTTCGGCCTCGTCGAGTTCGGAGGTGAGGCGGCCGGTCAGCGAGTGGCCCCGCCGCGCCAGCCGCACGAAGATCGCTCCGACGTGGTAGCGCAGCAGCGCCTGCTGCGCGGAGATGCGGATGGCTTCGCGGTGGACGATGTTGAACGCCTCGCCGACCTCGGCGAGCTCGTCGGTGCCCTTGGTGCTGAGCGGGGGAGTGGTCCGGGCGGCGAATTCGAACGGGGTCAGGCCGCCGAGGCCCTCCTGCTCGTCGACGTGCTTGACCGCGCGCGGCAGGTCGACCATGGCGATGCGGCGGGCCGATCCGGACAGCCGCCGCAGGCCTCGGGTGACCGAGCGGCCGATGCCGAAGGCGATGAGGACCGTGATCGCCAGCGCCGCGATGGCGATGGCGCTTTCGAGCAGGAGCCGCTGGACGGCGGCCTCGCGGATGCCGTCGGCCATGGCCTCGGTCTCGGCCAGGGATTCGTCGACCAGGTCGGCGGTGGCCGCGTGCCGGGCGTCATAGGCGGCCATCAGCGCTTCGTGGTCGATCTCCTGCTCGTCGTCGGAGCGGGATCCGGCGACCTCGCTTTCGAGCCGGTTGGCCGGGCGGGCCTCGCCGGCGCCGAGTCCGCCCACTTTGAACACAGCGGCGTCGGGGTCGGTGTGGGCGGTGACGCGCCGGTACTCGCCGAGCGCCTCCTCGCGCGCGGCGGCGAGGCGCATGAACGGCCGGTAGTCCCCGGCGAGCGGTTTGCCGTCCGCCAAGCCGAGGACGAGGATCCGCAGCTGCTCGGAGTACTCGTCGATGTCCAGCAGGAGGCTGCCGCTGCGCAGTTCGCGGCTCAGGTCGGCGGTTCCGGCGACGTCCACGGCCCGGTCGAGGACCGCCGAGAGCCTGGTGATGATCGAGTTGTAGACCGTCAGGTGCACTTCGGCGACGGTGCCGTTGTGGACGGCCCGCCGCGCCGTCCCCAACCGGTCGAGCGGTTTGTCGGCCCGGTCGAGCAGGGCGAAGACCTCCGAGTCGAGGTCCCGGTCCAGCGCGGACCTGGCCGCGTCGAGGCGTTCGAGCGCGGCGTCGGCTCCGGCTTCGATCTGGTCGAATTCGGTCACGAGCGTCTCGGGGTCGGCCAGGCCGCTGTTCTCCTGGAACACCAGCATGGCCGCGGCGAAGCGCTCGGCCTGCACTGCTTGGACGACGTCGTTGACGGTGCCGACCAGTCCGACGACTTCGGCGGTGTCGCCGACGACGCGGGCCTCGGCGGCCGACTCGGCCAGCCGGACGCCGACCATGCCGGTGAGCGTCAGCGCGGGGATCAGCAGCATGATCGCGAGCTTGGTCCGGATCCGCATCGACGACCACCATCGTCGGTCGCGGCCCGGGGAGGGCTCGGCGGGAGCGGGGGTCTCCTCCACCATGGCGGGGGCTCCTTCGGGTTCTCGGGGCGGCGGTGTCACTCGACCCCCAGGTAGGCCTTGACGACTCTGGGGTCGGACAGCAGCGCCGCGGCGGGACCGCTGTGGGCGATCTCGCCGGTTTCCAGGACGTATCCGGTCTCGGCCACGCGCAGCGCCCGGCGCGCGTTCTGCTCGACCAGCACCACGGTGACCCCCGTCGAGCGGATCCGCTCGATCACCGCGAACACTTCGTCGACGACTTTGGGCGCCAGGCCCATCGACGGCTCGTCGAGGAGCACGACGCGCGGCCTGGCGATCATGGCCCGCGCGATGGCGAGCATCTGCTGCTCGCCGCCGGACAGCGAACCGGCCGGCAGCGAGCGTCGTTCCCGCAGCACGGGGAACAGGTCGTACATCTCGGATTCGGGTGCGGCGCCGGCGCGCCTGCGGTGGGCGCCGAGGCGGAGGTTCTCCGAGACGGTCAGGGACCCCAGGATCTGGCGTCCCTCCGGGACGAGTACCAGTCCGGCGGCGACGCGGCGGTGCGTCGGCCAGCGGGTGATGTCGCGCCCGTCGAGGCGGACGGTCCCGGATCTGGGCCGCACGAGTCCGGCGACGGCGGCGAGGACCGAGCTCTTTCCGGCGCCGTTGGCGCCGATGAGGGCCACCAGGCCGCCTTCGGGCACTTCCAGGGACACGTCGCGGACCGCGTCGACGCGGCCGTAGGAGACGTGCGCGGACTCGATCGAGAGGATCGGATCAGACATATTCGCTCTCCCCGCTGTCTCCGGCGCCCAGGTAGGCCTCGACGACCTTCGGGTCGGCGGCCACTTCGCGCGGCTCGCCCTCGGCGATGACCTCGCCGAAGTTCATGACGACCAGGCGGGTGCAGGTGTCCAGGACCATGCGGACGTTGTGCTCGATGAGCAGGACGGTGATGCCGTCGGCGGCCAGGTCGCGGATGAGGTCGGCCAGGTCGGCGGCCTCGACGTGGTTCATGCCGGCGGCCGGTTCGTCGAGGATGAGGAGCGTGGGGTGGGCGGCCAGCGCGCGGGCGATCTCGAGGCGGCGCTGGTCGCCGTAGGACAGCGCGCCGGGCCGCAGGTGCGCCCGGTCCTCGAGGCCGACGCGGCGCAGCTGTGACCAGGCGAAGGCGAGCGCGCGGCGCTCGTCGCGGCGGGCCGAGGGCAGCCACAGCAGCCGCCGCAGGTAGGTGGGGCGGCTGACCACGTGCGCGCCGACCAGGACGTTGTCGAGGACGCTGAGCCGGTCGAACAGTTTGGAGTGCTGGAAGGTGCGGCTGACGCCGGCTGTCGCGAAGCGGTGGGCGCCGGCGGGGCCGGGCTTGACGCCGAGCACGTCGGCCTCGCCGCCGGTGGGCGTCTCGAGGCCGCTGATCATGTTGACCAGGGTGGTCTTGCCGGCGCCGTTGGGTCCGATGACGCCGAGGATCTCGCCGGAGCGGATCTCGAGGTCGACGCCGTGGACGGCGCGGACGGCGCCGTAGTCCTTGCTGAGGCCGCGCAGCCGCGCGATGCGGGTGCCGGCCTCCGGCAGGGGCGGCAGTGCTTCGAGGTCGGCGGTGTCGGGGTCGATCGGCCGGGGCCGGCGGCGGGCGCGGGCGACGAGGCTGGAGAGGCCGCCGGGCAGGAAGATGACGACCGCGAGCAGGAGCAGTCCGGTGACCAGCGGGTGGATCCAGCCGGCCTCGAGGCCGAGGGCCTCTTGGAGCTCGGGGACGGCGGTGAGGAAGCCGCTGCCGAGGACGGGCCCGAAGAACACGAGGTAGCCGCCGAGGACGGCGGTGACCAGGCCGTCGAGCATGAGCGTGAAGTCGAAGGCGCCCGGGGTGATGCGGCCGAAGAAGTAGGCGAACAGGACCCCGTAGACCCCGGCGATGGCGCCGGAGGCGATGAAGGAGGTCATCCGGGTGCGGACGACGTTGACGCCCATGGAGCCCGCGGCGAGTTCGTCTTCGCGGACGGCCGCGAAGGCGCGGCCGGCCCGGGAGGGTCCGAGCCGCCAGAACAGGTACGCCAGGACCGCGACGATGATCCAGGCGAAGTCGACGGTCACCCATTTCTCGACCCGGAGTCCGAGGGCGCCGCCGGTCCATTCGGAGTTGGTCATGACCACCCGCACCATCTCGCCGAAGGCGATGGTGGCGATCGCGAGGAAGACTCCGCGCAGCCGCAGGACCGGCAGTCCGAGCACGAACGCCGCGGCGGCGCCGACGGCCGCGCCGACGGGCAGTCCTACCAGGACCGGCGACAGCGAGCCGAACAGCGGCTCGACGGGTACGACGAGCGTGGAGACGTAGGCGGCCAGGGAGGCGAAGCCGGCCTGGCCGAGGCTCAGCTGCCCGGCCATGAGGACCACGTGGAAGGAGTAGGCCAGGATCGCGCCGAGCGCGATGGTGGTGATGAGCGTGTCGTATCCGGCGAGCATCAGACCTCCCTGACCTTGACGTGGCCGAACAGGCCGCGCGGGCGCAGGACCAGGACCGCGAACAGCAGGGCGAAGGCGACCATGCCCTTCCAGGTGGAGTCGAACCAGTGGACGGTCATGGCCTCGGCCAGTCCGAGGATCAGTCCGGCGGCCATCGCGCCCCACAGCGATCCGAGGCCGCCGAGGATGATGACCGCGAAGCCGATGAGTTCGACCGAGGCGCCCAGGCCGCGGTCGGTCTGGCCGAGGTTGAGCGCCAGCAGCGCTCCGGCGACGGCGCCGAGGGCCGAGGACAGCGCGTAGGTCCCGACGGTCACCAGTGAGACGTTGACGCCGAGGACCTTGGCGGCCTGCGGGTTCTCGGCGACGGCCCGCATGGCCCTTCCCATCGGGGTCGATGAGACGAGCCATGCGAGTCCGAGCATGAGCGCCAGTGCGAGCACCAGCGTCACGATCTGCGTCAGGGTCACGCGCACTCCGGCGATCTCGTAGAGCCGGTTGGGGAAGTACTCCCGCGGGAAGCTCTGCGGTTCAGTGCCGTAGCGGGCGTGGAGGAGTGCGATGAGCACGCCGCCGAACGCGACCGATGAGATCAGTCCGGCGAAGTGCTCGTCGTCGCGGCCCGCGAGAGGGCGGAACGCCGTTCGCTCGAGAAGCGCTCCCATGATCGCCCCCAATGCGGCCACGATCGGCAGGAGCGCCCACACCGGGATGTCGAACCGCGCCGCGAGCTCGATGCCGGCGAAGGCGCCGGCGGTGAAGATCGCGGCGTGGGCGAGATTCAGGTGTCGGAGGATCCCGAACACCAGCGTGAAACCGATCGCGAAGAGCGCGTAAATCGATCCGGCGAAGACGCCGTTGGCCAGTTGCTGCACCATTGGGGGTTCCCTGACGGAGGTTGAGGGGAATCCGACCGAGCGGCTCGGTCAGTTCTCCAGGAGGACGAATTGGCCGTTCTCGATGATCTGGACGAACGGCTCCTGGGTCACCTCGCCGCTCTCGTCGAGCGAGATGGGCCCGAGGATCGAGTCGAACTCCAGGATCTGGCCGAGGTTGTCCTTGATGGCCTCGCGGTTGGCGTCGCAGTCGGCGCGCACGGCCTCGTCGATGAGGTGGGCCGCGGTGTAGGCCTGGGCGGCGAACTGGTCGGGAGCGCGCTCGTACTTCTCGGTGTAGGCGGCGATGAACTCGGCGTTGCCGGTCGTCTCGGCCGCGGCGCTCCAGGCGCCGCCGACGATGAGGCCTTCGGCCGCGTCCTCGAGGGCGCCGACCAGCACGGGGGAGTTGAAGGCGTTGCCGCCGACGATCGGCGCCTCGATGCCGAGGTCGCGGGCCTGCTTGACCAGCGGGACGGTCGCGCCGGGGAGCGCCGAGAGGATGACGGCGTCCACTTCGGTCTCCTGGACCTTGCTCAGCTGGGCGCTGAAGTCGGTGTCGGCCGTCTCGAAGCTCTCGTCGACGACCACTTCGACGCCCTCGTCGGCGAGGACGTCCATCATCGTGTTGTAGGCCGAGGCGGTGAAGTCGTCGGCGCTGTCGTGGAGCACGGCGACGTTCTCGATGCCGAGCGACTCCTTGGCGGCCGGGATGCTCGCGGCGAGCGCGACCTCCTCGGGCAGCGAGGCCCGGAAGATGTAGTCGCCGATCTCGGGAATGCCTTCGGCGGTGGTGGAGATGCCGACGGCCGGCACACCGGCGCTGTGGGCGTCGGTGTAGGTCGTGAAGGCCATGTTGGAGAGGGTCGGGCCGATGATGGCGCTGACCTTGTCGCGGTCGATGACCTTCTCGAAGGCCGCGACGCTGTCTTCGACGCTGGTCTTGTCGTCCTCGAAGATCACCTCGTACTCGACGCCCTCTTCGGCGTTGAGCTCTTCGAAGGCCATTTCGATGCCTTCGCGCTGGTATTCGCCGGCGAACGCCGCGCCTTCGGTGAGGCTGAGGACGGCGCCGATCTTGACGGTCTCCTCGATGGCGCATTCGGGCCCGGTGCCGGTGCCGACCAGGGAGTCGTCGGCTTGGTCCGCCGATGAGTCCTCGGAGACGCAGGCGGCCGAGGTGAGCAGGGCGGCGGCGGCCGCAAGGGTGCCTGAGGTTCTGTAGAAACGCATGTTCTTCCTTGTGTCACTGACGGATGGGGGCGACAGCGGGTCCGCCCGCGGATCGGACGGTGGGGGTCCCGCTGGCGGCACGGAGCACACCTTATCGGGACGGATCAACTGACACAAGAGCGAACCTCTCGATATCTCGAAAAGGCATTGGAATGGTCGTAATCGTCGGTCGAGCGGCCATCCGGAGTTTTACCTGCAAGCCCAACTAGAACGTATGTGATCGATCATTTGGGACGATCGACGAGCAATTCGAATGACGTGAATCACGTCCGAGAATTCGCCGTCCGGTCGCGTCGCGGTGGGCGGGGCTACTCGCCGACCGCGCCCGATCGGCCCGAATCCGCCGGTGGCTATGCTGGTTCAGTGGTTGACGTCGACAGTGCGCGGACCTACAGGGTCCAGACGTTCGGGTGCCAGATGAACGTCCACGACTCCGAGAGGATCGGCGGCCTGCTCGAGCAGGCCGGCTATGTCCCCGCGGGCGAATCCGAGGCGCCCGACCTGGTCGTGTTCAACACCTGCGCCGTCCGCGAGAACGCCGACAACAAGCTCTACGGCAACCTCGGCCACCTGCGAGGGGCCAAGCGGCGGAACCCCGACATGCAGATCGCCGTCGGCGGCTGCCTGGCCCAGAAGGACCGCGGCGAGATCGTGGACCGCGCCCCCTGGGTCGACGCGGTCTTCGGCACCCACAACATCGGCTCGCTGCCGACCCTGCTGGAGCGCGCCCGGCACAACCGCTCCGCCGAGGTCGAGATCCTCGAGGCCCTGGAGACCTTCCCGTCCACGCTGCCGACCAAGCGCGAGTCCACCTACTCAGGTTGGGTGTCGATCTCCGTGGGCTGCAACAACACCTGCACCTTCTGCATCGTGCCCGCACTGCGCGGCAAAGAGAAGGACCGCCGCCCCGGCGAGATCCTCGCCGAAGTCCAGGCGCTGGTCGACGAAGGCGTCTCCGAGATCACGCTCCTGGGCCAGAACGTGAACACCTACGGCGTCGAGTTCGGCGACAAGTACGCCTTCGGCAAGCTCCTGCGCGCCTGCGGCGAGATCCACGGCCTCGAGCGGGTCCGCTTCACCAGCCCGCACCCGCGCAACTTCACCGACGACGTCATCGCCGCGATGGCCGAGACGCCGAACGTCTGCCACCAGCTGCACATGCCGCTGCAGTCCGGCTCCGACAAGATCCTCAAGGACATGCGCCGCTCCTACCGCTCGGCGAAGTTCCTGGGGATCATCGACAAGGTCCGCGACGCCATGCCGGACGCGGCGATCACCACCGACATCATCGTCGGCTTCCCCGGTGAGACCGAGGAGGACTTCCAGGCCACCCTCGACGTGGTCGAGGCCGCCCGCTTCTCCAGCGCCTTCACCTTCCAGTACTCGATCCGCCCCGGCACGCCCGCCGGCGAGATGGAGAACCAGATCCCGAAGGCGGTCGTCCAGGGACGCTATGAGCGCCTGGTCGAACTCCAGGAGCGCATCTCCTGGGAGGAGAACCGCAAACTCGAGGGCACCGAGGTCGAGCTGCTGGTCACCGTCGGCGAGGGACGCAAGGACGAGGCCACCGGCCGGCTCTCGGGCCGCGCCCGCGACGGCCGCCTGGTGCACTTCGCGGTGACCCCGCGCGAGAGCGACGCCCTCGACAACACCGAGGGCGTCCGCCCCGGCGACGTCATCACCACCACCGTCACCTACGGCGCGCCGCACCACCTCGTGGCCGACTCGCCGATCCGCAGCCACCGCCGCACCAGGGCCGGGGACGCCTGGGAGGCCGGGCGCACCCCGAAGCTCCCCGGCGTGAGCCTCGGGATGCCGACCATCGGCCGCAAGAGCGAGGCCGAAGCGCCCGGCTGCGCCTGCTGAACCGCCGGCCGGCCTTCGAGTTGCGGCGGGGCCATACACTCGGCAGTCGCAGTCAACCGAACGAAAGGCCATCCTGTGCCCACACGAAAACTGGCGGCGCTGCCCCTCGCTCTCGCTTTCATCGGAGTCTCGGCGTGCACCGCCGAAGCCGGCCCCACGGTCTCCGGTGAGAGCCTGGCCGAGGCCGCGGAGGACGCGTTGGAGGCCGAGATCGGTTCGCGCCCAGACATCGATTGCGGCGACGAGGCGATCATCGTCTCGATGGACAAGGAAGTCGAGTGCCTGCTGACCGACCCTTCGTCCGGCAACGAGTACGACGCCACCGTGACCTTCACCGGCGTCGACGGTGACTCCTGGGACATCGGCGTCGAAGTCGCCTCCGAACCGAACTGACCCCGAATCCGCAGCCGCGTAGTCGGGCCACCGCCCCGGTGGCCCGACTACGCGGCCTGAACAACATGCCCCGCCGCCAGAGCGGCGATATCACTCTTCCGTAAGCGATATAATCGGAGGTATGAAACAGCTGCTCCTTCGGGTCGACGACGAGCTGCATGCGCGGCTCACCGAGCGCGCGAAACGCGAACACCGGTCGGTGAACGCGATCGCCAACGAGATCCTCGCCGTTGTGGGAGCCGAAGACGGTCGCTCCGAAACGGAGCGGGTCAAGGCCCGAGCGGCCTCGCTCGGCATGCTCGCCCCACCGCTCCGCCCGGTTGACCAGGAAGACGACATCGAGGAACTCAGGAACCGTGCGATCGAGTCGATGCGCGGGGCCGGTCCGATCATCGATGAGATCCTCGACGCGGATCGGGGCCGCCTTGATCGTTTATGCGGATTCATCGCTGCTCGTCAGGGCCTATCTCCCGGACGAACGGGACCACCGAAGAGCCGCCGGCCTGCTGAGCGATCCGGAGACCGTCGTCGTCACCGGAACCTGGACCCGGATCGAGGTGGCGGGCGCGCTGGTGCGCGCCGCCCGCGCGCACCGCGGCGACCAGATGCTGCTCCTGCATTCCTGGGAGCGCGACAGCGCACCGGACGGCCCGGTCACCGTGCTCTCCGCTCCGCAGACGGCCGTCGAAGCCGATGCGCTCGATATCGTGGTCACCTACGGCATTCGCGCGATGGACGCCTGGCACCTCGCGTGCGCGTCCCTGGTCGTACCGGAACTCGCCGGTGATCAGCCGTTCGCTTTCGCGTCCCGCGACAAGGAGCAGGCCGAGGTGGCCCGCTCCCGCGGTTTCGAAATCCTGTAGTCGAGTTCCGCGAACCGGCTTCGGCCGATTCGCGGCGCAGCTCTCGGGCGGCCCCCGGGGGATCAGTCGGCTTCGCCGACAGCCACAACTTCCTTGAGCGCGGTGTTGACCGTGTCGTCCTTCGTCTTGGTTCCGAGGATCTCGGCCGCTTGCGCGACGAGCTCGTCGTCGAGGTCGATGACTGTTCGTGACATTGTTTTCACCTCGTCAACGTAGCCATACGCTGTGCCGGAGCGTGCCCTCAGCGGCCGTGTGTCGCTATCGGCTCAGTCGGGTTCCGGACACTATCGATCGTCCGATGTTGACTTATAGATCCTTGGATTTACGATGCACCCGAGTGGGGCTTGCGTTCTCTAGACGAGGCTGTCCTCCCATTGGCGGTGGAGTTCGGCGTAGTCGCCGCCGGAGTCGACCAGGGACTCGGGCGAGCCGTCTTCGATGATCCGGCCGCCGCTGAGCACCACCACCCGGTCGGCGATCTCGACCGTCGACAGCCGGTGCGCGATGATGATCGCCGTCCGATCGGCCAGGATCGTGCGCAGCGCCCGCTGCACCAGCCGCTCCGAGGGGATGTCCAGCGACGAGGTCGCCTCGTCGAGGATCAGCACCCGCGGGTCGGCCAGGAACGCCCGGGCGAACACCACCAGCTGGCGCTGGCCCGCCGAGAGCCGGCCGCCGCGCTTGCGCACGTGCGTGTCGTAGCCGTCGGGGAGCGCCTCGATGAACTCGTGCGCGCCGACCACTTCGGCCGCCTCCACGATCGCCGAGCGCGAGGCGCCCGGCCTCCCGAGCTCGATGTTCTCGGCGATCGTGCCGTTGAACAGGAAGTTCTCCTGCGTGATCATCACGACGTTGTCGCGCAGTTCGGCCTCGCTCAAGTCGCGCAGATCCACCCCGTCGAGGGTGATCGCGCCGCCCTTCGGGTCGTAGAAGCGGCTCACGAGCTTCGCGATGGTGGTCTTGCCCGCGCCGGTCGCGCCGACCATCGCCACGGTCTGCCCGCCGGGGATGTGGAGGTCCAGGTTCGGCAGCACCACCTCGTCCGGCCGGTAGTGGAAGGTGAGGTCGTCGAACCGCAGCTCGCCGCGCCGGTCGCCGATCGCCTTCGGCCGCTCGGGCTCGGCGACCTCGATCTCCTCGTCGAGCACGCCGGAGAGCTTCTCGAGCGCGGCCGTGGCCGACTGCAGCACGTTGTAGAACTGCACCAGCTCGTTGAGCGGGTCGAAGAAGCGCTTCATGTACAGCAGGAACGCCGCCAGCACGCCGACCTCGGTGTTGCCGAGCATCACCTGCCAGCCGCCGAAGAGCAGCACCACGACCGTCGCCAGGTGCCCGATGCCCCTCATGCCGCCGGCCATGATCGCGTTCTGCTGGTGGCCCTTGGCCTGCGCCACCCGGTTCTCGGCGTTGAGCCTGCCGAAGATCTCGCGGTCGCGCTCCTCGCGCCGGTAGGCCTGCACCGCCCGGATGCCGCCCATCGACTCCACGAAGTAGACGATGAGCACCGCCACGGTCTCCCGGGCCCGGCGGTAGGCGATCGCCGAGACGCGGCTGAACCACTTCGCGAGCAGCAGCATCAGCGGGAACGTCAGCAGCGACACCGCCGCCAGCAGCGGGTCGATCACGAGCATGACCACGGTGATCGTCACGACGTTCATCCCGGCCAGCACCAGGTCGTCGACGCCGTTCTCGGTCATCTCGCGGATCGACTCCATGTCGGAGCTCTGCCGGGCGGTCACTCGCCCGGAGGTGAACCGCTCGTGGAAGGCCACCGACAGGCGCTGGAACTTCCAGAACACCCGGTTGCGCAGCGCGTAGAGCATCGCGTTGCCCACGCGCGCCGACTGTGCGATGTAGAGCCGGACGCACACGTACTCCAGCGCGGCGCACGCGGCGAAGGCCACCGCGATCACGATCATGACCGAGTAGTCGCCGCGGTCGGCGATGGCCGGGATGCCGTGGTCGATGCCGTACATGACCAGGATCGGCGTGGCCATGGTCGCGACGTTCTGCCCGACGAGGATCGCGACGAGGAAGGCGATCGAGCGCTTGTGGGGGCGCATCATCGAACCGAGCAGCCGCCGGCTCCGGGCCCGCAGCCGCTTGATCGCCTCGGCGTCGTCGAGCTCGGCGCTGGTGCGCTCGGCGTCGGCCTGCTCGCTGCGGCCCCGCCAGGCCACATGTCGGTCCTGCTGCGCCGTCACGCGGCTACCTCCTCGGATTCGGCTGAGAGCACGTCGACGTATTCGGGGCTGGAGGCCATCAGGTCCGAGTGGCGCCCCACGGCCGCGATCCGTCCCTCGTGGAGCAGCGCGACCCGGTCGGCCAGCGCCACGGTCGAGGGCCGGTGCACCACCACCAGCGCGGTGGTGTCCTGCAGGACCTGCTCGAGGGCCCGTTCGACCAGTTCCTCGGTGTGGACGTCGAGGGCCGACAGCGGGTCGTCGAGGACCAGCACCGCGGGTCTGACCACCACGGCCCGGGCCAGCGCCAGGCGCTGCCGCTGGCCGCCGGAGAGCGACAGGCCCTGTTCGCCGATGCGGGTGTCGAGCCCGTACGGCAGGTCGTACACGAATTCGGCCTGCGCGACCCGCACGGCCTGTTCGAGGTCGGCTTCGTCGGCGTCGGGCCTGCCGAGCGCGAGGTTCTCGCGCACGCTCATGGAGAACAGGGTCGCCTCTTCGAACGCGGTGGTCACGACCCTTCGGAGGCTGTCGAGCCGGAGGTCGCGGATGTCGGTGCCGTCGAGGGTGACCCGTCCGCCGGTGGGGTCGTTGAGGCGCGAGGGCAGCGAGACCATGGTGGTCTTGCCCGAGCCGGTCTTGCCGGCGATCGCGAGGGTCTCGCCGGGTCTGACGGCCAGGTCGACGCCGCGCAGCACTTCGCCGCCGTCCTCGAAGGCGAATCTGACGTCTTCGAAGGCGAGTTCGCCGCGGACGGTGGAGCGGTCGACGGCTCGGGCGCCGGGACGGTCGCGGATGGCCGGTTCGGTGTCGAGCACTTCGTAGACGCGGTCGGCGGCGGTCATGGCCTCGTTGCCGTGGGCCATGACCCATCCGGCCGCTTCGATCGGCCAGAGCAGGTTGAGCTGCAGCATGATGAAGGCGGTGAGCTGACCGATGGTGAGCTGCCCCTGGGCGACCATGATCGCGCCGATGACGAGGGTGGCCCCGACCATGGCCGAGGCGATCGCGCCGAAGGCCGACCAGGAGCGGGCGGCGATGAGGCTCTTGCGGACGCCGAGCACGCGCAGGTGGTCGGCCTGCTCGTCGAATCGCGACGCCATGAGCGGCCCGCGTCCGAGCGCTTTGATGGCGCGGATGCCGTTGGCCGATTCCTCGGCGGCGCTGGAGACCTCGCCGGACTGGTCCTGTTCGGCGCGGGCGGCCGGGAGGAAGTGCTTGAAGAATCCGCGTCCGATGAGGAACAGCGGGACGGCGGCGACGGCGACGATGAGGGCCAGGCGCCATTCGATCCAGAACAGCTGCGCCATGATGATGGTGATCATGCCGGTGGAGCTGATGGCGAACACCAGGCCGCCGGCGAAGAATCGCCGGACCATGCCCAGGTCGACGGTGATGCGCGCGAGGAGCTGGCCGGTCTGCCACCGGTCGTGGAAGCCGGTGTGGAGCCGCTGGAGGTGCTCGTAGATGACGTCGCGGATGTCGGCCTCGATGGACATGGCCGTGGAGGTCTGGAAGTAGCGGCGGGTGAGGTTCAGCAGCGCGTCGGCCGCGCCGACGGCGGCGATGACGGCGATGAAGCCCCACAGGGCCCCGAGGTCGCGGTCGCTGATGGGGCCGTCGATGGCGGCGCCGACCAGCGGCGGGATGGAGAGGCCGGCGGCGATGTTGAGCAGCACCATGGTCCACAGTGCACCGAGTCGGAACCGATAGGGGCGCAGGTACCGGCGCATTCGCCACAGGTTGCTCAAGGGGGTCGTCCGTGTTTCGGGATCACCGGTTTCGGACATGGATCTCGGGTTGACGCGCACTGACACCACCCGGCCACCGTACGGTGGCCGGGTGACAGGCGGCAAACGATTTTTTAGCCGCTCGGCTAGTAACGCCGCGAGAACCGTGTCACATTGCGGGCGTGGACAGGTCGTTCGATGCCGTTCGACGACATAGCGACAGGGGACGTCACTCGAGCAGCAGTTCGCGGAGCCGGTCGGCGTCCCGGAAGCCGGCCGAGCGCGCATACGAGGTCAGCGACCCGAACCGCTCGTTCATCTCCGCGATCGTCTTCAGCATCGCCTCGGCGGGCGTGCCGAGGCCCCGGTCGCGTTCGGGTGCGCCGAGGTTCGCGTCGCGCCAGGCCCGCCACCGGGCCAGGCCGATGTTCGACAGCTCGTAGTCGGCCGCGATGTCCTCGGGGGCGACGCCGAGGAGCGCCAGCAGCACCGCCGCCACGATCCCGGTCCGGTCCTTGCCGGCCATGCAGTGGAAGATCACCGGCTCGCCGAGGGCGATCACCTCGAGCGAGTCGCGCACCGACTTGTAGCCGGCCTCCATCATTCCGGTGTAGCGGTGGGCGAGGAACCGGACGACGTCTTCCTCGGGGGCGTCCGAGGGGATCTCCATCTCGACCGACTCCCACGCGATGTGGAGCATCTCGAAGTGGTGGAAGGTCACGCCGTCGCGCTCGGGGAAGCGGCCGGTCTTCTCCAGCTCGTTGGGGCGGCGCAGGTCGATGACGTGCCGCACGCCCAAGTCGTTCACGATGTAGTCGAGGTCGGCCTCGGTCGCGTTGCCGAAGTTGTCGGAGCGGAAGACCTGTCCGGTCTTGACCTTCTTGCCGCCGGCGCCTTTGAGGCCGCCGATGTCGCGGAGGTTGAAGATCTGCTCGGTGGGGAGGAACTGCTGGGGGAGGGTCTCCAGGGTCATGCGCAACCTTCCTGTCGGCGGGGTGTCACGATAAGTATTGTCCCGCACAGTGAAGACGGCGTGAACCGCACAGTCCACGCCGTCGTAGTCCCTCTATTGTCCCGGTTTCTCAGCCGGCCTCAAAATCCGTTACCCGGCGTCTCGGCCGGCTCCAGGCTGCGCTACTTGGGTTGCCTTCGGCAACCGCCGGCTGGCGCCGGCGTTCCTTCCGCAAGCTCCAGGCCGCGCTACTTGGGTTGCCTTCGGCAACCGCCGGCTGGCGCCGGCGTTCCTTCCGCAAGCTCCAGGCCGCGCTACTTGGTTCCTTCCGCAAGCTCCAGGAACTGCCTCTTACCGGCCAGGTCGGCCTCGGCCTTCTTGACCCGCTTCGGGTCGCCGTCGGCCTTGGCCCGCTCGAGCTTCTCCTCGGCTTCGGCGACCTGCTGCTTCATCTGGATCAGCAGCGGGTTCTCCTCGACCGGGACCTTGCGCCACGCCGTGTCGAGGGCCTCGCGGAGCTTGTCCTCGACGTTGCGCAGCCGGCGCTGCAGCTTCGCCTGGTTCTTGCGGGGGACCGGGCCGATCTCGTGCCAGGTGCCCTGGATCTCCCGGAAGGTCGCCTGCGCGGCCTTGGGGTCGGCGGCGATGTCGAGCGCCTCGGCGCGCTTGAGCAGCTCCTCCTTGGCGGCCTGGTTCGACTCCAGCTCGGCGTCGCGGGCGCTGAACGCCTCGGAGCGGGCGTTGAAGAACACGTCCTGGGCGGCCCTGAACCGCTTCCATGCCTTCTGCTCGGCATCCGGAGCGAGGCGGCCGGCCTCCTTCCACTCGGCCATGAGGGCCTTGAGCCGGTCGGCGGTCGGACCCCAGTCGGTGGAGGTCGACAGCTCCTCGGCGGCGGCGATCAGCTCTTCCTTCTTGGCGGCGATCACCTTGCGCTCGGCGTCGAGCTGCGAGAAGTACGCCCCGCGCCGCCGAGTGAACGTCTCACGGGCCGCCGAGAACTTCCGCCACAGCTTCTGGTCGGTCTTGCGGTCGACCCCGTGGATCGACTTCCACTCCTCGACCAGCTCGCTGAAGCGCTGACCGGAGGCCTTCCAGTGACTGTCGCGCTTCGAGAGCTCCTCGGCCTCGGCGACCAGCGCCTCCTTGGCGGCGATGGCCTCGGCGCGCTCGGCGTCCTTGGCGGCCTTGAACTCCTCGACACGCTCATCGGCGTGCTTGGACAGCTCGTCGAGACGGTTCGCCAGCGAGTCGACGTCCCCTACGACCGCGGCGGTCTCCAGACTCTCGCGGAGCTTGCGCAGCTGCGAGGCGGCCTGCTCGACGTCGGCCGAGTCCGAATTCAGGCGCGCGGCGATGAGATCGACTTCGACCACCAAGTCGGCGTACTTGCGCGCGAAGTGCGCGAGCCCCTCGTCGGTGGTGCCGGCCTGCCACGAGCCGACCGCGCGCTCGCCGGTGGAGGTCTTCACATAGACCGTGCCGTCGGCGTCGATGCGGCCGAAGCGGGTCCAGTCTCCGAGGTCACTCATCGCGGTAATCTCAAATCCTTCACACGAACTAAGGGACGTACTTCCCGTACCTTACGGTGGTTGCCGGGTCGTCGCCAGTCGGGGCCGTCCACATCTGCGGACGAACCGTCCCGAACCGTGCGATCCGGTGGACATCGGGTCGGGCGCGGCTGCCCGTCCACGTGAACCGAAGGGGTATTCAGTTGGTCAGTGGTGGCAGCTCCTCCAGCCTACCGCCGCCGCCGGTGATAGCCGTCGTAGGCCCTACCGCGTCGGGCAAGACGGCGCTGTCGGTGACGCTGGCCGCGCGGCTCGGCGGCGAGATCGTCAACGCCGACTCGATGCAGCTTTACCGCGGCATGGACATCGGCACCGCCAAGATCACCGAGGACGAGCGCCGCGGCGTGCCCCACCACGTCTTCGACGTCCTGGACGTCACCGAGGCCGCCGACGTCGTGGCCTACCAGCGCCTGGCCCGCGAGGCGATCGCCGCGATCCGCGCCCGCGGCAACCGGCCGATCCTCGTCGGCGGCTCCGGCCTGTACGTCCAGGCCGCGCTCGACGAGATGGACTTCCCCGGGACCGACCCGGCCGTCCGCGCCCGGCTGGAGGCCGAACTCGAGCAGGCCGGCTCGGCGGCCCTGTGGGAGCGGCTGCGCGAGCTCGACCCCGAAGCGGCCAAAGCGATCCTGCCGTCCAACGGCCGCCGCGTCGTGCGGGCCCTCGAAGTGGTCGAGCTGACCGGCTCGTTCACCGCCAACCTGCCGTCCCGTCCCCGGCCCCACCTCGACGCCGTCCGCATCGGCGTCGACCTGGACACCGCCGTGCTCGACGAGCGCATCGAGCGCCGCGTCGAGGCGATGTGGGAGGCCGGCCTGGTCGAGGAGGTCCGCGAACTCGAGGCCAAGGGGCTGCGCGAGGGCAGGACCGCCTCGCGGGCGCTCGGATACCAGCAGGTGCTGGCGTACCTGGCCGGCGAGTACGACGAGGCCGAGGCGTTCCGCCGCACCGTCCAGGGCACCCGGCGGTTCGTGCGCCGCCAGCGCTCCTGGTTCAAAAGAGACGGCCGCATCGAATGGTTCGATGCGGCCGATCCAGAGCTCGTCGAGCGGGCGGTCAGGCTCGCGGCTTCGGGCTCCGAGTGAGGTTCGGGTCGGTCTCGGCGACCGGCTCGAGGATCTCGTTGATCTTGGCGTAGACGTCGGCGTCGAGCTTGAACCCGGCGGCCTTGACGTTGTCCTTGACCTGCTCGGGGCGGGTGGCGCCGATGATCGCGGCCGAGACGTTCGGGTTCTGGAGCACCCACGCCAGGCTCAGCTGGGCCATGTTCAGGCCCAGATCCTCGGCGATCGGGGCGAGCTGCTGGACGCGCTCGAGGGCGTCCTGGTTCTCCAGCCAGCCCTTCATGAAGTTGCCGTACTTGTCGTGCGCGCCGCGCGAGCCGGCCGGCGGGGCCTGCCCGGGCTTGTACTTGCCGGTCAGCACGCCCTGCGCCAGCGGGGACCACACGATCTGGCCGATGCCCAGTTCCTCGCAGGCCGGGATGACCTCGGCCTCGATGACCCGCCACAGCGCCGAGTACTGGGGCTGGCTGGAGACCAGCTGGATCTTCAGGTCCCGGGCCAGGGCGTGGGCGCGGCGGATCTGGTCGGCGGTCCACTCGCTGACGCCGATGTAGTGGGCCTTGCCGGAGTGGACCACGTCCGCGAACGCCTGCATGGTCTCTTCGAGCGGGGTGTCGTAGTCGTAGCGGTGGGCCTGGAGCAGTTCGACGCGGTCGGTCTGGAGGCGGCGCAGGGAGTTGTCGATCGACTCCTTGATGTGCTTGATCGACAGGCCGCGGTCGTTCCGGCCCTCGCCCATCGGCCAGTAGACCTTGGTGAAGATCTCCAGGCCGTCGCGGCGCTCGTTCTTGAGCGCGCGGCCGAGGACCTCTTCGGCCGCGCCGTGGGCGTAGACGTCGGCGGTGTCGAAGGTCGTGATGCCCTCGTCGAGGGCGGCCTGGACGCAGGAGACTGCGGCGTCCTCTTCCACCTGCCCGCCGTGGGTGATCCAGTTGCCGTAGGTGATTTCAGAGATGACGAGGCCAGAGCGGCCGAGATGACGAAACTCCATGGCTCCCGAGCTTACCTGCCGTGCGGCTAGTGTCAACGCTTGCAAAATCACATGGCTCAGAGCGGACCGTCGTCGATCGACACCGCCGCGTCGAGGGTTCTCACGGCCTCGGAGCGGTCGGCGCGCGGCGACAGGATCTCGGCGCCGTCGAGTCCGAGCGTGCCCCAGGAGTAGCCGTCCATGGTGACCAGGTAGCCGGCCGGGTGGACGAGGATCTGCTGGTAGCGCGGGGTGACGACGACGCGCCCGGACCGGTGGACGACGCCGAAGCGCCCGCGCTGGCCGGCCACGGCGACGCCGCCGACGAACCCGGTGACGGTGCGTCCGTCTACAGTAGTCGTATCGAGGGTGCTGTAGAGCATGGGGACCACGACGGTGCCGTTGCGGTCGATCGCGCCCCAGTCGGCCTGGCGGACGGCGGCGACGCCGCCGCGGAAGTCGCCGGCCTGGCTGAAGGCCGCCTGGATGATGGGGCGCCCGTCGGCGCCGAGGTAGCCGAACCGCCCGGTCTGCGGGTCCTGGAAGCGGTCTGGCGCCGGGTGCCCGGCCCGTTCGGCCCACGAGCGCGGCGGCGGGCCGAAGCCGCTGCTCGCGGCGCGCTCTTCGGCCAGGTCGAGGCCGGTCTCGACGATCTGCATGACGAAGGCGTGCGGGTTGTGCTCGCTGGCCCGCTGCAGGTGGATGAGCGATTCGGTGATGCGTCCCTGGGAGATGCACGACAGCGCCGCGTAGGCGCGCACCGCGCCGGTGAGCGTGCGGGGGAGTTCGCCGGCTTCGGCGAGGGCGAACAGCTGGTCGGCCTCGTCGTAGCGGCCCTGGACGCGCAGGATCTGGCCGAGCCTGGCGCGGGCGGGGGACAGCAGCATGTCGGCGCCGATCGCCTCGGCGTACTTGACCGCGGCGGAGGCGTCGACTTCGGCGCCGTCGAAGTCGCCCAGGACCCGCATGATGACCGCTCGGACGCCGAGCAGTTTGCACTGGTCGGCCTCGGCCGGGTGCCGCGCCAGACGCTGGGTGGCCTCGTCGCGGATGCGCTGGAGGGCGACGGTGTCGGCGATGGCGTGGCGGAGCGTCGCGCGGTCGAGCGGTCCGAGGGCGCGGACCAGGCCGGCGCGCAAGTCCGCCGCGACATCCACCACGTTGACTACTTTCACAAGGTCACTGAGGGTTACGACATTCAGATTAAGTCATGCGCGTCCGCATTGCGAGGGTCGAACGCGAGGCGGTCTACCGCACTACCTGGCCGAGGTCCTCTTCGGTGGCCTTGTAGCTCATCCGCACGCGCGGCGTGCGCATCGAGCGGAACATGATCGACCGTTGGATCGCGTACCAGTACAGGCCGCCGAACTTCCGCCCCGGTTTCGGGAACCGCTTGTTGACCAGGCGCTTGACCTTCCGGCACAGGAAGACCGAGTCGATCGTGAAGCCGAGCATCATGGCGATCCACGCGAGCATGAGGTAGCCCATGGCGTAGGGGAAGATGTTGGTCGCCAGCAGCAGCGCCATGGTGAGCGCGAAGAAGTACTGGGCGACGGTGCGCCGGGAGTCGACGATGTCGCGCACCAGCAGCCGCTCGGGCCCGCGGTCGCGGGGCAGGTGGTACTTGTCGAAGAGGGGGTCGCCCTTCCACTGGCCTTCGGCGATGCGGGCGCGTTCGCGGCGCAAGTCGGCCTTGGCCTGCCGTTTCTGCTCCTTGGTGAGCTTGGTGCCCTCGGTCTTGGCCTGCTTCCGCTTCTCCTTGTAGGTCATCGGCGGGTTGGCCGGGGGGCGGGCCTTGGCCTGCTTGGGCCGCTTCGGGGTGGGCTTGCCCTTCTTCTGGGTGGCGGCGGCCGGCTCCGGGGTCACTTCGACGGGTTCGGCGGCTTCAGCGGACTTCTTCCCCACGGGAGGATCGACCTTCCTTACACTCACAACGGCGGGCTCGTCCCCAGCATACTCAGCTAACCGGCGACGGCGCGAGCGTCGCCGTCGGCGGCGTTCTGGAGGGCCGGACGCTCTATCTTGGCGCCGAGTCCCCGGAGCTTGTCCTCGAAGTTCTCGTATCCGCGGGTGATGTAGCGGTCGACGCCGTACACGCGCGAGGAGCCCTCGGCGGCGAGCGCGGCGATGAGGTGGCTGAAACCGGCGCGCAGGTCGGGGATCTGCAGGTCGGCGGCGTGGAGCTTGGTGGGGCCGGCGATGACGGCCGAGTGCAGGAAGTTGCGGCGGCCCCACCGGCACGGGGCGCCGCCGAGGCAGTCGGAGTACAGCTCGATGCCCGCGCCCATCTGGCGCAGTTCGCGGGTATAGCCGAGGCGGTTCTCGTAGACCGTCTCGTGCATGATCGACAGCCCGTCGGCCTGGGTGAGGGCGACCACTATCGGTTGCTGCCAGTCGGTCATGAGGCCGGGGTGGACGTCGGTCTCGAGCGCGACGGGCTTGAGGGGGCCGCCGGGGTGCCAGAAGCGGATGCCGCCGTCGACCGGGTCGTCGTCGACCTCGTAGGCGCCGCCGATGGAGCGGAAGACGTTGAGGAAGGTCATCATGTCGGCCTGGTGGGCGCCGCGCACGAAGACGCTGCCTTCGGTGGCCAGGGCGGCCGAGGCCCAGCTGGCGGCCTCGATCCGGTCGGGCAGCGGGCGGTGGGAGTAGCCGCCCAGCTCTTCGACGCCGACGATCTCGATGACGCGGTTGGTGTGGACCTTGATGATCGCGCCCATCTTCTGGAGCACGCAGATGAGGTCCATGATCTCCGGCTCGATGGCGGCGCCTCGCAGCTCGGTGGTGCCGCGGGCCATCACGGCGGTGAGCAGTACCTGCTCGGTGGCGCCGACGGAGGGATACTCGAGCTCGTAGCGGATGCCGTGGAGGCCGTCTGGCGCCGAGAGGTGGGTGCCGTCGGGGCTCTTCTCGACCACGGCGCCGAACTGGCGCAGGGCCTCGAGATGGAAGTCGATGGGGCGCCCGCCGATGTTGCATCCGCCGAGGTCGGGGATGAAGGCGCGGCCGAGGCGGTGGAGGAGCGGTCCGCACAGCAGGATCGGGATGCGACTGGTCCCGGCGTGCACGTTGATCTCGTCGACCCCGGCCGAATCGACGTGGGTCGGATCCATGTAGAGGGTGTCGCCGTCGAGTTCGACGTCGACGCCGTGGACGCGCAGGAGGCCGGTGACGACCTCGACGTCGCGGATGGCCGGTACTCCGCGCAGGACCGAAGGGGAGGTGCCGAGCAGCGCGGCCACCATCGCCTTGGAGACCAGGTTCTTGGCGCCTCGGACGGTGACCTCGCCTTCGAGGGGGGTGCCGCCGTGGATGATCAGCATGTCTTCGGGGGTGGACGCGGTACCGCTCAACGGCTCTCCTCAGTGGGTTGAACAACCGGGATCGTCGAACAACCATAACGGTTCGGCCAGGGGAAGGACCCCCAGGCAGCGACCTTACCCACGGTGATTGTGATAACCACGCAATAGGGTCGTGAACGCCCGTGCGCACCGTCCGGTCGCCATATCCTATAGGAAATTTCCTATAGGATATAGGCTTGCTACGGCAGTTCGAGCATGCGGTCGAGTGCGGCCCTGGCGTGCTTGGTGGTCTCGGGGTCCACAGTGATCTGGTTGGGGACCCTGCCGGCCACGAGTTCCTCCAGCGCCCACACCAGGTGCGGCAGGTCGATCCGGTTCATCGTCGAGCAGTAGCAGACCGTCTTGTCCAAGAACGAGATCTCCTTGTCGGGGTGCTCGTTCGCCAAGCGCCGCACCAGGTTCAGCTCGGTGCCGACGGCCCAGGAGCTGCCGGGCTCGGCCGCGGCGAGGGTATTGATGATGTACTCGGTCGAGCCGACGTAGTCGGCCGCCGACACCACCTCGTGCGTGCACTCGGGGTGGACCAGGATGTTCACCCCGGGCTTGCGCTCGCGCATCTCCTCGACGCAGGCGAGGGTGAACCGCCCGTGCACCGAGCAGTGGCCCTTCCACAGGATGATCTTGGCCGCGCGCAGCTCCTCGTCGGTGAGTCCGCCGTTGGGCTTGTGCGGGTTGTAGAGCGCGCAGTCGTCCAGGCCGAAGCCCATGTCGCGGACCACGGTGTTGCGGCCGAGGTGCTGGTCGGGCAGGAACAGGACCTTCTCGCCGCGCTCATAGGCCCACTCCAGGGCCCGCTTCGCGTTCGAGGAGGTGCACACGACCCCGCCCTCGCGGCCGACGAAGGCCTTGATGGCGGCCGAGGAGTTCATGTAGGTCATCGGGACGGTCGCCTCGGCGACGCCGGCGCGCGCCAGGTCCTCCCAGCACTGCTCGACCTGCGAGGCGGTGGCCATGTCGGCCATCGAGCACCCGGCGGCCAGGTCCGGCAGGATCACCTTCTGGTGGTCGCCGGTGAGGATGTCGGCGCTCTCGGCCATGAAGTGGACGCCGCAGAAGACGATGTGCTCGGCGTCGGGCCGCGCGGCGGCCTGCTGGGCGAGCTTGAAGGAGTCGCCGGTGACGTCGGCGAACTGGATGACCTCGTCGCGCTGGTAGTGGTGGCCGAGGAGGAACACGCTGTCGCCGAGCGCGGCCTTGGCGGCGCGGGCGCGTTCGACCAGTTCGGGGTCGCTGGGTTCGGGCAGCTCGCCGGGACAGTCGACGCCGCGCTCGGACTCGGAGTCGGCGCCGCGGCCGAGCAGCAGGAGCGCGGTCTGTGTGGGAGCAGGTTCATCGAAGCCCGTCATGGGGTCAATTCTTGCATGGATCGAGCATCGCCGCACTGTCGACTGGCAAGCGGTTACAGCCTGGTGTCGGGCATCGTCTAGGCTCACGGTGTGCGCATCCTCATAGCTCCCGACAAATTCGCCGGCACCATGACCGCCGCCGAGGCCGCCGCCGCAATCGCGACCGGCTGGAGGCGCGCCAGGCCCGACGACGAGACCGCCGAGCTCCCACTGGCCGACGGCGGCCCCGGCTTCGTCGACGTCCTCGAAGCCTCACTCCCCGCCTCCCGCCGCCTCACCGTCACCAGCTGCGACCCCCTCGGCCGCCCCGTCCAGGCCGACTACCTGCGCGACGGCGACACCGCCTACATCGAATCGGCCGCCGCCTGCGGACTCCACCTGCTCGCCCCCGCCGAACGCGACCCGCGCCGCACCACCAGCTACGGCCTCGGCCTGATCGTCGCCCACGCCGTCGAGACCGGCGCCCGACGCATCGTGATCGGCCTCGGCGGCTCTGCCACCAACGACGCCGGCACCGGCATGCTCACCGCCCTCGGCTACACCTGCCGCGACATCGCCGGCGAGGCCCTGCCATACGGCGGAGCCGCTCTCGCCGCCTGCACGACCGTCGACGGCCACCCGCGCACCCGCGGCGCCGAGATCATCGCCGCCACCGACGTCGACTCCCCGCTGCTGGGCCCCCACGGCGCCACCTACATGTTCGGTCCCCAGAAAGGCGCCCGCGACGCCGACCTCCCGCTGCTCGAATCGTCCCTGGCCGCCTTCGCCCAGGTCGCCGAACGCGACCTGGGACTCGCCGGAGCCTCGGGCTGGCCCGGAGCCGGCGCCGCGGGAGGACTGGGCCTGGCCTGCTTCCTGCTCGGCGGGCGCCGCGAGTCGGGCGCGAAACTCACCTGCCGGGCCGTCGGCCTCGACGCCGCCATCGCCGGGGCCGACCTGGTCATCACCGGCGAAGGCTCTTTCGACGCCCAGAGCCTTCGTGGCAAACTGGCGGCGGAGGTCGCCTCCGGCGCCGCCTCGCACGGCAGGCCCTGCCTGGTCATGGCCGGCAGAAGCGACGTCGATTCGCATCCTGAGCTGGCCGGTGTCTATTCGGTCACCGAACTTTCCGGCAGCGTCGAAGCGGCCATGAAAGCCCCGGTCGAGGGCCTGAGCGCGCTGGCGGAGTCGGTCGCCCGCGCGTGGGACCGCCCCGGGAATAAAGACGCTAGCCCTGAGGTTGGGTAGTGTTGACGAGTCGAAGAACCGACCGATCGGCACCGTCGATCGCGATACAGCAGAGGGAGCCATAAGTGAGCGCTACTCAGCAGGCCGAGGAAGTCAAGGACAACGCCACTACGGGCGTCGTGCTCACGGACGCGGCCGCCTCGAAAGTCAAAGCCCTGATCGAGCAGGAGGGCGAGGAAGGCCTGGCCCTGCGAGTCGAGGTCAGCCCCGGCGGATGTTCGGGCCTGCGCTACGGCCTGTACTTCGACACCGACCGGCGCGAAGGCGACGTCGTGCAGGCCTACGACGGCTTCGAGGTCGTCGTCGACCGCATGAGCGTGCCCTACCTCGTGGGCGCCAACATCGACTTCGCCGACCGCATCGACGCGCAGGGCTTCACCATCGACAACCCGAATGCCCAGGGTTCCTGCGCCTGCGGCGACTCCTTCCACTAAAGTCTCCGGCGAAACTGCGTCAGCCCGGTCGACTCCGCCCATAACGCGTGCGCTCGACCGGGCTTTTCTTCTGGACACCTGCGAGGTCCTTTCATGAAGACCGCCGTCACCGGCGCCACCGCCGGCCGCATCGCGCACGGAATGGGACTGCTCGGCAACGATCCGGCCCTCCTGGACCCGGAGACCGAGTCCGATCTGATCGACCTCATGGAGCGCACCGGCCCGCTCGGTCTGGTCCACATCGGACCGGATGAGCCGAAGGCGATGCTCTCCTACGCCGAGCAGTGCCGCGAACTGGGCCTCGAGTTCAGCGCCGATCCGACCGGACTCGAGGGCGGCGAGGCCGCCGAGTTCATCGGCGGCGCCAAGTTCCTGGTCACCAGCCAGTCCGGCTACCACTTCCTCCAGGCCACCACGTCGCTGAGCGACGACCAGATCCTCGAGCGGGTCCGGGTCCGCGTGATCACCGAGGACGCCGAGGGCGTCGAGATCGCCGGCCACGACATGGACCGCGTCCGCGTCTCCATCGCCCGGGGCGGCGAGACGGTCGACCCCTCGGGAGTCGACGAGGCCTTCACCGCCGGGCTGCTCTCCGCGCTCGGCTGGGGCATGCCGTTGCGCCGCGGAGCCGAGATCGGCGGAGTCATGGCCGTCGTGGCACTCGAATCGGTGGGTCCCACCGGATATGCCGTCAATCCGGTCGATTTCGTCCGTCGCCTAGAGGAGTCGTACGGTGCCGCCGCGGCGGCGGAGGCCTCGGCATATCTGTTGCCGGAGTGAACACTTCGGTCACGTCGTAGCACTTCAGCGCCCTGCGTATCACAGGTCCGCATTGGGACGGTAATCCCAACATAATGAAACCGCGTACCTGTCACCGTTGAGCTTTCTCCAGGTAACGATTTCACAACGCACTCTTTCTTTTCCGCGGGTTGTACGACATGGTGTGGATCACCCCATGTTCTACATCACACCCTGGAGTCGACAGTGAGACGAATTCGAAAGGCCGCCACCGCGGCCGCCGCAACTGCGCTCGTGCTCAGCGCGTGCGCTGGTGATCCGAACGAGGCGAGCGACGACGAGAGCGAAGGCGGCGGGACCCTCAACAAGGGCATCGGTGAAGTCGCCTCCCTGTTCGTGCCCGAGGTAGGCGAGTCCGAGGGCGGCGAGCTCATCAGCCAGATCTACGACGGCCTGGTCTACTACACCGCCGCCGGCGACGCCGAACTCGCCCTGGCCGAAGACATCTCCTCCGAAGACAACGTGACCTGGACGATCAAGATCAAGGAGGGCAAGACCTTCCACAACGGCGAACCGGTCACCGCCAAGTCCTTCATCCAGTCCTGGAACCACACCGCGTACGGCCCCAACGCGGCCGACCTCAACTACTTCATGGAGCGCATCGTCGGCTACGACGAGATGCAAGGCGCCGAACTGCCCGAGGAGGAGTGGGCCGACCCCGAGGTCCCCGAATACGAAGATCCGGCGGCCGACGCCCTCTCCGGCCTCACCGAAATCGACGAGCTGACCTTCGAGGTCGAGCTCAAGGGCCCCTTCGCCGGCTTCCCGGTGATGCTCGGCTACACCGCCTTCTTCCCGGTCGCCGACGAGTGCATCGCCGACATCGAGACCTGCCGCTGGAGCCCCATCGGCACCGGCCCGTTCATGCTCGAGGAGACCTGGGAGGTCGAGACCGGCGGCTCGCTGGTCACCTGGGAGGACTACGACGGCGACTTCCCGGCCAACGTCGAGCGGATCGACTACACCACCTACATCGGCGACGACGCCAGCTGCTGGGCCGACTTCCTGACCGGTGAGATCGACGTCTGCTCGCCCCTGGCCGGCGACTTCGAAGCGGCGCTCAACGACCCCGAGCTCAACCAGCGCCTCGTCCAAGAACCGGGCACGAGCTTCACCTACCTCGGCTTCCCCCTCTACGACGAGAAGTTCGAGAACGTCGACCTGCGACACGCCCTGTCCCTGGCGATCGACCGCGAAGGCCTCGTCACCGTGATGGGCGAAGGCCGCATGGTCCCGGCCGACGGCTGGGTCCCCTCCACCATCCAAGGCGGCGGCTCGGGCGTGTGCGAGTACTGCGAGTACGACCCCGACCGCGCCGAGCAGCTGCTCGAAGACGCCGGCGGCTGGCCCGAGGGCGAAGTCCTGCGGATCTGGTACAACACCTCCGGCGACAACGAGACCCTGTTCCAGGCCGTCGGCAACTCCATCCAGGAGACCCTCGGCATCGAGTACGAGCTGGTCGGCCTCGACTGGGGCGACTACCTGTCCACCACCGCCGAGCACGGCGTCGACGGGCCCTTCCGCCTCGGATGGATCCCCGACTACAACCTCAACGAGAACTACCTGGCCCCGATCTACGGCGGCCAGGCGGCCGACAACCGATTCGGCTACGGCTCGGACGCGTTCAACGACGCCATCGCCGCCGCCGACGCCGCCGAATCGGTCGACGAGGCGGTCGAACTCTACGTCGAGGCCGAGCGAGTGCTCAACGAGGAGTTCCCGAACATCCCGCTGACCTTCAGCGCGGTGAACCTCTTCTACAGCGAAAAGGTCGACAACGTCCAGTACCACCCGTTCTACGGAGCCGGCGCCGACCTGCGCGCCATCGAAATCGTCGGATAGATCGACTGATTCGAGGGGTGGGGCCGCTTCACGGCGGTCCCGCCCCGCCGCTTCTGAACGGGAACCTCAACATGACTCGATACATCGTCCGCCGAGTGCTCCAAGCGCTGCTGACGTTCAGCGCCATCGTCTTCCTCCTGCACTACCTCATGTCGCTGTCGGTCCAGGTGCGCGGCAACCCGGCGCTGGTCTTCTTCGGCGACCGCACGCCCACCCCGGAGGCCCTGGCACAGGTCGAACGGCTCTACAACCTCGACAGTCCCTGCTACGACCGCGTCGGGGACCCCTGTCTGGTGCCCTTCGTCGAGCGCCTCCAGAACTACATGGCCGGCGACTTCGGCACCACCTTGCGCGGCAACCGGGACGTCGGCGAGCTGCTCGCCATCGTCATTCCCAACACCTTGCGGCTGTTCCTCTTCTCGACGATCACGCTGGTGGTCCTGGCGCTGGTGCTCGGATCCTGGGCGGCTCGCCACCACGGCAAGCTCATCGACCACTCGGTGCGCGGCTGGACCATCTTCATCGACTCGATCCCGGTGTTCCTGCTCATGGTCATCTACAGCATTCTCATCGCCGTGCCGTTGACCAACTGGGCCCGAAGCATCTGGGACACCGACTCGTTCATGGGCCAGTTGTTCAGACCCACGTACTCGACCGACCATCCATGGATCTCGCTCATCATCCCCGGGATCCTGCTCGGCACCGCCGGACTGGCCCCGATGACCAGGCTCGTCAGAGCATCCCAGCTGGAGAACTACCGGGCCGACTACGTGCGCACGGCCCACGCCAAGGGATTCAAGCGCATGCGCGTGACCGTCGTCCACATCGTCCGCAACTCGCTGATCCCCGTGATCACCGCGATCGGCTTCCTGTTCGCCGACATCCTCGGCGGCGCGGTCGTCACCGAGGGCATCCTGCAGATCCCCGGCATGGGCGGACTGCTGTGGGACTCGGTGATGGCCCTGGAGATCAACGTCGTCCTGACCTCGTTCATGGTCATCGCGGTCGTCGTGCTGACCGTCAACCTCCTGGTCGACCTCACCTACGCCGTTCTCGACCCGAGGATCCGATATGAGTGAACCGCAGACCCTCGACACCGCCGAAGCCTCGATCTGGAAGGACGCCTTCCGCAGCCTCCGGCGCAGAGTCGACGTCGTCATCGCCTGCCTGGTGCTGCTGTTCGTCTTCACCATGGCGGCCTTCCCGACGCTCTTCACCTCGGCCGACCCCCGGTCGTGCATCGGCCGGAACGCGCGGCAACGCCCCGACCAGTGGTTCTCCGGCGAACACCCGCTCGGCAGCGATTCGCAAGGCTGCGACTTCGCGGCCAAACTCATCCACGGCACCAGGCCCACCCTGGTGCTCACACTGACCGTGATCATCGTTTCCGTCCTCATCGGCCTCACCCTCGGCATCCTCGCCGGGTACTACGGCCGCTGGATCGACGCGATCATCTCCCGCGTGCTCGACGTGTTCCTGGTGATCCCGTTCCTGCTGGGCGCCCTGCTGCTGCTCGCCCTGTTCCGCGGCCGCAGCGGATCGGGAGCGCTCATACCATCCGTGGCACCGGCGGCATTGGCGCTCATCATATTCGGCTGGATGAGCATCGCCCGCTACTCGAGAGCCGCGACGATCGAGACCAAGAACCTCGACTACGTGACCGCCGCCCGCTGCCTCGGCGCGAAGGACCGCCGCATCATGTTCCGGCACATCCTGCCCAACGCGATCGTGCCGGTCACCGCCCTCATCCCCACCCTGGCCGGATCCACCATCGTCGCCGAAGCTGTACTGGCGGTCCTCGGCATCGGCATCAGACCCCCGGCCACCAGCTGGGGCATCCTGCTCAGCGAAGGCGCCACCTGGGCCAGAGGCGGCGCGATCTGGCTGCTCGCCTGGCCGATGGGCTTCCTGCTGGTGACCGTGTTCGCCTTCGCGACGCTGGGCGATGCCCTCCGCGACGCCCTCGACCCGAAACTGAGGTGAACCAGTGGCCGACACGATCCGCATAGAGAGCGACACGCTCCCCGGAGCCGACCACAACGCGCCGCTGCTCGACATTCAAGACCTCCGCGTCGAATTCGACATCCGCGGAAAGCGGTTCGCCGCGGTGCGCGGCGTCGACCTCACTTTGGAGACCGGTCGCACCCTCGCGGTCGTAGGCGAGTCCGGCTCGGGCAAATCGGTGACCGCTCAGGCGATCATGGGCATCCTCGACACCCCGCCGGCCCACGTGACCGGAGGCCAGGTGCGACTCCACGGAATCGACCTGCTCACCCAGGACGAAGACGTCCGCAGGAACGTGCGCGCCAACCACATCGCGATGATCTTCCAGGACGCGCTCTCGGCGCTCAACCCGGTGTGGTCGGTCGGCTTCCAGATCGGCGAACTGTACCGGGTCCACCGCGGCACCAGCCGCAAGGACGCCAAGCGGAAAGCCGTCGAACTGCTCGACCTGGTCGGCATCCCCGACGCCAAGAACCGGATCGGCGACTACCCGCACCAGTTCTCCGGCGGCATGCGCCAGCGCGTCATGATCGCGATGTCGCTGGCCCTCGACCCGGAAGTCCTCATCGCCGACGAGCCGACCACCGCCCTGGACGTGACCGTCCAGGCCCAGATCATGCGGCTGCTCAAGCAGATTCAGGACGACCGCAACATGGGCCTGATCCTCATCACCCACGACCTCGGCGTCGTCGCCGACGTCGCCGACGAGGTGGCGGTCATGTACGCCGGCCAGATCATGGAGCGGGCCGGCGTCCACGACGTGTTCAAGCGACCGGCCAACCCGTACACCAAGGCACTGCTGCGCTCGATTCCACGAGTCGACACCGTCGGCCGGGAACTCGACGTCATCGGCGGCCTCCCGCCGAACCCCGCCGCGCTGCCGGGCGGCTGCTCGTTCAACCCCAGGTGCTGGGCGGCCGAGGAACGGTGCTCGACCGACGATCCGCCGTACGAATCCGTGGCAGACGGCCACTACAGCCGATGCCACTTCGCCGAGGAGGTCTACCGCGATGAACGCTGAACTGGGACAAGGCAACACCGCCCCCGAACCGGTGCTCGAGGCGACCGACGTGGTCAAGCACTTCCCCGTGCAGCAGGGCATCGTCCTCAAGCGCACCGTCGGCCACGTCCAGGCCGTCGACGGCGTCAACCTCAGGCTCTACCCCGGCAAGACCCTCGGGATCGTCGGCGAGTCGGGCTGCGGCAAGTCCACGCTCGCCAAGCTCCTCGTGGGCCTGGAGCAGCCGACCTCGGGTTCGATCAAAGTGCTCGGCAAGGAGATCGGCGACCGGTCGTACCGGAAGATCAGGCCGATCAGGCGCGACATCCAGCTGGTGTTCCAGGACCCGTACACCTCACTGAACCCGCGCATGACCGTCGGCGACATCGTCGGCGAGCCGTTCGAGATCCACACGGACGTGGTGCCGCGAGCCAAGCGGAGCGCGGCCGTCAAGGAACTGCTCGACCTGGTCGGGCTGAGCCCTGACCACGTCAACCGCTACCCGCACCAGTTCTCCGGCGGCCAGCGGCAGCGGATCGGGATCGCCCGCGCGCTGGCGCTGCAACCTCAGGTCCTGGTCTGCGACGAGCCGGTCAGCGCCCTGGACGTCTCGATCCAGGGGCAGGTCATCAACCTGCTGGAGCGGCTGCAGGACGAGCTGGGCCTGGCGTACGTGTTCATCGCGCACGACCTGTCGGTGGTTCGCCACATCGCCGACGAGGTGGCGGTCATGTACCTGGGGAAGGTCGTCGAGCAGGGCAGCGAAGCCGACATCTACGACAACCCGCGGCACCCGTACACGCAGGCGCTGCTGTCGGCCGTGCCGGTGCCGGACCCCGAGCTGCGGGGGCACCGCGAGGAGGTCGTGCTGCAGGGGGACGTGCCCTCGCCGATCGACCCGCCTTCGGGCTGCCGGTTCCGGACCCGCTGCTGGAAGGCCACCGACCGGTGCGCCGAGGAGGTGCCGGGTCTCGACGCGGGTGACCGCGGCACGCACCCGACGGCCTGTTTCTACGCCGAGGAACGAGACGTCACGCACGCCGTCAAGTAGGCAGGAGGGGCCGGCCGCGCGGAGGCGGCCGGCCCCGTTTTCTCTGTTCCCTGTCAAGCGGGGTAGGGACGGGTGTAGCTGTCTCCCCCTACGGCCTGGTATCCGGGCGTCGGGTGGTGGATCACGGAGTCGTAGTACACGCTGGCGCCGTATCCGAGTGAGAACTTGGTGGCGGCCCAGTGGGAGAAACGCCCGCTGTCGCAGTCGCCGACGCCCGCCGGGTACACGTAGCAGGCGTCCATCTGCGTGGCGACGCCGTGGCCTTCGTGGCTCGAGCTCTTGTAGGAGAAGACGCAGTAGCTGGAGCCGCTGCCCTTGGCGAGCCCGACGTGGCCGTAGACGGACCCCGAGTAGGTGCTCCGGACCGCGCGAAGCGTTCCGGTGATGTAGTTGTAGCCGCTGCCGCAGCCGTTGGTGACGGTCGACGACAGGGTGTGCGCCTGCGCGGGAGTCGACGTCAGCGTGAGCGACGCGATCACCGCGACGGCGCTGGCGGCGAGCATCGCGAGCAGTCGCGCGCGCATTGATTTGGTTCCGGGTTTCATTGCGCTCCTCGGTATTCGATGGGTGCGCGGTCGACGCTAGCGAGGGCGGCAGACGAACGTCAAGGCATTCAGGACAGTGCTTTGGGACACGGACCAGTGGAGGGAGTCCTTGGAGTACGGCAGGGGTTCGGGGCATCGTCGGGTCCGCGGACGATCCCGCAGGCGGGACTGCCAGTGGCGGCACGATCTCACGGAGATGCGTTGCACCGCTTGACTATGCAAGCCCTCGGAAGCACATCCGTCAGTCGCTGACGGCTCCGCCGATGGTCGGTCATGAAGGGCCGATGGTCGGGCAACCGAGACCGCCGGTCGGCGTTGGATCACGGCTTTCACAGTAGTTGCGTCGCACCCGCCTGCTAACTTTCAGACCCATGGACGACGAGAGGGAACCAGCCGCATCATCGCCGATCCGCAACCGGATCGGCGCCGTGTTCGTGCACGTGACTGACATGCAGCGGGCCGTGGCCTGGTACAGCAGGCTTCTGGGGGTGCCGGAGGGTCGTGTCAGTCATGGTGGCCTGATCGCCGATGTGCCGACCGGAGGCCCGACGGGTCTGACCCTGGACGGCCATGCGCACGCCCAGGGCAGGTTTCAGCCGGGCGGGCCACTGCTCATGCTGGCCAGTGACGACATTCAGGAGGCGCACGCCTTCGCCGAGGAGCACGCCGCCGAGGTGAGTCCGGTGGAGGACATCGGCAGCGTGAGCGTCTTCCATCTCTCGGACCCGGACGGGAACCGGCTCATCGTCTACGCCGATAAGTGAAGCGCACCCGGCAGGTCAGCGCTCGGGGTTGTTCTCGGCCAGGAGGTTGAACCCGTGCCGGTCGACCGACACGGAGGTGGCCGTGAGGACCACGACGCCGGTGCGGGTCTGCCGGTCGATGCCGATCCAGGACCGGAAACCGCCGGTGCCGCCGTTGTGCCAGGTGATGGCCCGGCCCTTGATCTTGATGGTGATCCAGGCGGCGCCGATGTCGGTGCCGGGTTGGAAGGAGGTGGTGGGTTCGAGCGCGGCCATTCCGGGGGCGGTGCCTTCGGTGAGCGCCTTGGCGAAGCGGGCCATGCTCGTGATGGAGGCGCGGATGCCGCCGGCAGGCCCGAGGGCCTCGCCGGTCCATGGCTCCTGCGGGCGCCCTCGCCGGGTGGTGCCGATGATCGCTCCGGGGCGCAGTTCGTCGGCGGTGGCTGGAATGTAGAAGGGATCGAGTCCGAGCGGTTCTGCGACGCGTTGGCGTACCAGCTCGGCGTAGGTGGTGTCGGCGGCCTTGGCGAGGGCGTGGCCGAGAAGCTCGAAGCCGAGGTTGGAGTAACGCGGTTTGGGTTGGCGCATCTTGACGCCTCGAGCCTGCTCGGTGAGCTGGTCGAGGTCCTCGCCGTACGGGTTGGTGCCGTGGCGCAGCAGGGCGATGGTGCGGCGCAGCGGCTGTGCCGACTTGGGGAGCCGGGGGAGTCCGGACCGGTGGGAGCTGAGTGAGCTCAAGGTGATGTCGGCGGCCGGAGGGTCGCCGATGGGGAGCAGTTCACCGAGCTTGGTGTCCGCCTCGATGTCGCCTCGCTCGAGCGCGTCGGCGTAGAGGAGTCCGGTGACGCCCTTGGAGATGGAGCTGATCTCGAAGTCGGCGTCGAGGTCGGCGCCGAGGCCGGCGATTCGGGTCTCGTCTGGCGTGACCACGGCGACCGCGGCCACCCGATGGCGGGCGCCGAGCTTCGAGCGGAGACGCTCGGCCAGCTGCTCATCGCCGTGAATTTCGCTCGGGTGTTTCACATTCGACAGTCAACCACAAATGACTGTTCCATGCGGCTCCGCCGCAGAGCTCGCCTGCTCAATGCATCAGGGGCTGGGTCGCCTAGCGGGCGGCGTCGATGAGCGCCGTGAAGTCAAGGGGGGAGAGGTCGAAGACCGGGGAGTCGGAGTCGAGCTTCGAGTCACGCACGTGAAAGCCATCGTCAGAGCACAAGGCGACCTCAACGCAGTCGGTGTTGTTGTCGGCGCCGCTGCGGGTGCTCTTCCGCCACGCCCGACGCACCTCGACGCAGTTGGAGTCATTGCCGGCACCGCTGCGGGTGCTCCTTCGCCAAGCAGTTACGTCGGCTGTCATAGCGGATAGTCCTCGATTCGGATCCCTGTTGCCCACCGGCTCTTGCGGAATCCATCGTAACTGGCGAACCGCTTGGGGTCATCGATGCACCAGCTTGAATCATGGCCTTCGGTATAAACGAACGGCGGGCAGGCCAGGGCACTGTCGCCTGGTTCGTAGATACTGAAGTTTCCTTCTCGCGCTGGTATCGGACCCTCGAGGATACGGATCGCCCAGCCGGGGCGCTGGGCGCACTTCTTGAGGCTAGTGAGCTGTTCGCGATAGAGCTCCTCACCCTCGAGTTTGAGCTGGAGGAGTGCGGCGTGCCCGATGAGAAACTTGATCACGGGGGCATCGCTACGGCATTCGACAGCGTTTCGCCGTTCCGACTTGAAGATCCAGCCACGGTCGAGTGCCTCTTCGGTAGCCTGCTCTGCCCTGCGTACCACCGAATAGTGGTAGGTGCTCGTCTGCAATAGGCCCGGGATGAGGTTTGCATCCCACTTGAAGATCTCGCCACAGTACTCTTCTGCGAGTGAGATGAAGAGAGCGTTGTACCGCATGTCGGCTTCGATCGGCTGACCATCCCTGCGTGCCCTGGCTACCTGCTCCATGTATCCGGCCAGCTCATCGCTCATCCCGCAGGCCCTCGCGAGGGCCTTGATGGACTGGAGCGGGATGTCGGTTCTTCCCTGCTCCCAGGCGCGGATGGTGTCGATCGACCGGTACACCTCGTCGCCGACTTCCCGTTGCGACTTTCCGCTGGCCTTTCGGGCTTTGCGAGCCATGGTCTTGAGGAACCACCAACCCATGTCCTGCGACGCCATACATGCCCCCGACATTCAAACCCGGCTGTATCGAACCATCACTATCGCACAGTCCATTTCGCTGTAGAAACCCTGGAATGGCGGCACTGGAGTGGTACACCGTGAGAATCTCCACCCGGATTTCTCACGGTGCGCCACTCCGTGTGCGGGGCGCACTGGCCAAGTCTCCCCTTGTGAGCTGCGGAAACTCCGCCTAAGTTGGTGATCATCGCGAGCGGCGCCATATGGCTCGCGATCGGTGGGAAAGCCCGGGGGCTGCGGCCTCCCGATCCCGATACGCGGTCCCCGGGCATCACTCGATCGGATATCCGACAATCCGAAGTGGAGCGTTCTAATGCACTATCCGAGCGTGGCTCAGAACCAGTCGCGGGGGCCCGAGGAGATCGAGGTCGGCGTGTCCGTCGTCGGCGCCGTCCGCATCCGCTGTCTTCTTGACCCGGACTGGGTTTCAGTGCTCTGTTTTCGGGTAAGTCCCAACGAGCCGTCTCAGTACCTGGGCGTAGTGACCGGCGTGGAGACGGACACACCCGGCCTCCACCTGGTCGACCAGCATCGCTGGCGATTCCCCACACCTGAACTGCGCCAAGCGCTGCGTCGGAGAGTCATAGACCTATACCGAACTTGGAAGCAAGCCCGATGAAGCAGCAGCCCGAGCCCTGGCAGTCGATTCCGGGGCGCCACACTTCGGACCACGGTGCCCCGCCCTGGTGCCTGACCTGCACGCGCCACTACGGAGCGCCGATCCGTTTCCCCTGCGGCACCTATCGCTTCCAGCAGGCGAGGGTCACCTAGGTCGCGTTCAGGAGTGAGGAAGCCTCCTATTGAACCCGTTGCGGCACAACAGGTTCAATAGGAGGCTTCCTTCGAGCGGGGCACGGCTCGGATTCAGGTGAGGTCGAGGCCGCCGTCGACGGTGAGGACCTGGCCGGTGAGCCACGTGCTGGCGGGGTCGGCGAGGCGCACGATCCAGGCGGCGACCTCTTCGGGCTCACCGCGGCGGCCCAGCGGGATACGGGCGGCCTCGTCGCGTTTGAGCGCTTCGATGTCCGCTTCGGGCAGTCCTGCGGCGGTGAGCGCCTCGCTCTCAGTCGGGCCTGGGGCAACCGCGTTGACTCGGATCCCGTCGGCGGCGAGTTCAAGGGCCCAGCTGCGGGTGAGCTGCTCGATCGCGGCCTTGGAGGCGGCGTAGTGGGCTGCGTGGGGCAGTGGCCGGTGGCCATAGGTGCTGGAGACGTTGACGATCGTCCCGCCGGTCTGGCGTAGGTGGGGAAGCGCCACGCGGGCGAGGAGACTCGGCGCGGCGACGTTGAGCGCGAAGAGGTCCTCGATGCCGGCCGCGGTGGTCTGGTCCAGCGGCATCAATCGCGTGGCTCCGGCATTGTTGACCAGGACGTCCACCCGTCCCCACCGGTCGATGGCGGTATCGATGACCTGTTGCGCCGCTTCGGGTTCGCGCAGGTCGGCGGCATGGACGCCTATGTCGGAGTGGCCTGCGGCGGTCTCGTCGAGGGCGTGCTGTCGTCGCCCGACGCCGAGGACCCGTGCTCCGGTCTCGGCGAAGGCGCGAGCGGTGGCGCGGCCGATACCGGAGCCGGCGCCGGTGAGGACGACGACCTTGCCGGTCGATTCTTGCTGCGGTTGCGTGGTCAACGCGTTCTCCATTGTTCGATGTTTATGAAACATCGAACAAGGTAGCATCAAGCTCATGAAATCGATGCGGCATCCGCAGCCGAATGAGATGGCCCTCGTCGAAGTGATGGGGGCGCTGAGCGATCCGATTCGCGTGGGCCTGGTACGGGTGCTCGCCGACGGCCGCGAGCGCGGCTGGGGCGAACTTCGCGCTCCGGTGGCCAAGTCGACGCTGAGCCATCACCTGCGGGTACTACGGGACGCGGGCGTCACCCGGACCCGCCAGGAAGGCACGCGCTGCTTCGTGGTGCTTCGTCGTCAGGATCTGGACGACCGATTCCCCGGGCTCCTGGATGCAGTACTGGAGGCGGCCGACAGTGGTGATGTCGGCGCCCACGTCGGCCTCTCCACGAACGCGGACGCTGCGAACGATCGACGATGACGCAGGGCTGATCGGGTGCCGGTGGCTGCCCGAGCCGGCCTCCCGCCCGCCACCCGCGTTCACCGTCTCTCTGGGCAATACCCCTAGACGCAATGCCGTTCGGTTAAGGGTCTGCGAAGACGACGATGTCGAGGGTGGCCTTGTAAGTTCGCCGGTCGATGCCGTTGGTTCTGGCGTGGTATTTCGA
>NZ_BAAGXZ010000007.1:0-190514 GCF_054779575.1 Glycomyces halotolerans
CGCTGGTGGGCCCGGCACTGGTCGAGGACCGCGTCGACCATTTCGAACGGCACGATCCGGGTCAGCTCACCCAGATGCCCTGGCGTGAACACCCCACTGGCGGCACGCACGGTACGGGATATGACAACATGAGAGAACAAGGGGCTCCTTGATGTTGAACATGGTTGCAGCACAACCGTTCTATCAAGAAGCCCCTTCTTCGTTCCCAGCGGCTAAGACCCTACTCGACACCCAAGCCCCAGCCCTAACCGAACGACATTGCGCCTAGTCCAAGGCTTCGGCGTCGGGGTCGTCGAGCCCGTCGACGATCGTCCCGGAACCGGATTCGGACACGGCCTCGATGACGAAGTAGTCGCCTTCGGACTTGCGGGCGCCCTCGTCGTGGTTGTACTGGCCCGCCAGGGTGTACTGGCCCGGCGGGAGGCGCGTGTCGTCGACCAGGACCCAGCGGTAGATCAGGTAGCCGCCGGCTTCGGTGATCTCGGCCTTGCCGAAGTAGTGCTCGGCGGTGTTCCACGATCCGGTCGACCACATGTCGTCGCGCATGGAGACCCGCAGCTCGACGGTCATCTCGGTGACCGGTTCGTCGACGGTGAGCACCATCTGCCCCTGCGACCAGTAGTCGTTGCCGTCGGCGTAGACGGAGCCGACCGCGTCGAGGCCCTCGAGCCCGTCGTCGGAGGCAGGGCGCTCGGAGACCCGCTCGGTCGGCGGCGGGCCGGTCGCCGGCCCGCTCGACTCGGGGTCGCCGGCGACCGGCGGCCGCAGCGGCGCGAGGCCGTTGCCGATGAACACGATCGCGGCGATGAGGACGACGACCGCTCCGGTGGCGATCGCCAGGTGCGGGACGCGGAAGCGCGAGCAGACCGGCGCGGCCTTGACCGGGCGCGGCTCGGACATGCCGGCGGCCACCCGCTCCCACATGCGATCGGAGTCGGGCCGGAAGTCCTCGGCGGAGTCGCGCAGCCGCCGGTGCAGTTCCTCGCTCATCGACTCACCCCGTTCCGTGCGGATCTGCGCGCGGCGCCGTCCTGGCCGCCGTCGGCGGACAAGAGCCGCCGCAGTTCGGCCAGGCCCTTGGAGGTCTGGCTCTTGACCGTGCCGACCGATACTCCGAGGGCCTCGGCGGTCTCCTGCTCCGACAGGTCGAGCGAGTGGCGCAGCACCACGCAGGCGCGCTTGCGGAACGGCAGCCGGTCCAGTGCTCTGCGCACGTCCACCACCGCCGCCACGTTCGGTTCGCTCACGGTCTCACCGGCGCCGCGCCAGAACAGGACGTTGCGGCGGCGTTCTCTGACCGTCGATCGGATCCGGCTCTTGGCCAGGTTGGCGACGATACCGCGGGCGTAGGCCCGGCGCGAGTCGGCCGACTCGGCCCGTCCCCACTGCTTCCACAGTGCCACCATCGCGTCCGAGGCGATGTCCTCCGCGGCGGTGCGCTCGCCGACGAGCAGCCACGCGAAGCGGGCCAGCTCGGCGTGGTGCCGTTCGAAGAAGTCGCGGAAGGCGTCCTCTTCGGGCGAAGCGGGGAGGTCCAAAGACGTCCTCCGGGTGCGGGAAGGGTGTAGGCAGCCGGATTCTAGCAGCGCATCGAGCGCGGGCACGTCTGTGCCCGCGCTCGATCGCCCGTCGGCGCGCCTGCGAGTCGTGGCCGGACGCGGTGGTCGGGCCAGCGCACCGACGGCATCGGCCCCGGTGGCCTCGGGGACCTCGGCGGTAGCGCGCCCGCCGGGGTCCCGATCCGTTACGGCCACCGAGCCTTCGGTGAACGCGGACGCCGGGATGGCGATGTCATCGACCCTCATCGGTTTCCGCTCTGCAGTAGATGGGTGCGACGGAGCCGGGTTGCCGCACCTTCCTGTAGTCGCCGCCGCGGCTCGGAAGGTTGCCGTGATCCGAAGAATTTTCTGGAGCGGTGGAGGTGCTGCTCAGCGTGCCCTATGAGATGGTCGGGACCGGCTCGGCGAGTCGAAGGTCGGCGAAGAGGTCGTCGAAGACCCTGACGCGGTCGAACCGCATCGCGTGCCGTCGGGCGCGCCGCGCCGCGGCGGCCCGGTCGGCCGGGCTCATGGCGACCGCCGCGTCGATGGCGCGGGCAAGGCCGCGCCGGTCGCCGGGCTCCACTTCGATCGCGGTGTCGCCGACCGCCTCGGGGATCCCTCCGGTGCGGGTCGTGATGACCGGGCCGCCGCCCGCGAGCATCTTCTCCACCAGCGCGATCCCGAAGGTCTCGACGAACTCCGGCCGCGGCTTCGACGGCAGGGCGTAGGCGGCGCAGCCGCGCATGAGCAGCGGTTTCTCCTCGTCGCCGACATCGGTGAGGAACAGCACCCGGTCGTCGTCGCCCGCTTCGGCGCGGACGTCCGCCAGCGCCGGTCCGGTGCCCGCGATGACCAGGCGGTGCGTCGCCGACGCCGCCGACGTCCGAAAGGCGGCGACGAGGTCGTCGGCCCCCTTGGCGGCCGCCACGCGCGAGAGGAACAGCAGGTAGCCGCCCGGCTCGAGGCCGCGTTCGCGCAGCGCGGCCTCGACCAGGCCGTCGCCCAGGTCGAGATAGGCGGAGCTGTCGACGGCCGGGTAGCTCACGGCCACCCGCTCCTCGACCTCGTCGGCGAAGCGGGTGCCGCACTCCACGTCGACGCGGCGGGCCGACTCGGCGATCAGGTCCCTGGTGAAGCGCGAGACCGCCAAGCACCGGTCGTTGGCCAGGTAGGTGGTGAACAGCGAGGCGGCCGCGCCCAGCTGCCCCCGGTCGATGCAGCCGCGGACCACGTTGGTGATGTCCGAGCCGACCGCCTCGGCGACCGTCGTGAACTCCGCCGGCAGCCCGGCGTCGCGCACCGCTCGGCCGGCGGCGACGACCGCGTCGGCGTGCGGGCTCAGGTACATCGACATGCACACCGTCGGGACACCGTCGCCGAACAGCTCGAACAATCGCCCCGACAGGCCCAGGAGCGCCCGGCCGTCGGGGATCCGGTAGTCGCCGACCGGCTCTGGACGCTCGACGGTGATCCCCTCCGAGTACGGCAGGACCGCGTCGAGCGCCTTGAGCGGCAGCCCGGCCCCCTGCAGCGTCTCGATCGGCCAGGTCAGGATCCGCACGTCGTCGAATCCTCTGGTGAGGGCCACTTCGGCGAGGTTGCGGGCCTCGGTGGCGTGCCCGCAGACGACCGGGTCGGCGCGGACCACGATCACCAGGCGGCGCGCTCGGTCGCCCGTGAACGCGGCACTGTCCGAAGTCATCTGAATCCTTCCGGGGAGACCCCGGCCTTGAGGCCGGGGAGGAATCGGACTCCTGCGGAGCAGGTCAGGGGCCGGCGAAGGCGATGCCCTCGCCGCCTCCCCACCCCGAATCCCTGCTGAACGCGGCCAAGAACATTCTGGCGGCCGGGCTGGCCGTTACCGCCTGCGGAGACGGTGTAAGACACTGACACCCCCTGGGTGTTGGCGCGACGGTCGATGAAACAGGAAACCCAGTCGGTGACGACTGGAATCCCCTCCCTTCAGGCAGGGGAGGAAGTCAAATCGGGAACTCCAGGAAAGCGCCGACCCGGGCGTGATCCCGGTCCGGCCGTGCTCATCCAGTTGCGTGCCGGGGATGTAGCTTTGCTCAAGATCGGGGAGCCTAAACCTCGCCTGGAGCACCGAAATCGGTTCGAATGGCGCCGCGCCCGAGCCGGGGCCTCGCTGGCGTCCACGACCTCCAGCGAGTCGGCAGTGTCGTGATAGCGCTCGCCAGCGAGTATTGCGGACCCGCCGGGGTAGCCGTACGCTGAGGCCGCTCAGGCCACGACATTGGAGGTAGGAACGATGCGACCGCTACGGCCCAGGCGACTTCACGAAGGCGACACGGTCGTCATCGCCGCCCCCTCCGGACCGGCGCTGTTCAGCCGCCGCCGCGAACTCGACGCCGCCGTCGACACCCTCAAGGAGATGGGTTTCAACCCGAGGCTGTCGGGCCTGGTCGAGTCCTCCTCGCAGCGCTACTGGCGCTCGGGCACCCCCGCCGAGCAGGCCGACGAGATCAACGGCCTGTTCGCCGACCCCGATGTTCGCGCCATCATCCCCTTCAGCGGCGGCAACGCCGCCACCGGCTACCTCGACCGGCTCGACTACGACGCCGTCCGCGCCGACCCCAAGCCGATGCTCGGCTTCTCCGACATCACCGCCCTCCACCTGGCCATCTACGAGCAGACCGGCATGATCGGCATGCACGCCGACTTCGCCGCCCCCGGCTTCGGGGACATGTGGCTCGAGGCGACCCCGAAACGGCGCGGCGAACTGTTCGACCTCTACAAAGGGCTCCTCACCGGCGAGATCGGCGAAGTGACGCTGCCGCCGTACACCGATTGGGAGACATGGAAACCCGGCGCGGCGACCGGTCCGCTCGTCGGCGGTCTGCTCGACCGGTTCGTGCGCCTGCAGTCCACGCCGTACGCGCTCGCGCCCGAGCGGTTCGACGGGGCGATCCTGTTCTGGGAGGACGTGGGCCGCAAGCTCGGGCACCTCTGGAACGACCTGCACGCCCTCCGGCTCCAGGGCGTCCTCGAGCGCATCGGCGCCATGGTCGTCGGCATCCCCTCCGAGATCGAGGGCCCCAGGGCCGAATACGGCGAGCCGACGGTCAAGGACGTGGTGCTCGACGTCATGGAAGGCATCGACACACCGGTGCTCGCAGGAGTCGACTTCGGACATACCGCACCCAATCTGCCGATGCCGATCGGGCTTCGGGCCGCCGTGGACGCCGACACCAAGCAATTGCGGCTGCTGGAATCCCCTGTCTCCTAGACGATTTCTGCATGCGCGGTCTGCAGGCGCGATTCTGTCTGCATTAGTGGTTGCTTTCCCACCGTCCTTCAGGCACGGTTGGTAGACATGAAGATCCGTACGGCAGGGCCCGCTGACGCAGACGAGATCGTGATGGTCAAGAACGCGTCCTGGCGCGCCGCCTACAGCGGCATCATCGCCGACGAGACCCTGGCCTCCATGGGCGAGACGCCTTCCGAGGCCTTCGTGATGAACCTCAGCTCGCCCCCGCCGTTCTGGCTCACCCTCGTCGCCGAGCGCGGCCCCGACGTCATCGGCGCGATCACGGTCGGCTGGGACACCCGCGAATGCGCCAGGGGCGAGGCGGAACCGGGCCGGCCCGGCGAAGTGTGGATGCTGTACGTGCACCCCGACCACTGGGGCCGCGGCGCCGGACGCGCGCTCATGCGCGAGGGCCACAAGGCCCTCGACGAGTTCGGACTCTCGCCGGTCCGCGTCTGGCTCCTGGAGGGCAACGAGATCGGTCGGCGCTTCTACGAGCGCTACGGGTTCGTATCCGACGGCGAGCGCACCGACTTCGAGGTCGACGGCCGGACCCACCCGATCGTCCGCATGAGCCTCCCGAAGGACCGGGTCGTCGACGACCCGGCCTGACTACGGCAGCCGGATCGAGGCCACCACCGGAGCGTGGTCGCTGCCGCGCTTGTCCAGGACCTCCAGGTCCAGCACCGCGATCCGCTCGTCGACCAGGACGTGGTCGAGCGTGATCGGCGGCGGGCGCAGCAGCCCGCGCAGGCGACCCCCGTCGATCGGCCGCCACGTCGCCGCCAGGCCCTCGCCGGTGGCGTCGGCCGCGTCGACGTAGCCGGACGCGATCAGCTCGCGCATCGCGTGGTGGTCGAGCGTGGCGTTGAAGTCGCCGGCCAGGATCCACGGCACGTCGGCCTCGGGCCGCGGCAGCTGCTCGAAGTCCCGTTCCCACTCGGGTATCCGCTCCCGATTGAGCGGCGCGGCGGTGTGGACGGCCATGAACCGCACCGAGGTGTCGTCCGGCAAGGTCACCTCGGCGGCGACCTGGTGAAAGGTGCCGTCCGGCTCGTACCGCTCGAGTCGTTCGACCGGGTGGCGCGAGTACAGCGTCGTGCCTTCGGCGGCCCACCCGGTCGTCGCGATCACGTGCGGCATCCGGTCCTCGAGTCCGAGCGCGGCGAGCTCGTCGAGGGCGTACGGGGTCGTCTCCTGGACGCTGAGCAGGTCGGGCCGGTGCTCGTCGACCAGGTCGACGATGTACTCCAGGTTCGCTTCGCCCACATACAGGTTCACCGTCATGGCCTTCAACTCGACTCCGGCGGCGGCCGGCTGCTCGGAGCCGATGGCGCGCGGCGCGGCGGCGACGGCCATCGCCAGAGCGAGCACGGCGGTGACCGCGACGGCCCGCCAGTGCCGCACGAGGGCCTGCAGACCGGCTCCGAGGAGCGCCGCGACGACCATGTACGGAGTGAACGCGACGGTGGTGATGAGCAGCCAGCCGGTCTCCAGCCCGAAGAGCCGGACGGCGGCATAGCAGGCCACCCCGGCGGTCCCGAGCCACGAGAGCGACCGGACGACCCGCCCGCGGTGCCACGGAGCGCGCCGCCGTTGCGGTGCTTCGGTTTCGTCCGGTCGCGCGGCCGCCTCGACGGAGAGTGGATCGCTCATCGGGCCGAGCCTAGCGGCTCACCGCATCCCGTGGACCATGCGGACGTAGTCGCCGAAGGCGTTGTCGACCATGTCGGCGTCGAGCCCGTAGTGCGACAGGCTGTACTCGTGGCCTCGCTTCATGCCCGGCCGCGCCAGCACCCGGTGCAGGTTCTCCTCGTCGTCGCCGGTCCACTCCATGTCGAGCTGCTCGAAGATCCCCGGCAGCTCCTCGTAGGGGTTGGCCGTCAGTTGGTGGTAGGAGACGTCGACGATGCGGCCGCGAGGCAGCCGGGCCCTGGTGTCGCGCCCGACGGCGACCATGTTGGAGAGCATGTCGAGCCAGTCGGCGCCGATGTCGGCCGGATCGTAGCGGCGGTTGCACAGCGCGACGCCGGTCTCCATCAGCGAGCACCACGAGCCCATGACCGTGTTCGGATCCCGGTGCGTCCACATGATCTTGGCGTCGGGGAACACCTGGAGCAGCGCCTCGATGTGCTCCATGTGATAGGGCGACTTGAGGACCCAGCGCCGCCGGGGCGCTCCGAACTGGAGGACTTGGAGCACCTGGCGGTAGTACTCGAAATCGGGCCGGAAGTCGTGCGACGCGAGCCATTCGCGGTAGCCGGGCATGCGCAGGCACACCAGCCAGTTGCGGCCGTGCGGCAGCGCGAACACGCACTCCTCGGGCCCTTCGGGGTCCATGGGGTGGATCTGCGGCAGCACCGGCGAGAAGAAGTGCCCGAATGCCGCCGAGCGCGCCGCGACCTTGCGGCGTCGCTTGCGGACCGACTCGTCGACGTCGGCGCGGTCGGTGGCCTGCAGCTCCCACATCAGCGGGGCCCGGTTGCCCTCGGGGCGGGCGAGGATCTTGTGGGCCAGCGTGGTGGCGGTGCGGGGGAGGCCGGTGACGATGATGGGCTTCTCGATCGGCTCGTCGGCGATCTCGGGGTGCTCGGCCAGCAGCCGCTTGACGCGGAAGCGGTTGGTCATCCGGCCGCGCACATCGCCGAGCGTGCCGACCCATCCCAGTCCCGAGATGGTGGGGACCGACGCGATCTCGCGGACCAGCCGGCGGTAGTCCTCGAGGAACGCCTCGTCGCCGGCGGCGGTGCCTCCGGAGTCGGCCTCGGCTTGGCGAACGGTCTTCTCGAACACGGCGTCGGGGTCGCTGCGCTGCCGTTTGGACGACGGCTGCAGCATCGAGTTGATAGGACCGACCATTCTGGATGTCCGTCGCATCGGATGCGGTTCCTCTCAAGGCGGTGAAGGGGGCTCCAATGCGAATCCTGGCACAGCGTCAGTCCCGATGGCCGCTCCGGGTGTCCGCGAAGCGCGCCAAGGCCTTCGCCAAGTGCCCGTCCAGTCCCCAGTCGATGCCCGCCTCGTCGGCCGGCCGGAACTCGCAGCGCATCCGCAGGCCGTGATCGCCGTCGCCGCCGTCGACCTCGTGGTCCCACGAGTCCCGTTGTTCGACGGTGGACATCCACGCGTAGGTCGTCACGGTGAACTCCTCGGCCGCGGCGCCGCCGCGCAGCAGGTGACTGCCGACGACCTCGCCGAATCGCAAGCCGCGCGCGCCGGTCTCCTCGCACGCCTCGCGGAGCGCCGCCTCGCCGGGCGTCTCGCTCGGTGCGGCTCCGCCTCCGGGTATCTGCACGCCGGCCTCAGGCGCGTCACGGTGCAGCATGACCAGGACCTCGACGTCGCGGCCGGGGAGTCGTCGGAGCACGTAGGCGGCGGCGCGCTGCCGGAACGGCAGGCCGGCCGGAGAAGCGGGCATCAGCGGAGTCTCCCAGTGCCCGTAGGCGTCCGCAAGCCGTTTATCGGCCCCGGCCGCCGAAGGCTCGCGGCGCCGCACCGGCGCCGCGAACCCGATCTCCCGGTCTCCTCCGGAGGTGACCTACACCGACGCCGTCTCCGGCTCCGCGCTCCCGGCCGGCTCCCGGCGCTCGGCCGACCGTCGCTTGGCCAGCATCGCGGCCCGGCCGGTCAGCATCATGATCACCAGACCGTTGATCGCGTGCAGCCCGAACACCGACTGGCCCCAGACCGTCCCGCCGACGCTCACCAGCGCGATCACCGACTGGAGCGCCACCAGCCCCAAGATCCCGGCCGACAGGCCGACCAAGCGCCCGCCGGCGCGCGCGAGCGCGGCGAACACGATCCCCAGCAGCGCCGCGATCGCGATTAGCCGCCCGTTCGCGATGTGCAGCTCGAACGCCTCGCTCGGCGCGCCGGATGCGATCGCGCCGTACCCGGCCAGGAAGAACTGCACCGCGATCAGCAGACCCAGCAGGTGCATCCAGATCCTGAAGACCTCAAGCATCGACGACTCCCTGCGATCCCAGGCGGACCTGAACGCGGTCGGATGCGTGGACGACCGCGAAGGCCAGCAGGAACACGGCGCAGTGGTCGGACAGCTTGCCCGAACGCCAATCGGCCATGTCGGCGTCGGTCACCGACCCCGGATCGAGCGCGGCGGCCGCCGCCAACCGCGCTCCGAGCGCGGCCCGTCTCGGCAGGCGGTCGAACTCCTCGAACTCCAGCGGCTCCGGCGCCAGTCCGGATCCGGAGCGGTGCACCCACTGCTCGATCATTCGCTCCACCGTTCCGGCCGCCTCCTCCTGGAGCAGTCCGCGGCCGCCCGAGGCGGTCGCGCGCAGATGCGCGAACGCCGTCCCGACCGGCGAGTCCCGGGCCCACGCCGGGACGGTCGTGTCCAGCGTCGGCCACAGCTCCTCGAGCCACTCCGGACGCTCGTCGAGCAGCGGCAGGCTCGAGCCCGGCTCCAGGTCGGCCTCCACGACCGTGCGGAACTGCCGCGAGGCCACCGAGCGGCCGAGCCTGGTGGTCACCGCCAGGTGCGGCGACCTCTCGGTCACCGACGCCCTGACCAGGCGGGTGATGATCTCGAAGGCCAGCATCGTCCCGATGAAACGCGGCGCGGCCTCGGCCTCGAACGGCCCGTCCAGACTCGGATCGGCCGCCCAGGCGGCCGGTCCGGAGTGCCCGGTCCGTCCGTTCTGGACGGCCTCGGCGATCTCCTGCTCGCCGAGCGCGTGCAGCATCATCGAATGCGCCTCGACGCAGAACCGGCAGGAGTTCTTCACCGACACCGCGAGCGCCACGGCCTCCTTCGCGCGGCGCTCGCGCGGGCCGCCGACGAGCAGCGACTCCCGCAGCAGCGCCCACACCGGAGCGAGCAGCTCGGGCGCCGGGGACAGCATCGTCAACGCCGGCCCCACGATGCCCAAGTCGGACTTGGCCTGACGGTAGACGTCGGCGAGCAGGCCCTCGGCGTGCTTGGGCCGGATCGGGTCGACGTGCCGGACGGCGGCGACGGCGCGGTCGGACATGGCGGCCTCCCTTCCGATGGGGTGGACGGCGGAGCGTCTGCCCGCCTGAGGTCGAGACTCCTCCCGGAGCGCCCGCGCGTCGTCGTCCCCGCGCCGTCATTTCGGCAGGCGCCCATCGCCGCACCACGGACGGCCGCGTACGACCACGGGCGTACGACCGCAACGGGCCCGCGGGCCGACGCGCCCGCGGGCGCCGGCAAATAGGATGAGCGAATGTCGCAACGCCAGCCGAGCCCGTTCCGCGGCCGACGGATGGACCTGGCGATCGCGGGCGTCACACTCGCGCTGTCGCTCCTCTCGGGCCTGTTCAAGACGCTCGACGGCGCCTCGATGCCGCTCTACGCCTGGCCGCTGCTGGCGGCCGGACCGCTCGCGCTGCTCGCCTGGCGCGGCTACCCGCGCGCCGTCATGCTCGTGGCCGTCGCGGCCCTGGTCGGCACGGCCCACGTCGGGCTCGGACCCGGCGTCGCCGTCGCCTCGCTGTTCGCCATCGCCTTCTCCATGTACAGCGGCCACCGCCGGCTCACCATCGGCCTGGTACTGGTCGTATCGGCCTTCACGGCCGTCGGCAACCTGCAGGCCGCCGGCTGGCAGCTCACCGCCGACGCGATCGAGCCGACGATGCTCGTCGTCGGATGGCTCCACGTCGCCATGATGGGCGGCGAAGGCCGCCGCCAGCGCGACGCCTACATGGAGGAGGCCGAACGCACCAAGCAGCAGGAGCTGCGGCGCAAGGCCGCCGACGAGCGTGTCCGCATCGCCCGCGAGCTCCACGACTCCCTGACCCATTCGATCTCGGTCATCCGCGTCCAGGCCGGCGTCGCGGTCCATTTGGCCCGCAAGCGCGGCGAGCAGCCGCTCGAGGCCCTCCTGGCCGTCGACGAGGCCGCCAAGGACGCCACCCGCGAACTCCAGGAGACCCTCACGATGCTCCGCGGCGACGAAGGCCCCCGCCTCGGGCGCGTGGGGGACCTCCTCGACCGCTACCAAGGGCTCGGATTCGAGATCGACCTGAACTGCCCCGAATGCGGCTCCCTCGACCTCGACCCCGAAGTCGACCACGCCGCCTACCGGATCGTGCAGGAGGCGCTCACCAACGCCGTGCGCCACTCCGACGGCGACCGCATCGAGGTCGCCATCACCCGCGACGCGGACGCGCTCGACATCGCCGTGGCCGACAACGGGAGCCCCGGCCCGGCCGAACCCGGCCGCGGACTCATCGGCATGCGCGAACGCGTCGACAGCCTCGGCGGCTCGCTGACGGTCGGACCCGATCTGCACGGCTTCACGGTCCGGGCCCGCCTGCCCGTCCGTGCCGCATCCGAGACGCTCGAGAGGACCGCGCCGTGATCCGGGTGCTGCTCGCCGACGACCAGCCGCTCATGCGCGGCGGCTTCCGCGCGCTCATCGACGCCGAGGACGACATGACCGTCGTCGCCGAGGCCGCCGACGGCCCCTCCGCGGTGGAACTCGCGCTCGCCCACGTTCCCGATGTGGCCCTGCTCGACGTGGAGATGCCCGGCGGCGACGGCATCGAGGCCGTCCGCGCGATCGCGGGGCGCGAGTCGCTGGCGTCCATGAGGGTCGTGATGCTCACCAACTACTCGTTCGACTCCTACGTGTACGACGCTCTGCGTGCGGGAGCCGCCGGCTACCTGGTGAAGGACACCGACCCCGAGGAGCTGCTGCGGTGCGTGCGCGCGGCCGCCGGAGGGGAGACGCTGCTGTCGCCGGGGATCGCGGCCAAACTGGTGGCCGAGTTCGTGGCGCATCCACCGGCGCGGCTGGCGGGGAAGCTGGAGGGCCTCACTTCCCGCGAGACCGAGATCGTCGCGCTGGTGGCGCGCGGGATGACGAACGCCGAGATCGCCGAGCGGCTGTTCATCAGCCCGGCTACGGCCAAGACCCACGTGCATCGGGCGATGATGAAGCTCCGGGTCCGCGACCGGGCCGGCCTGGTCGTGTACGCCTACGAGTCGGGGCTGGTGCGGCCCAAGGCCTCCGATTAGCCGACGCCCGAGGGCTCCTCCGCCTCCTCGTCGCCGATCGCCGAGACGTTGTACTCGGAGCCGAACAGCAGGACCGCGTTGGTGAGCCAGAGCCACACCAGGAAGACGATGACGCCGCCGAGGGTGCCGTAGGTCCTGTCGTAGTTGCCGAAGTTGGCGACGTAGAGGCCGAACAGGACCGAGACGGCGATCCAGAGCACCACCGCCAGCGCCGCTCCGGGCGCGCGGAAGCGGAATCCCATGCGCTTGGCGGGGGCGAGCCAGTACAGCAGGGCGATGATGATGGCCACCAGCAGGAGCAGGATCGGCCACTTCACCCAGTTCCACACGGTCACGGCGGGGCCGGTCAGGCCGACGAGCCGGCCGAGCTCCTCGGCGACGGCTCCTCCGGCGGCGACGATGAGGGCGCACACGGCCGTGAGGGCGCCGACCACGAGCGTCAGGACGAGCCGGACGATGATCACCGTCCACCATCGGCGGGTCTCGTCGGTGTCGTTGACCTCGTTGAGGGCGCGGGAGAACGCCCCGACCCAGTTGGAGGCCGCCCACAGGGCGCCGAGCATACCGACGACGGCCATGACGCCGGCGGCGCGCGGGCTGGTCTGGAGTCCTTGGACGGCGGTCTCGATGATGTCCATGCCGGCGGAGGGCACCACGCTGCGGGCGCTGTCGAGGAGTCTGGTGGTGGCGCTCTGGTCGAGCATGCCGATGAGGGAGGTGCCGACCAGGAGCGCCGGGAAGATCGACAGCACGGAGTAGTACGTCAGCGCCGCGGCGTCGTCGAAGCGGTGCTCGGAGATGAAACGCTTGCCTGCGGAGGTGAACGATCGGCTTGCCATTCACCCACTCTGCCATCGGCGGGTGCGCGGTGGGCCTAAACGGACGATCCGGTCGTCCTCGTCGGTCATCGGCTCGGCGTCGGGCGCGACCTGGGTCGCCGCGGCCCAGACGATGAACACGTCGGCGGCGATGACCATGGTCGCCCACAGCGGGAATTGGGCGGTGAGGAAGAACTGGCTGGCGGCGGAGACGACCGCGACCAGGAGTGTCAGCGCGACTTTGGCGCGCAGCCGCCGCATCCGCTTGGTGGCGCCGAGCAGGCACAATCCGATGAGGATCGCCGCGCAGCCGATGGCCAGGCTCGCCCATCCCCAGCCGGCGTCGGCCGAGCGGTACCAGTAGCCGCCGGAGAAGACCAGTGCGTCGCCGCCGGCGATGGCCGAGCCGATGGCGAGCTGCCAGGCGCCGACCAGCAGCATCAGGACGCCGGCGACGGCGAAGCCGCCGGCCGGTCGGTGCCGGGGCCCCGGGCCCCAGTCTGCTCGGTTCACGTGTTCCCTGTCCTCTGCGTGCCCGCGTGCTGCCGTGCCGTCACCGCCGTCGACTCAGGTGGCCTCGCGGCAGAGGTCGGGCAGGCGCTCGAGCCAGTTCTGCAGCAGGGCGCTGCCGTCCTCGGTGAGGATCGACTCGGGGTGGAACTGGACTCCTTCGACGTCGGCTTCGAGGTGCCGGAGGCCCATGACCACGCCGTCGGAGGTGGAGGCGGTGACCGCCAGCGGAGGGGCGACGGTATCAGGCTCGACGGCCAGCGAGTGGTAGCGGGTGGCGGTGAGGGGGTTGGCGCAGCCGGCGAAGAGTCCCTCGCCGTCGTGGTGGATCGGCGAGGTCTCCCCGTGGCGCAGTTGCGCGGCCCGCGAGACGGTCGCGCCCCAGTGCTCGGCGATGACCTGGTGTCCGAGGCACACGCCCAGGATGGGGACGACTCCGGTGAAGGCATCGAGCAGGTCGTGCCCGAGGAGGGCCTCCTCGGGGCGGCCGGGGCCCGGTGAGAGGAGGATGCCGCCGGGGCGCAGCGACACGGCCTCGGCGACGCTGGTCCGGTCGGAGCGGCGGACCTCGACGCGGGCGCCGATGGCGCGCAGGTAGCTGACGATGGTGTGCACGAAGGAGTCCCGGAAGTCGACGACCAGGACGCTACCCATCGCCGTCCTGGGTCTCCGCGCCGTCCGGAGGCGCCGCGGTCTCCCAGTCCTCGGGGTCGAAGCCGGGGTCCCGGCAGTCCACTCCGGGCGTGCAGGTGGATTGGTCTCCGGCGGGGTCGTCATCGCCGCCCTCCTCGTTCTCGACCGGCGAGCCGCCGTCGACCTGGATGTTGCTCCAGGGCATGTGCGGGCGGACCGCCGGGAAGACCGCGAACCACAGCAGCGCGAACATGCCGACCGTGAGGGCCAGCGATCCGGCGATCTTGCCGGGCAGGCCTCCGGGGATCCTGCGCCAGATCCATCCGTACATGTCAGGCCTCCGGATTGATCGCTTCGTCGGGCAGTTCGCCTTCGGGGTCGCGTTCGTAGGTCTCGGTCAACTGGCTGAAGACGACATAGCGCTCGTAGTTGTCCCAGAGCGGGTGGCAGGTGAACATCGTGAGCCAGTAGTCGTCGGGTCCCGGTGCGACGCCGGGCTGTCGCGGGACGGGGGTGAGGATCTCGACTTGGGTCTCGTCGACCACGACGTGTTCTTGGACCTCGTAGACGTAGAAGTACTCCTTGGTCTCGATGACGACCTTGTCGCCGGGTTCGAGGTCGCGGATCTTCTGGAAGATGGCGGGCACGTTGTGGCCGGCGAGGGTGAAGTTGCCCTGCTCGCCGGGATAGGCGCCGTCGAGGTGCCGGCCCGGGGCGTACTCGATGTCGGACAGCTCGGTGCCTTCGACGAGCGTCCAGGACTCCGGGCGGATGTCGGGCGCCCACATGCGGGCGAAGGCGTCGCCGAGCTCGGGGATCGGCGCGCCGTCGACGCTCTCCTCGGCGACGGCCTCCTCGTTCTGCTGCCAGGCGATGTCGAGTTCGCTGGAGAGGGACTCCTGGTTGTCGTTGATCTCGCCGGAGACGCCGAAGACCTCGTAGGCGGCGTAGAGCAGGACGATGACGCCGAAGGTGATGAGCGTTTCGCCGACGCCGCGGACGGTCCTGCGGACCCCGGTGGCCACGGCGCCGCGATGGCGTTTGACCGACTGCTTCTTGCGGGTGGCGCTGTCGGCGCCGGCCGGGGCCGGGATCTCCTCATCGGGGATCTGCGGCAGGATCGCGGTGGCGTCGGGGGCGGGGATGAGGCTCGGAGCGCTCTTCTTGGCGGCCGACGGCGGCCGTAGCGGCGCGGTCTGGTCGTGGGGCGCCTCGGAGCCGAACGGCGCCGCGCCCGAGTCGGTCGGCGGGGCGACCGCGGCCTTGCCGGCGACCGGTCCGGCCGACGGTCCGCTCGTGGGCGGTGCGACGGCGGCCCCCGCGGTGAACGGCTCGGACGGCGGCGTGTACGGGGAGGGCTGGGCTCGCGGCGGCGAGGCGGTGACCGAAGGGGGCACACTGGCCCGGCCGGGTCCCGGGGACGGTCGCCGCGAAGGAGGTGATTCCTCCGCGAACGGCGACCACTCCTGATTGCTCACCTGCGACTACGCCTCCGTCGGATCATGTGAACGGCTCGCTTGGAAACGGCTTCGTAACCTTAACTCCTAAGGCCAGCCTAGGGTTGCGTCCGGAGTTCAAGTATCGCCCGAACGGGCAAAGCGGTGTGTACCGACGCTCACGGTACCCTGGATCCGGATATGTCCCTCAGTTGGAGAGTCGTCGATGCCGAAGTCACGCGTGCGTAAGAAGAAGGTCTACTCGAACCCGGGCGGCCAGTCGTCGCAGACGGGCGAGAGCTACGAGCCGAGCCCGCTCTGGGTGCCGATCACCGCCGTCGCGCTCATTGTGATCGGGATCGGCTGGCTGACGCTGTACTACCTGTCCGGGCAGGCCTACCCGGTGGCCGCCTGGGGTTACTGGAACCTCGCGGTGGGCTTCTCCTGCATGGTCGCGGCCCTGCTGGTCCTCTCCAAGTGGAAATGACCCCCGAACCGCGACCCTATATCCTATAGGATATTTCCTATAGGGTTCGGCTAGAGCAGCTCGAACACCGTCGCGTTGGCCATGCCGCCGCCCTCGCACATCGTCTGCAGGCCCCGGTGCGAACCGGTGTCCAGCATGTAGTGCAGCAGCGTCGTCGCCAGCCGCGCCCCCGAAGCCCCGAGCGGATGGCCCAGCGCGACGGCGCCGCCGCGCGGGTTGAGCCGCTCTTCGTCGGCGCCCGTCTCGGCCAGCCAGGCCAGCGGGATCGAGGCGAACGCCTCGTTGACCTCGAACACGTCGATCTCGTCCAGGTCCAGACCGGCGTGCCGCAGGATGCGCGCCGTGGCCGGAATCGGACCGTCGAGCATCATCACCGGGTCCGAGCCGACCACCGTCGAGGCCGCGATCCGCGCCAGCGGCCGCGCCCCGAGCCGGCGCGCGTGCTCGTCGGTGGTGATCACCAACGCCGCGGCCCCGTCCGAGATCTGCGAGGACGAGCCGGCGGTCACCGACCCGTCCTGCTTGAACGCCGGCCGCAGCCCGGCGAGCTTCTCGATGCTCGTGTCCCGCCTGATCCCCTCGTCGGCGTTCATGCCCGCCAGAGGCTCGATCTCCTCCTCGAAGGCGCCCTTGGCGGTGGCGTCGGCGGCCTTCTCGTGGCTGGCCAGCGAGAACTCGTCCATCGCCTCCCGGCTGATCCCGTATCGCTCTGCCACCAGCTCCGCCGCCACGCCCTGCTCGAACGGCATCGGCGCCTCGGTTCGGATCCGGTCCCCATAGCGCCGGCGCACCGCGGGCCCGTACGGCTCCCCGGCGCCCGAGCCGACGTTCGCGCCCATCGGGACGCGGGTCATCGACTCCACGCCTCCGGCCACCACCACGTCGGCGTGCCCGGCCAGCACCGCCGCCGCGGCGTTGCCGATCGCCTGCTGGCTCGAACCGCACTGCCGGTCGATCGTCGTTCCGGGGATCGTCTCGGGCCACCCTGCCGCCAGCACGGCGTTGCGGGCGACGTTCCACGACTGCTCGCCGACCTGCGACACGCAGCCGAGCATCACGTCGTCGACCGCGTCGGGGTCGATCCCGGACCGCTCCAGCGCCGCCTGCAACGCGTGGGCGGCCAGATCCACCGCGTGCACGCCCGCCAGCACGCCCCCGCGCTTGCCGACAGGGGTGCGCGCCGCGGCCAGCACCACCGCCTCACTCATTGCGGTACACCGGCGTGATCAGCCCGCGGGCCAGGACGTTGAAGGTGATGTTGAACGACCCGACCGCCATGGAGGCGTCGGCGGGCACGTCCAGCTGCTGCCGCAGGGCGTGGACGGCGAAGATGTAGCGGTGCGGGTAGTCGCCGGGCGGAGGCGCGGCCCCGAAGAAGCCCACCTTGCCCGCGTCGGTGCGCAGCTGCACCGTCCCGGACGGCGGATCGTCGGCGGCGCCGGTCGGCAGCTCGGTCACCGAGGAGTCGAGGTTCAGCATCATCCAGTGCCACCAGCCCGAACCGGTCGGCGCGTCCGGGTCGAAGCAGGTGACGGCGAACGCCTCGGTCTCGGTCGGGAAGCCCGACCACGACAGCTGCGGCGAGACGTCCTGCCCGGCCGTCTGGGCCTCGGGGAGCATCTCGCCGTCGGCCACGTCGGTGGAGGTCACCTCGAACGACGGAACCTGCGGTAGGAAATCGTACGGCCAGGGAGCTTGCGGACGGTCGAGCGTCATCGTCTCGTCTCCTCCTAGAAGCGATCCAGCGAACCCTCAGGGGCCCAATTGAACCCCCATATCAGCACCGTATCGTGCCCGAGGCCGCCATGCGAGGCGCATCGGCGTGGCGGGCCTCCTCCCGCGAGGAAGCCGCTCGACGATGCGCCGGTCACCCGCATACGCTGATGGCATGCCGAACACCGACGTCATCTCATTCTCCAGGGGCGCTCCGTCGCTCGACATCGTCGACACCGAAGGTCTCAAGGCCGCCGCGGCGGCCGCGCTCGACGCCGACCCGGCGCGGGTCACCGGCTACGGCACCGCCGTCGGCTACCCGCCGCTGCGCGAGTGGATCGCCGCCAAGCACGACGTCCCCGTCGAGCAGGTGCTCATCACCAACGGGTCGATGCAGGCCGACGCCTTCCTGTTCGACGAGCTGGTCGAGCCGGACTCGCCGGTGATCGTCGAGCGTCCCACCTACGACCGGACCCTGCTGGGCCTGCGCAACCGGCGCGGGCGGCTCCACCCGGTCACGGTGCAGGCCGACGGCCTCGACGTCGACGAGCTCGAAGGCATCCTCAAGAGCGGGGTCAGGCCGACGCTGGCCCACATCATCCCGAACTTCCAGAACCCCGCGGGCGTCACCCTCTCGGGCGAGAAGCGCCGCCGGCTGCTCGAACTGGCCGACGAGTACGAGTTCACGATCTTCGAGGACGACCCGTACCTGGACATCCGCTTCCGCGGCGAGCAGTTCCCGACGATGCTCTCCGAGGACTCGAGCGGCCGGGTGGTCTACGCCTCCTCGTTCTCCAAGACCGTCTGCCCGGGCCTGCGCACCGGCTACCTGGTCGGACCGGCCGACCTCATCGCTCGGATCGCGGGGGCCGCCACCAACACCTACATCGCGCCGAACATGTTCGCGCAGGCCACGATCCACCAGTTCGCCGCCTCAGGGGCGCTGGACCGCTCGATCGCGACGGTCAAGGCCGCGCTCGAAGCGCGCGTCGACCAGCTCTCGGCGAGCCTGCGCGCGCACCTGCCGAACGCCGAGTTCGTCGTCCCCGACGGCGGCTACTTCCTCTGGGTCGACCTCGGCGAGGGCGTCGACTGCGCCAAGGTCGCCGCCGCGGCCGCCGACCAGGGAGTCCAGGTCGTCAAGGGCACCGACTTCGTCGTCGACGGCGGCGAGAGCTGCCTGCGCCTGGCCTACTCGGCCGTCGCGGCCGACCAGATCGACGAGGGCGTGCGCCGGCTCGCGAAGGCCGTCGAGGCCAGCCGCGCCTGAACGGCACGGAACGTAGCCGCATCGGCACTCCTTGTCGACATTGGATGGCGGTTATGCGACATGGCGTATAACCGCCACGGATAAACCCTTCACATCCGGCCGGTCGGACGCCAGAATCGGAGTCGTGAACCGCGGCGGTCTCCGTTCCCGGAGCGGCCGCGCGGAAGGACCGCAATCCCGCCCCCATTGGCGCCGGACCGGTGGACTCGCCCACTCCCCCCCGGGGCGAGACACCGGTCCGGCGTTCAATTTCCCCGCCATCGCGCGGCGAACGGGCGGGCCCCGCCGGGCGCTTCGCCCGACAGGGCCCGGCCTGATCGGATTCGTTCACTTGTGGGCCGGCGACCGGAACGGTCCCGACGGCATGCTCGCCACCGGTCGAACCCTCTCCGTCGCCCCGAGCCGAATGCGGACGCTCAGCGCGACGCTCGCTCGACCAGCTCCTCATTGATCTGCTCGTCGGTGATCTGCGGCTGCCCGCGTCTCTCAGACTCCTGGGAGTCGTCCAGCAGCTCGTCGGCGAGCAGCGACTCGCCGATCGTCTCGGTGCGCTGGCGGTACAGCAGATACGCGAGCGCACTACCGACGGCGACGCCGGCGCCGATGGCCCCCGCCACCCAAGGCCACCTGGCGGAGCGCTGCTTCCTGATCCCGGTCCGCTCGAGCACGGCGTAGACCCGCGGCGTCGCGGCGTCGCGGGTGCCCCGCGCGGCCGCCGCACCGGCATTCCTGATGTAGGACATCCCCTGGCTCAGGTTGTCCCTGACCTCTCGGACCGGAGTCGCGGAACTTCGGCTGAAACCCATCGTGATTGCCTCCTCTAAGTATCCGTAAGTCTCATGTTGCACTGCGTTGTGACGCCCGTCGAGGGAAACGGGGGAGAAAGTTGGAGCAACCTGCCGGGTCTGGCACCATGGACGGCATGACAAAGGCGACTCTGCAGACCAACGTCGGCGACATCCGCATCGACCTGCTCGACAACCACGCGCCCAAGACGGTCGCGAACTTCGTCGGGCTCGCCGAGGGCACCAAGGAGTACACCGACCCCGAGACCGGTCGCCCCGGCTCGGGCCCGTACTACGACGGTGTCATCTTCCACCGGGTCATCGACGGCTTCATGATCCAGACCGGCGACCCCACCGGCACCGGCCGCGGAGGCCCCGGCTACCAGTTCGCCGACGAATTCCACCCGGACCTGCACTTCGGCCAGCCGTACCTGCTGGCGATGGCCAACGCGGGCCCCGGCACCAACGGCTCGCAGTTCTTCATCACCGTCTCGCCGACGCCGCACCTCAACGGCCGCCACACCATCTTCGGCGTCGTCGCCGACGAAGAGTCCAAGGCCGTGGTCGACCAGATCGCCAAGACCCCGACCGGACCGATGGACCGTCCCGCCAACGACATCGTCATCAACAGTGTGAGCATCGAGAAGTAGATGAGCGCGGAGCAGTCGCCCCCGGTCTGCTATCGCCACCGGAACCGCCAAACCTATCTGCGGTGCGTACGCTGCGACCGGCCGATCTGCGCCGACTGCCGCATCGACGCCCCGGTCGGGTTCCAATGCCCGAACTGCGTCGCCGAGGGGCGGCGCTCCATGCGAGCGCCGCGCTCGGCGTTCGGCGGCGGCACCGCCGGCGCATCAGGCGCGGTCACCAAGGCCATGATCGCGCTCAACGTGGCCATGTTCGTCCTGACGCTCCTCATCGGCGGCATGGGCGCCATCGGCGGTTCCATGACCCAGCTCCACCTCGCGCTGGCCGAGTACGCGCGTCCCGCGCACGCCCAGGTGGAGCTGCTCGGCAACCTCTACCTCCTGCCGACGGTGGCGGCGGGCGGCGAATACCGGCTGCTGACCTCGATGTTCATGCACTACGGGGCCATCCACCTGCTGTTCAACATGGTGGTGCTGTGGATCCTCGGGCGGGTGCTCGAACGCGACCTCGGATCGCTGCGATTCCTGGCGGTGTACCTCCTCTCGGGCCTGACCGGCAGCGTCGCGACCTACCTCTTCGCCTCTCCGGAGATCTGGTCGGCGGGCGCCTCCGGCGCCATCTACGGCCTCTTCGGCGCCCTGATCGTGGTCAACCGGAGGCTGAGCCGCGACAACACCGGTCTGTTCGTCCTGCTGGGCTTGAACTTGGCGCTGACGTTCATCGTGCCGTCGATCAGCATCACCGGCCACCTCGGCGGCCTGGTGGGCGGCCTCCTGACCGGAGCGGTCCTGTCCCTCACGCCCCGAACACAGCGCTACCTGCACTGGATCGGCTTCGCGGCGATCCTCGCCCTCCTGGTCGTCCTGGCCGTGTGGCGCACCGGCGTCCTCACCGCCGAGTACGGGCTGGCCTGACCGGCCCGCCCCGCCCCGGCGCGGTCGCCGCCGGCTCACTGCGCGGCGGCCCACTGGCGGGCCTGCTCCAGGTCCTCCGGTGTGTCGCAGTCGAACCACGGAGGCGGACCCGAGTAGTCCCACTCCACCGTCTTGACCTTGATGCCGGTGAACAGGTGCCGGGCCGGCTCGCCGGGACCGGCGGCCTCGGCGTTGGCGCGCACCGCCGCGGTGGGCCACACTCCGCACAGCCACTGCCGCCTGCCGGCGCCGTCGCAGAACATCGCGCCGCCCTCGGGCCCCGTCTCCTCGGCCGCCCGGCGCAGCATCTTGATCGCGCCGGCGCACAGGAACGGCAGGTCCCCCGGCAGGATCACCACGCGGCCGATTTCGGCGGGCACCCGCTGCAGCCCCGCCGCGACCGCTCGGGCGGGCCCCGACCCGGGCGGGTCCTCCACCACCCACTCCACCCCTTCGGGCAGCGGAGCGGCATCCGGCGGCCGACGGCCCACCACGATCCGTTTCGCGGCTCCGTCGCAGGCGGCGAGCATCCGCTCGAGGATCGTCCTGCCGCCGACCACCAGTTCGCTCTTAGGGGCGCCGGCCAGGCGGCGGGCCCGCCCGCCGACGAGGAAGAGCGCGGCCAGGCCACTCGGGGTGTCTCCCATACCCTCAGCCTAGCCATCGGCGAGGCCTCCCGTGCCCCCGCGACCGATTCGGGACAGTGATCCCGGCGGTATCCCGGCTTGCAAGGCCGCCAACAGCATCTGGGCCAATCGGTAGTTCGGCTGCGACCGCAAAGCGCGCTCCAGGGCCTCGAGGGCGAGAACGCCGTTGCCGCACCGATACGCCGCGAATCCCGCGACCGTCGCCGCCGGCGCCGCGAGATCGTCGTCGAGGTGGCGGCTCAGCCATATCCACAGGTCGGTGCAGTTGCCGGGGAAGCGGCCCGAATTGATCTGCCGGAGCGCGTAGTCGCGAACCTCGGCATCGCCGAGCGCCAGGCCGAGCGTGGCGATGTCGTCCGGCCCCGGCAGGCGGCTGGTCCCCATCCAGTGGTTCACCGCGTGCAGGTCGCGCCCGCGCTGCTCGGCCCACTCGCTGTCGGCATCGGCGGCAAGCGAGGCCTCCACCGCCTTCGCCACCGCCGCCCGGCGGTCGTCCTCGACCGGATCGAGCAGTGCCGTCACCTCCGAGCGGTCACCGAACGCGTACCCGCCCGCGACCGCCACTTCGCAGGACGCCGGGGACGACTCCGGCACCTCGGTGCCCTCGTCCGGACAGCAGCCCTGGGAACACTGGTCGTTGAACCAGCGACCGTCGGTGACCCGCAGGCGGTTGACCAGCTTGATGCCGGCCGCCTCGAACCGCAGGCACGCCCGATCGAGCGAGGCCTCGGCCACCTCGCGCTCGCCGAAGGCGATGACGATGCACGCATCGTATTCGTTGCGGCACAACTGACCGGTGACATCGACCAGGTGCTCGAGATGGTCTGCCGAACCTGGCAGGTCGACGCGGAAGGTGCAGAGGATCTCCTGTCGGACGAGTCCGACAACGACCAGGCTGTGCTGGGGCTTGAAACCCAGCAGCAGCGGAACGGTGGTGAGGATGTCGCTGGGGCCTTTGAGGCTGATTGGTGTCTTTGTCATGTGCATGGCACTAGCGTGCGCTCGATGCCCGCCCGTGACAAGGATGAATTTCCGGCCTGTGGATAACCTGCCGCGGCCTGTGGACGACTCCGGCCGTTCCGGTCGCCGACCGGAACGGCGCATCGCCGGATCCAACATCGCCAGGAGTCTGCGAGCCGTTGCACCCGAACGGGTCTCGGATGCACGCACGGCTCTGACCAGCGCCGGAGGTGACGCCATTTCGGGCCCTGAGCGCCCGCGTTCCGGACTCGGAGGGGACTAGGCTAGGGGATCGGAATCGGGCCGGCGCCGTCGTAGCGGAGCGGTGTCGGCGGTCGGGTGTTGAATAGTGCGAAGCGCCGAGTCCGGTCGGGCTCGCAGGCTTCGCCATGAAAAGGGAGCATCTCGTGTCGAAGCAGTTCGTCCACCTACACGTGCACACCGAATACTCGATGCTCGACGGGGCGGCCAAGCTGGGGCCCCTGTTCACCGAGGCCGAACGGCTCGGCCAACCCGCCATCGCCATGACCGACCACGGCAACATGTACGGCGGCTACGCCTTCTATCAGCAGGCCAAGGGCTCCGGTGTCAAGCCGATCCTCGGCATCGAGGCCTACCTCGCTCCGCACGACCGGTTCCACAAGAAGCCGGTCTTCTGGGGGGAGCCGAGCCAGCGCGGCGACGACCTCTCCGGCGCGGGCTCGTACACCCACATGACGATGGTCGCCAAGAACTCCTCAGGACTCCGCAACCTCTTCCGGCTCTCGAGCGTCGCCTCCTTCGAGGGCTACTACTACAAGCCCCGCATGGACAAGGAGCTCATCTCCCAGCACGCCGACGGCATCGTCGCGACCACCGGCTGCCCCTCGGGCGAGGTCCAGACCCGGTTGCGGCTCGGACAGACCGAGGAGGCCTACAAGGCCGCCGCCGACTACCGCGACATCTTCGGCGCCGAGAACTACTACCTCGAGCTGATGGACCACGGCAACGCCGTCGAGCAGCGCGTCCGCGACGAGCTGTACGAGCTCGGACGGAAGATGGGGCTGCCGCCGCTGGTGACCAACGACTCCCACTTCGTCACCGAGGAGCAGAAGGACACCCACGCCGCGCTCCTGTGCGTCCAGTCCGGTTCCACCCTGGACGATCCGAAGCGGTTCAAGTTCGACGGCGACGGCTACTTCCTGCGCTCGGCCGACCAGATGTACGCCGTCCGCAGCGACGAGCTGTGGCAGCAGGGCTGCGAGAACACGCTCCTGGTGGCCGAGCAGGTCGAGCCTTACGACGAGATCTTCACCGCCCAGGACCGGATGCCGACCATCGAGGTCCCCGAGGGCCACGACCAGGCCTCCTGGCTGCGCCACGAAGTGGAAGTCGGCCTGAAGGAGCGCTTCAACGGCGAGGTCCCCGGCGAGTACGCCGAGCGGGCCGGGCTCGAACTCGACGTCATCATCAACGCCGGGTACCCCTCCTACTTCCTGGTCGTCGCCGACCTCATCTCCCACGCCCGCTCGATCGGCATCTACGTCGGCCCCGGCCGCGGCTCGGCCGCCGGTTCGCTCGTGGCCTACGCGCTCAAGATCACCAACATCGACCCGATCGAGCACGGCCTGCTGTTCGAGCGCTTCCTCAACCCCGAGCGCGTCTCGATGCCCGACATCGACATCGACTTCGACGACCGTCGCCGCGGCGAGATGATCACTTACGCCACCGAGAAGTACGGCAAGGAGTTCGTCGCCCAGGTCATCACCTTCGGCACCATCAAGACCAAGGCGGCTCTGAAGGACGCCGCCCGCGTCCACCACGGGCAGCCGGGCTTCTCGATCGCCGAGCGCATCACCAAGGCGCTGCCGCCGCCGGTGGCCGCCAAGGACATTCCGCTGGCGGGCATCACCGACCCCGAGCACCCGCGGCACGCCGAGGCCGCCGAAGTGCGCGGGCTGATCGAGAACGACGGCGAGGTCCGCCAGATCTTCGACACCGCGCTCGGCCTGGAGGGCCTGATCCGCAACGCCGGCGTCCACGCCTGCGCGGTCATCCTGTCCTCAGAACCGCTGGTCGACTGCATCCCCATGTGGGCCAGGCCCGACGGATCGGTCATCACCGGATGGGACTACCCCTCTTGTGAGGACATCGGCCTGCTGAAGATGGACTTCCTGGGCCTGCGCAACCTCACCGTCATCGGCGACGCTCTCGAGGCGATCAAGGCCAACAAGGGCGTCGACATCGATCTGGACAACCTGTCGGTGGACGACCCCAATGCCTATGAACTGCTGGCGCGCGGCGACACCCTCGGCGTGTTCCAGCTCGACGGCGCGGCCATGCGCGAACTGCTCAAGCGCATGAAGCCGACCGGCTTCAACGACATCGTGGCCGTCCTCGCGCTGTACCGGCCCGGCCCGATGGAGGCGAACTCCCACAACAACTACGCCGACCGCAAGAACGGCCGCCAGCAGATCACCCCGATCCACCCCGAGTTGGCCGAACCGCTCGAGGAGATCCTGGCCGAGACGTACGGCCTCATCGTCTACCAAGAGCAGATCATGAAGATCGCCCAGAAGGTCGCCGGATTCACCATGGGACAAGCGGACGTGCTCCGCAAGGCCATGGGCAAGAAGAAGGTCGACGTCCTGGAGAAGATGTACGCCGACTTCGAGGCGGGCATGCAGTCCAACGGCTTCGGCAAGGAGGCCATCAAGACCCTGTGGGACATCATGCTCCCCTTCGCCGGCTACGCGTTCAACAAGTCGCACGCCGCCGGCTATGGACTGATCGCGTACTGGACGGCCTACCTCAAGGCCAACTACCCGGCCGAGTACATGGCCGCGCTGCTCACCAGCGTCGGCGACTCGAAGGACAAGGCCGCCGCCTACCTGTCGGAGTGCCGCAAGATGGGCATCACGGTCATGCCCCCGGACGTCAACGACTCCCGCCACGTGTTCCACCCGGTCGGCGAGGACATCCGTTTCGGCATGGGGGCCGTGCGCAACGTCGGCGCGAACGTCGTGGAAGGCGTCATCGAGGCCCGCGAAGCGAAGGGCGCCTTCACCGACTTCAAGGACTTCCTGCAGAAGGTGCCCGCCCAGGTCTGCAACAAGCGCACCGTCGAATCGCTGATCAAGGCCGGAGCGTTCGACTCGCTCGGGCACTCGCGGCGGGGCCTGGCCGAGGTCCACGAGAAGGCCATCGACGCGATGGTGTCGATCAAGAAGGAGGAGGCCCGCGGCCAGTTCGACCTCTTCGGCGGGATGGCCGAGGCGACCGACACGCTCGGGATCGACCTGACGATCTCCGAGGAGGAGTGGGACCGGCGCGACAAGCTCGCCTTCGAGCGGGAGATGCTCGGCCTCTACGTCTCCGACCACCCGCTCAACGGCTTCGAGCGGCTGCTGTCGTCCAACGCCGACCGTCCGATCGCGGCCCTCCACGGGGACGAGATCGCCGACGGGGCCGGGGTCAAGGTCGCCGGGATCCTGCAGAACGTCGCCAAGCGCGTCACCAAGCAGGGCAAGCTCTGGGCCTCGGCCACGATGGAGGACCTGGCCGGCTCGATCGAGGTGCGGTTCTTCCCCAACACCTACGAGCTGGTCTCCGACTCCCTGGCCGACGACCTGATCTGCTGCGTCAAGGGCAAACTCGACCGCCGCGACGGCACCGCGCAGCTCATCGCCCAGGACCTGGCCGTGCTCGACACCTCCAGCGGCCCGGAGGCGAACTCGGCGCCCATCACCTTGGCTCTGCGGGCCGCCATGGTCAACCAGGATCTGATCCAGAAGCTCTCGGACACCTTCCGCACCCACCGAGGCGAGGCGCAGGTGCGGGTCAAGCTGGCCAACGGCCCGAAGACGACGATGCTGGCGCTGGGCGACGACTGGCGGGTGCGCCCGTCGGTCGAACTGTCGGCCGACCTCAAGGCGCTCCTGGGAGCGGGCGCCCTCGTCTCGTAGCGTCGGGATCGGTGCTCAGGCGTCGAAGTCGACTCCGGACAGCGTCGCCGAGCGGAAGTCGGCGAGCCGTTCGGCCTGCTCGGTGACGGCCCTGCGGGTCGCGGCGGGGAAGTTCCTCCACGGCCGGACGGCGACCGTCAGTTTCTTGCCGGACTTCCGCGGCCGCCAGGTGCCGACCAGGTCGCCGTCGACCAGGACCGCGCCGGGGCGGCCGAGCACCGGCCACAGCTCCTTGGCCCGGGCCCGCTCGGGCGCGAGGGTCGACCGGTCGCGGGCCTGCAGGAACAGGTCGTACGGTCCCAGCAGTCGAGTGCCGTCCGCCTCGGCCGACCGCAGCCCCTCCTCGTCCTCGGCGAGGATCCAGCGCCGTTCACCGTCGATGTCGACTTCGGCGGCGTCTTCGGGCCAGCGGGCCTTGACGTCCTTCACCGGGGCGTCGATGTACTCGGCGACCTGCTTGACCGTGGTCGGGCCGAGCAGCCGCAGGTAGGCGCGCACGAGGTCGAACCGGTCGTCGACCGCTTCGGCGACGGTGAAGTGCGGGATGGGCCGCATGACCGGCGGCGAGGTGCCCGGCTCCAGTTCCAGGCCGGCGCGGAGGGCCGAGAGCCGGAACGGCTGCTCGTAGAGGTGGATGGTGTCGCACGGTCTGCAGAACCGCCGGTAGGGCTCGGGCAAGGCCGAGGTGAGCCTGCTCGAGACCTCGCCTTTGGCCATGGGCCCGGCCACGATGCGGCGCATCTGCTCGGCTACCGCGTCGAGGGCCTCGAGGTTGCCGATCCCGGCGGCCTTGAGCGGTTTGGAGGCGTCGAAGATGCGTTTGCCCGCGTCGGCGTCCGAGTACGGTTCGAGTGCCGCGGCGATCTGACCGACGTCCTCGCGGCGGTACAGGTGGGGCGCGCCTCGGACGGTCCACAGCAGCACCCGCGCCTCGTCGGTGAGCGATGCGGTGTCGACCCCGCGAACGGCCAGGGCCCATGCGGACCCGTCGGGGCCGGTGTCCTGGACGCCGATGTCGAGCACCGAGGTGCCTTCAAAAGAGCCGCGCTCCCGGTCCAGCTGCTGTGCGTGGACTCGGAAGCGCAGCGCCTGGCGTCGGTCGATCATGCTCCCACGCTAGAGCGCGGGACCGACACCGCTTGGGTCTTCTGGGCGCTACTGGGCCAGGACTTCCTTGAGCGCGGTCTCGTAGCCTTCCTTGTCCTCGATCGGGGTGTCGTTCGCCGCGTAGTGGAGGACGACCGGTCCGCTGAAGTAGGTGTCGCCGATCTCGGTGGCGGCGGCCTCGGCCATCTCCTCGGACATGTAGATCATCACCTTGACGTCGCCGGTGTTGAAGGCCCGGACGCAGTCGGTCAGGTCGCAGTTCTCGTCCTCGACGCCCAGGTCGGTCGACTCCCCGTCGGACAGGCCCGCGTCGGCGAAGGCCGTCGTGATCGCCTCGGGGGCGATGGGCGGCTCGAGGTCCGCGGTGGCCTCCGGAGGCATGTTGTCGAGTTCGCCGGCCGATTCCCACTGCTCGGCGGCGTCGGCCTGGCCGGCTTCGGTCGCCTCGGTGTCGGGGGCCTCGGGTTCCTCCTCGCCGCCGCAACCGGCGGCCGCGAGGGCCGCCACCGCGGCGGCCGCGATCAGAACGCGTCGCATACATCGACTCCTATCGAAGTGTTGGCTACGCGGATCATATCGGCTCGGATCGATGTGCCGATGGCCGGGTGGAAGCGGTCCCAGGGCGGTCGTCGCCGACCGCTCAATACCACCGGGCCCGACGCGCCGTCCGCCGCAAGACCTTCAGCAGCACCGGTCCGACCAGCAGAATGAGCACCGCGGTGGTGACCGCCCGCCCCAAGTCCCACCCCAGCGACGTCGCCACCGAATACGCCACCAGCCGCGACGCGTTCTCGCCGAGCCCACCACCGGGGACGTACGCCAAGTGCCCCTCGGTGATCGCGAACGGCCAGAACGACATATTGAGCAGCAACCCGAACACCAGCGACGCGACGACCGAGTAGCCGACCAGCGCCGCCAGCTCACCGGCCCGGCCCCGCCCCGTCGTCGGCGGATTCGGCCCCGGCAGCAGCCCCGCGCCCAGACCCACGAACGCCGCCGCGAACATCTGATACGGCATCCACGGACCGACCCCGCCGGTCAGCAGCGCCGAGGCGAACAGGCCCGTATTGCCGAGGATGAAACCGAACGCGGGCCCGAACACCCGGCCGGCCAGCACGATCAGAAAGAACACCGTCTCCACGCCCGCGGCCCCCGCACCGAACGGCCGCACCGCCGCCACCACCGCCGACAGCACCCCCAGCATCGCCACCGCCCGCGCGTCCAAACCGCCGTCCGAGAGCTGCACCAGCACCACCGCCGTCACCACCGGCAGCAGCAGCGCGAACAGCCACGGACCCGAGGTCGTCTCGGTCAACGCGCCGCCGGGGGAGGCCAGCAGGGGCCACGACATCGCCACCAGCCCGAACACCGCCGCGAGCGCGACCGCCAGCGCCCCCTTCCAGCGAAGGACCGGGCGCGGACTACTCGGCGTCGCCATCGGACCGGCCCAACGCCTCGGCCACCTCGTCGACCGTCAGCCACCCCGGAAGGATCTTCTCCACCTGCGGAGCGAACATCGGCGAGGCCGAGACGATCGTCCTCGCCGGCCCGTCGGCCACCACCTGGCCGTCCGACAGCAGCACCACGCGCGTGGCGAAGGCCGCCACGAACTCCACATCGTGCGTAGCGACCATCACGCAGTGCCCCGCGTCGGCCAGCCGACGGAGCCGGTCGGCCAACGCCTCCTTGCCGGGATAGTCCAAGCCCCTGGTCGGTTCGTCGAGCAGCAGCAGCGGCGGCGCGGCCGTCAACGTCACCGCCAACGCCAGCGCCAGGCGCTGCCCCTCCGACAGGTCCCTCGGATGCGCCTCGCCGTCGACGCCCTCCACCAGGTCCGCCAGGATCTTCCGGCACGTCCCGGCCGGGGCCCCGCCTTCGGAGTCGGCCGCCTCGCATTCGCCCGCGACCGTCTCCGCGTACAGCAGGTCGGCCGGCTCGGACGGCACCAGACCGGCCAGCGTCCGGCGCCGCGCCGGTTTCAGGCCGCCCGGATCGGTCCGCTCGATGGCGACCGCCCCGCCCGAACGCCGCCCCGTGCCCTGCAGCGCCCACAGCAGACTCGACTTGCCCGAACCGTTGCGGCCCATCAGCGCGATGCGCTCACCGCGACCGGCTCCCAAATCGACGCCGTCGACCGCCCGCACCCCCGGATAGTCCACCGTGACGCCCCGGGCCCGCAGCAGCGGCGCCTCGGATCGATGCCCCTCCCGCACCGGCGGCGCCAGATCAGCCAGCGTCGCGCGCAGCGGCGCCGCCACCCGGCGCGCCTGCCGGATCGTCACCGGCGGACCCGGCCAGCCGGCCAGCTCGCCGAGACCGACCACCGGCGGCGCCACCGGCGACGCGGCCAGCACCTCCCCGGTGGAACCGGCCCGCACCCGGCCCTCGCGCAGCAGCAGCGCCGAATCGGCGTACTGCACCACGCGCTCGAGCCGGTGCTCGGCCAGCAGCACCGTCACCCCCAGGTCGTGGACCAGCCGGTGCAGCGCCGACAGCACCTCGTCGGCCGCGCCGGGGTCCAGTGCCGAGGTCGGCTCGTCCAGCACCAGGGCCGAGGGCCCGGCGACCAGCGCCGCGCCGATCGCGACGCGCTGGCGCTGACCCGACGACAGGTTCGCGAGCGTCCTGCCGCGGACGTCGGCCAGGCCCAGCAGGTCGACGATCTCGGTGACCCGCTTGCGCATCGTCGCCTGCGGCAGGCCGAGCTGCTCGGCGGTGTAGGCCAGTTCGAGTTCGACGTCGTCGGTCACGAAGCCCGCCAACGGGTCCTGGGCCACGTACCCGACCACGTCCGCCAGGTCCGCCGGGGTCGCGTCCTTCACGCTGCGGCCCGCGACGGTGATCCGCCCGGTCATCGTCCCGCCGGTGAAGTGCGGGACCAGGCCGTTGACCGCCCGCAGCAGCGTCGACTTGCCGGCGCCGGTGGTCCCCACCAGCAGGCAGAACTCGCCTTCGGGAATGTCGAACGAGACCTCGTCGAGGACCGGTCGCTCGGCGTACCGGAAGGTCACCTCGTCGAATCGGATCACGCCGTGCCTCCCTCGGTCGAGGCGGTCGGGGCCAGGAGCGCCGGCGCGGAGGCGACGAGCACCCCGCAGGCGGCGAACAGCGGCAGCGGAGGGACCGCGAGCAGGCTCGTGGGCGGCCAGACCGCCGCCGGTTCGACGTTCGCGCTGACCACGGTCCCGACCACCGCCGCGCAGCCCGAGGCGACGATCGCCCAGTCCCGGCGGCCGAACCGGTCGGTCCGGTAGCGGGTGTGCGGCACCCGCTTCGAGGCGAACGCGATGCCGAGCACCGCGGCGGCGGCGCCGGCGGCCAGCAGGCCCCACGCCACCGTGCCCGGCGTCGCCGAACCCAGCAGCGCGTACGCACCCGCGCACAGGCCCAGCAGCCCGGTCAGCAGGAACGCCGACGTCGCGTGGCGGGCCGGCGCCGGAATATCGGCGGCCCGGCCGTAACCGCGCGAGGCCATCGCCGCGGCCAACGCCAGCGACCGGTCGAGCGCGTCGTGCAGCACCGGCACCACCACCGTCCGCATCACGTTCGCCGGGTTCCGTCTGGTGTTGCCGCGCAGCGCCCTGGCCCGGCGGATCCGCGCCACGCTCGAGACCAGCTGCGGTGCGACCGACAACGCCACCACCACGGCCACGCTCACCTCGTACAACGCCGCGGGCATCGAGCGCAGCAGCCGCCGCGGACTGGCCAAGGCGTTCGCCGCGCCCACGCAGACCAGTAGCGTCGCCAACCGCAGCCCGTCAAAGACGGCCGCGAGCGCGCCCTCGGCGGTGACCGCGCCGCCGAGCCGGAACCCCGCCGCCCAGTCCGGGAGCCGGACCTGCGGCAGCGTCACCAGCACGGTCGTCCCTTCGGCGCCGCCGAAGACGATGTAGAACAGCATCCGCACCGCGATGGCCGTCGCCCCGATCAAGAGGAAGACCCGGTAGGCGCCCGACCACGGCTCATCGCCCCGGCACCAGGCGACCACCAGCCCCGAGACGGCCACGATGAGCAGCAGCAGCCACGGGTTCGAGGTGCGGCTGGCCGCCGTGGCCAGCAGCAGCGCCCAACCCCACCACGCGACCGGGTGCGCGCCGCTCATGTCGCGCGGCCGCGTCGCAGCCGCCAGATCACCAGGCCCGCGATCACCGACAGGAGCACCACCGCGATGACCCACGTCGGCGACCCGTTCGAGGACTCCGCCGTATCGGCCGGCGCCGATTCGGCTGCACGGGCCGAGGCCGGGGCCACGCCCGGCGGCTGGGAGCCGCCGCCGAAGACCCAGCCTTCGACGTCGCCGTCGTCCGGGTCGGCCGTGCCCGCCCCGACGTTCGAGTACGTCCACTCGCCGTCGACGGCGCGCCAGTACGACCATGACCGGTCGGCCGGCGGCATGAGACCGCACTCGTCGTCGGGGAAGCCGTCGATCCGGCACACCGCGCCGGGGAAGCTGATCACCTCGGTGACGGTGAAACCGGCCTGCGTCAGCGCCTCGATGCCGTTCGACGGGTCCTCGGCGCATCCGACGGCCGGCTCCGAGTCCGCCGACGACTCGGGTCCGGCCTCCCCGAAGTCGACCACCACGGTGACCCCCCGGCAGGAGCCCTCTTGCGCGGTCGCGGGCGAGGCCCACACCAGCGCCGCGCCGATCACGGCGAGGGCGCCGGCGCGGGCGGCCACGCCTGGGGTCACTCCGCTTCCTTGTCCCCGGTCGAGGCGCCGCGGCGGACTCGCGCCAGCACGTACAGCACGATCGCGGCCAGCACGACCGCCGCGCCGCCGACGAGCCACGGCACGAGCGAACCCGAGCCCTCATCGGACGCTGCGCCGTCTTCGCCGCCGTCGGCCCCGGTGGTCTCGCCGCCGGAGACCGCCTCGCACTGGACGACCGGAAGATCGGCGTCCGACTCCGAGGCGTCGAGCTCGGCCAGGTTCTGTCCCGACAGGGGAATGAGCGCCTGCGCGGTGGCCGAGAGCCGCATCATCTCGCCGTACTCCTCGTCCTCGGGGTCGGTCGCGCGGATCGCGCCGGCCGCCTCCTCGCCGCAGCCGACCTGGAGACCGATCAGGAACGCCGTCGCCCGCTCGGCGGACTCGGCGCGCTCGGCGCCCAGCAGCGCCTGCGCCGCGTACGCGGTCGAGTTCGCGTTCGGGCCGAAACCGGCGTCGAAGCCGCCGTTCTCGCCCTGAGCGGACTCCAGCCAGGCGATGGCCGCATCGTGGGCCGCTTCGGCGTCGTCGCCGTCCATCGTCTGCAGCGCCGAGGCCACCACACCGGTCGTGTCCGGGTCGCTGGCGCAGTCGTCGCCGCCGTCGGCGTCGGCGAAGCTGTAGCCGCCGTCGGGGCACTGCGCGGCGGTCAGCGCCGCTGCGGCCTCCTCGTTCGCGGGCTGTCCCGAGCGCGAGAGTCCCAGCACCGCCCACGCGGTCGCGAACGGAGTGCCGTCGCCGAAGTGGCCGTCGTCGCGCTGGCTGTCGGTGACCGCGTCGGCGAGTTTGACGCCGCCGAAGTCGGCGGGGTCGCCGCCGGCGGTGGCGACGACGTACATGACCTTCCCGGCGCCTCCGGCGTTGAGCTGCGGGTCTTCGGACTCGTCGCCGGGCGGGTAGACGTAGGCGTTCAGGACGTCGGGCTCGTTGAGCCATTCGAGACTGGTCTGGACCTTCTCGCCGCCCACGCGGGCGGCCATGAGACCGATGAGGACGTCCAGGGTGCTGGAGACGTCGCCGGCGCTCCAGGAGGGCCCTTCGGCCTGGGAGGCGAGCCAGCCGGCGGCGGCTTCGGAAGGATTGGAGAACGGCTCGTCCTGAGCGTGCGCCGGAGAGGCGGAGGCGATGGCGACGAGGGGGAGGACCGCGGCGGCGGCGAGGTACCGCAGCCGACCGGGGCGGTTGCTGCGTGCTGAGCGTTGGCCCAGCGGCGAGTGGCGCATTGCCTGACCTTTCTGAAGCGCGGGCGAGGTCTCGGGCAGGCGGCGGCGCCGCAAGCGCCTGCAGACCGCGACAGGCGTTGACGATGGACACTGGCGCCCGGTGGGCATTCGGGCTCACGCGGGTGGACCGAACCTGTTGCTGAGAGGTTACTGGCTCGGGTGGTGTTCGAGTTCGAACCGCGACTACCGCTGCGGGTCAGCGCCGGCTTCCGACCGGACTTCCCCCACTGGACGCCTGTTGAGTTTGCGTTCATTCTCTAGGGCGACGCTACGGGGTGTCAAGGAGGTGGCGCGTTGAGTGGATCCGTTCACTCACGCCACGGAGTCAAATCGGGCATCCCGTTATTGACCGGTAGCACCGGGTGTCGATACGGTGCAAATGTGAGCAGAAATAAGAATGCCGATTTGGACAGAGTCCTCCGCGCGGCGACCCGTACGTTCCTCGAACGCGGCTTCGCGGCCACTTCCATGTCGGACCTCGTGGCGGCCACGGGAATGAACCGGGCCGGACTCTACTCCGCCTTCGGGTCCAAACACCAGCTGTACATAACCGCACTCGCCCGATATCGCGAGGACACCGAACCGGAGATGCGCTCGATAGCCCGAGGAGCCATCGACGGCGACGGCGCCGAACCGGTCGGCGCGCCGCGCGTCATCGGCGACATCCTCGAAGTCGTGGCCAGGCACAGCAAAGAAGGCGGCTTCATCGTCCGCGCGGCCGTGGAACTGGCCGACGACCCCGCGACCATGAGACGCGTCCAAGAAGCGTGGTCGGAACTCGAACGCGACCTGACCGCGATCCTGGCACGCGCGGCCGACCGCGGCGAGACCCCGCCCCGCGACCCCCGGCGCCTGGCTCGCACCGTCCTGGTGTTCATCCAGGGCGCCTACGTGGTCGGCCACGCCGACGAAGACGACCGCCGACTCGAAGACGCCGTCGCGGGCCTCACCGGCCTGCTCTGACGCGACCGCGGCACCCCGGCCGCCTCACAGCCCCTCGGCCACCGCCGACCCGATCCTCAGCCAAGCGGCCAGCGAGGCCTTGCTCAACGCGTCATAGCGGATCGGCTCCCCCGAATCCAGCAGCTTCTCGTACGGGGCCAGCAGCACCGCCCGCGTGCGCGCCGCGAAGTGCCGCTGCACCGCCGGCAGGTCCACGTCCTTGCGGTGCGCCGGCATCGACACCACCGAGACCGCGCCCCGCACCAGCTCCCTGCGCCCGGTCTGCTCCAGATGGTCCAGCATCCGGGCGGCCGTCTCGGCCGAGTCGTTGCGGGCCGACATCGTCACCACGAGCTGATCGGTCGCGTCGATCGCCGCCTGCCAGTTCGCCGCCCGCACATTGTTCCCGGTATCGACGACGATGAGCTTGTAGAACCGCGAGACGGCCTCGCGCAGATCACCGAAGGCGTGCGCGGTGAGCATCTCGCCGGCCGTGGCCGACTCGTCCGAGGCCAGCACGTCGAACATCGCGCCGCCCTGGGCACGCACGTACTGCGACAGATCGCCGACCCTCCCGGTGGGGCCCTTGAAATGGTCCAGGTCGCGCAGCAGGTCCCGGACCGTGCGGACATGGAAGTCCTGCTGGGCCCGCATCCCCAGCGTGCCCTGCGTCTCGTTGTTGTCCCAGGCCAGCACGTAGCCGCCCCGGTGGCGCCCGAAGGTGAGTGCGAGCATGAGCACCGCGACGGTCTTGCCCGCCCCGCCCTTGGGGTTGACCACGGTGATCTGGCGCAGGCCCCCGAAGTTGCGGCGCACGGTCTCGATGTTGTTCTGGTAGGCGCGCTCGCGGGCGCTGGGAGGCAGGGCGATGAGGCCGAACGAGAGCCGGTGGATCGTCCCGCGCAGCCCGGTCTCGGCGACCGGTCCGCGAGGCGGGACGACGCGGCGGCTGGCGAAGTCGTCGGCGGTGACGCCGACGCGTTCGAGCGCGCCGGGGTGGTCGGGGAAGGCCGGCACGGGAGCGTCCGAAGGCCGGTGCGGCGCGGGCGCCGACGGCGGGCGGGGCCACTCGCCCGATCGCGGAGGGCCTGCTTCCGGAGCGTGCGCGAAACTCTGGCCCGGCACCGCCTCCGGGCTCGCCGGAGTCTCGGGCCGACCGGTGTCCCCGGGGCTCGCACGCCGCCCTTGGTCCGGATCGGGCGGCGAGCTCTGCCCTTGGTTCGCCGGCGGCGCACTGTGCTCTCGGTTCGCGCCCGGCGGCGCGAACGGCGACCAACCTGGAGCATCGGGCCGGTGCAGAGGCACAGTGTCCTCTTCGGTGTGCTCCATCGGGCCTCCCAGGTCATAGACGACTGCTATGCGACCTATTGTGGCCTATCGGTGGGTGCTCGCGCGGGAACTCCGAGTGGTGACCGTGCCGCGAGTTCAGAGCAGGCGCGGCTGCTCGGGCCCCGAATGCGCCACCGGAACCATCCCGAATGGACTGAACAGGCCCTGGTCCACATCGGCCAGCAGCGGCGATCCGGGGCCGGTGTGGCTCACATAGGCCAGATCGCGGGTGCGGCTCAGGGCCACGTACAGCTCGCGTCGGGCGGCGGCGGTGTTCGGCCAGGCCTCGGCGGTCATCCCGGTCAGGCAGACCACGCGGTACTCGCCGTCGGCCGCTTCGCTCACCGATGTGCCCTCGGGTCCGATGACCGCGAGCTCGTCCGGGGCGACGCCCAGTTCGGCCAGATATTCGGTGAGCCGGTCGATGAAGCGCTTCTCGTCGTCATCGTCGATCGCGTAGCACCGCCCGATGCCCGAGCCCTCCAGGGCCGGCCGCTGCGGCTGGGTCAGGCGGCCGGGGACGCGGCTGATCGGCTCGATCACCTGCGAGGCCGCCACGAGCACGGCCGCGGGGCTGCGGTGGTTGCGCGACAGCCGCACGACGTGGGCTTGAGAGAACTGGTCGACGAACGCGGTGAACGCGGCGGGGTCGCCCGCGCACAGCGCCGAGTCGGGGTCGCCGGTGGCGGTCACGTCGGCTTCGGGGCCGCGGTGGTCCATCAGCTGCCGGTAGAGCCGCATGGGCATGCGAGGCAGGTCGTCGATGAACAGGTGCCCCAGGGTGGGGGCCAGGCGTCGATCCTCGGCGTCCTTCGCGTTCTGGGCGGCGAAGTCGGCGAACTCGGCGACGGTGATCTGCTCGGCCTCACCGTCGAGGAGCGTGGCGAGCTCGCGCCGGATGCGCCCGGCGCCGGCCCGGGAGGCGGCGACGACGAGGCACTGCGCGGCCGGAATGCCCAGTTCGCGGACCATGTAGGCGACGCGGCGGATGAGCAGGTGGGTCTTGCCGGTGCCGGGGGCGGCGTTGATGAGCAGCGGCCCGGGCCCCGCCGAGGCGGCCACGCGCTGCATAGCGTCGAGCGAGTCGAGCAGTCCGGCGCCCACTTCGTCCATGCCGGTGAGCAGGGGAGCGGAGTCCTGCCAGGGTTCGGGGGTTCGCGTGGTCAGCGCCGGCTCCGGCATCGGGACGGCCTCGCGCGCGAACCTCGGGTGCGAACGGCCCGCCCGGCGGCGCCGTTCACCGGTGGTCCGCATGTCCTCGGACAGTTCGAACAGCGGGGACGCCACCTGTGGTTTCGATCGTTCGTCAGGTCGGCGCACCTCTGCATCCTCGCAAATTGGAATCCGCAGCGCCAAGGCGGCTCCCCGGAGTGTCGCCACCGATCCACGCTCCCTATAGGAAATATCCTATAGGATATTGGATCAGCCGCCGGCGAACGGCGGCAGCACTTCGACCGTGACGCCTTCGGCGAGCACGGCGTCGTCGCCTACGCCCCGGCCGTCGACCAGCAGTGTGGCGACCTTGAGCACCCGTTCGAGGTCGTGGCCGTGCCGAGCGCTCAAGAGCGTCTTGAGCTCGGCCACGCTCGAGGCCGGCGCCGATTCCTCGGCGCGGCCTGCGGCGGCCTTCGCGCCGGCGAAGTACCGGACCCTCACCCGCACCTCAGCCTCCGATCGCCGACATCGGCCGGGTCGGCTGCAGGAACGACGGGTCGTCGATGCCGTGGCCGGGTTTCTTGCCCCACATCGCCTCGCACCAGCGCTCGGCGATCTCCTCGTCGGCGGCGCCGGAGCGGGCCAGCTCCCGCAGGTCGGTCTCCTCGCGCGCGAACAGGCAGTTGCGGACCTGTCCGTCGGCGGTCAGGCGCGTGCGGTCGCAGTCGCCGCAGAAGGGCCGGGTCACCGATCCGATGACGCCGACCTTGGCCGGGCCGCCGTCGACCAGCCACGTCTCGGCCGGAGCCGAGCCGCGGTGGGCCGGGTCCGGCTCGAGGTCGAACTCGTCCCGCAGCGAAGCGAGGATCTCCTCGGCGGTGACCATCTGGTCGCGCCGCCAGGTGCCCCCGGCGTCGAGCGGCATCTGCTCGATGAACCGCAGCTGGTAGTCGTGCGCCAGCGCGTAGCGCAGCAGCGCGGGGGCCTCGTCGTCGTTGACACCGCGCATGAGGACGGTGTTGAGCTTGACCGGGGCGAGCCCGGTGGAGGCGGCCACCTTGATGCCGTGGAGGGTCTGTTCGAGCCGGTCCCGCTTGGCGAGGGCCTCGAAGCGCTCGCGGTCGAGGGTGTCGAGGGAGATGTTGACGCGGTCGAGCCCGGCCTCCACCAGCGTCTCGGCAAGCCGGTCGAGCCCGATCGCGTTGGTGGTCAAGGAGATCTCCGGGCGCGGCTCGAGGCGCGCGACGGCGGTGACGATGTCCGGCAGTCCGGGCCGCAGCAGCGGCTCGCCGCCGGTGAAGCGGACCTCGCGTACCCCCAGGCGCGTGACGGCGATGCCGACCAGGCGGACCACTTCGTCGTCGCTGAGCATCTCCGGCTTCGGCAGCCACGGCAGGCCGGCCTCCGGCATGCAGTAGGTGCAGCGCAGATTGCAGCGGTCGGTCAGCGAGACCCTCAGATCGGTCGCGACGCGGCCATGGCGGTCGCGGAGGCGTGGACCCTCGGTGACGCCCGCGGAGTCGTGGTGTGGGGCTGCCATGAAACGAGCGTAGTCCTTCTGCGTGACAGTTTCGTTAAGTGAGACCAGACGCTCGCGATCCGGGCCCGCGAGGGCCGCTGAGCGGCGACCCCAGTGTTGACACGCCTCTATATCTCTCGTAGCATGACGGAACCCTCGCCGAAAGTTTCAGACAAATTCCGAAACTTTCGGGACTTCGAATCCCTCCATTGCTCCGGAGCTGAAGAACATGAATCATCGACCTCACTCCCGACTGCGGCGTGCCGCCGCGCTCGGAGCCGGGGCGCTGCTGCTGCCCGCAACGGCGCTCGCATTCGCTCCATCGGCCTCCGCTCAGGACCCGACACCGGTCTACACCGCCGACTTCGAAGACGGCACCGTCGGCGACTGGACCCCCCGCGGCCCGGTGACCCTCTCGGCTGAAGACGGCGCGCTGCTGACCACCGACCGCGAATCGGAATGGAACGGACCCGCCCTCGACATCACCGACTACATCGCCCCCGGCGGCACCTACGAGATCTCGCTCAACGGCCGTACCGCCGACGGCAACGGCACCGACGAACTCATCGTCACCGTCCAGCGCGAAGCCGCCGGCGAGGACACCGCCTACGACAGGGTCGCCGGCCCGGTCACCGCCGCGGACTGGACCGAGATCAGCGGCGACTACAGCATCGCCTCGTCCGCCGACGCGCTGACCCTCTACGTCGAATCCCCGACCGTCGACGCCTCCTACCTCATCGACGACGTCGTCATCACCGAGGTCACCCCGCCCGGCATCGAAGAGGACATCCCCTCCCTCAAAGACGTGCTCGCCGACCACTTCCGGGTCGGCGCGGCCATCGACGGCCGCGACATCGTCGACCCCTCGGCGCAGCTGCTGAACAAGCACTTCAACTCCATCACCGCCGAGAACCAGATGAAGCCCGAGTCCATCCAGCCCACCGAGGGCACCTTCACCTGGACCGAGGCCGACCAGCTCGTCGAGTACGCCGAAGCCAACGACATGCGCGTCTGGGGCCACGTCCTGGTCTGGCACAGCCAGACCCCCGACTGGTGGTTCCAGTACCCCGAAGGCCACCCGAACGCCGGAGAGCCGATCGGCAACTCCGATGAAGACCGCCAGATCATGATCGACCGGATGGAAGCCCACATCGGCGCCGTCGCCGACCGCTACGGCGACCGCATCTGGGCCTGGGACGTGGTCAACGAGGTCATCAGCGACAACAACGCCGAGGTCTACCGCAACAGCCGCTGGTACCAGATCTTCGACGGCCCCGGCTACATCGACGAGGCCTTCAAGATCGCCCGCGCCGAGTTCGACGCGGTCGGCGCGACCGACGTCAAGCTGTTCATCAACGACTACAACACCGAGAACCCCGGCAAGCGCGACAACATGTACAACCTCGTCGAGCGGCTCCTCGCCGACGGCGTCCCGGTCGACGGAGTCGGCCACCAGACCCACATCAACCTCAACACCTCCCTCGACCAGATCGAGGCGAGCATCGTCAAGTTCGACCAGCTCGACCTGATGCAGGTGATCACCGAGCTCGACGTCGTCATCGGCGCCCCCGCCGAAGGCGAGGACTTCCCCGAGTACGAGGCCCGCCTCATCGAGCAAGGCCACTACTTCCGCGACCTGTTCGAGGTCTTCCGCGACCACTCCGACAAGATCGACCTCGTCACCGCCTGGGGCCTCCACGACGGACGCACCTGGCAGCGGTCCCGCGAGACCCCGCGGCCGCTGGAGAGCCCGCTGATCTTCGACGACCAGCTCCAGTCCAAGTGGGCCTACTGGGGCATCGTCGACCCGAGCGTCCTTCCCGAGATCCCGACCGGCGAGGAACCCGACTACGCCCGCGTCCAGGTCCCGCGCGCCGACAGCGCGCCCGTCCTCGACGGCGAGGCCGACGACGTGTGGGACGCCGCCTCCACGGTCACCACCGACGTCCACATCGAAGGCAGCGAGGACGGCGCGAAGGCCGAGGTGTCCCTGCTGTGGGACGAGAACGCCTTCTACGCCCTCTTCGAGGTCACCGACCCCGCCCTCGACGACACCAGCCCGAACGCCTGGGAGCAGGACTCGATCGAGGTCTTCCTCAACCCCGGCAACACCCGCACCGGCGGCTACGGGGAGTTCGACGGCCAGTACCGCGTCAACTACCAGAACGTCGTCAGCCTCGGCGCCAACGGCCCCGACTCCGGCGAGATCACCAGCGCGACCGCGCTGACCGACACCGGCTACCGCGTCGAGGTCGCCATCGCGCTGGCTCCCGAGTTCGCCGAACCCGGCGTCGAGCAGGGGCTCGAACTCCAGGTGAACGACGGTACCGACGGTGAGCGCACCTCGGTCCACACCTGGTACGACCCGACCGGCCAGTCGTGGAACACCAACGCCAACTGGGGCATCGCCGAGCTCGTCGAAGAGCTCGACGCGGCCCCCGGCGACGGCTCCGGCGACGGCGGGCTCCAGGTGACCGGCCCCGGCCTCATCGGCGCCGTCGCCGCCGCGGCCGCGATGGGCGTGGCCGGCGTCATCGGCCTGTGGATGATGCGCCGCCGCCGCACCGCCGCCAACTGGGGCGAATAAGACCTCTCTGAGGTGCTGAAATAGCCGGCCCGCCGCGACAGGTCGCGGCGGGCCGGTCCCTTTTCACACGGTCACCGGTAGCGTTCGACCACGCCCATCAGCCCGGCCCGGAAGGAGCGCCCGAACAGCGTGGTGTGGACCAGCAGCGGGAACAGTTGATGAAGGCCGAGCCGCTCGCGCCACCCGTCGGCCAGCGGCGCGAGCTCGGTGTAGCCGGCGAGGATCTCCTCGAGCAGCGGCACCCCGCCCCACAACCGCAGGTTCGCCAGGTCGGTCTCGCGATGGCCGCCGTGCGCGGCCGGGTCGATCATCCAGGCCCGGTCGGCCGCCCAGTGCACGTTGCCCCACCACAGGTCGCCGTGGGTGCGGGCGGGCGGCTCATCGGGCCCTGCCAGATCCGGCAGCTTGGCCGCCACCGCCTCGATCGCTTCGACGTCGGCGGCGTCGAGCGCGCCGTTGTCGCGCGACGGCCGCAGGTACGGTGCGATGCGACGCTCGGCGTACCACTCGGCCCAGGTGGAGCCGGCCGCGTCGTTGTCCATGAACGTCTCGCCGATGTAGCCGCGCCAGGGCGCCCCGAACCGTTCGGCCCCGGCCGCGTGCATTTGCGCGATCTGGCGGCCCAGCTCGACCGCGTGCTCCCGGGTCGGCTCGGCCGCCTCGATCCACGGTTCGACGAGGATCCGGTCGTCGGCGTAGAGGACCTCCACGACCGACGAGGTCGCCTCCCGCAGCCACCGCAGCCCGTTCGCCTCGGCCGCGAGGTATCCGGGCCGGTCGCCGTGGGCGAATTTGGCGAACGCCGAGGAGCCGTCGTCGAACGTCAGGCGCTGCGCCGAGGCCGACGCCTCTGATTTGACCGGGGTGGTGCGGACCCGCTGGTGCTCGATGAGGGTCGGCAGCAGCCGCAGCCGCGCCGGGTCTAGGGCTTCTTCCACGATCCCAAATCTAACCGAGGCGACGCCGGGGCCGGGGCCGCGAAGCGCCGATACGGCCGCGGACCGGACCACCGGTCCGGCCCCAGGACTCGTCGCTAGGACAGCCGCTCGACGACGTGGTCGATCGCTTCGGTCAGTTTGGCCGCGTCCGCGGGGTCCACGGCCGGATAGGTCGCGATGCGCAACTGGTTGCGGCCCAGCTTGCGGTACGGCTCGGTGTCGACGATCCCGTTGGCGCGCAGTACCTTCGCGATCTCAGCGGCGTCCACGCCGTCGAAGTCGATCGTCACCACCACGTTGGACCGCAGCTTCGGGTCCGCGACGAACGGCGACGCGAAGGCGCGCGATTCGGCCCACGAGTACAGCGTCCCGGCCGACTCGGCGCAGCGCTTGGCCGCGCCGTCCAGGCCGCCGGCGGCGTTGAGGGCGTCGACCTGCTCGGCGGCGAGGAACACCGTCGCCACCGCGGGAGTGTTGTACGTCTGGTCCTTGCGGGAGTTGTCGATCGCGGTCTTCAGGTCCAAGAACGCCGGGATGTAGCGGCCCGAGGCCGCGATCCGCTCGGCTCGCTCGATCGCCGCCGGGCTCATCAGCGCGATCCACAGGCCCCCGTCGGAGGCCAGGCCCTTCTGCGGCGCGAAGTAGTAGCAGTCGGTCTCGCGCATGTCGACCGGCAGTCCCGCCGCCGCGCTCGTCGCGTCGTGCAGCATCAGGCCCTCGCCGGGGACGCGCTTGACCTCGACGGCCACGCCGGTGGAGGTCTCGTTGTGCGGCGTGGCGTACACGTCCACGCCCGCTTCGGCCTCCAGGTACGCCGCCGAGCCGGGCTCGGCGGTGACCACGGTCGGTTCGCCCAGGTGCGGGGCGGATTTGACGGCCCCGGCGAACTTGGAGCCGAACTCGCCGAAGCTGGCCGCCTGCGCCCGGTCCTCGACGAGGCCGAACACGGCCACCTCCCAGAAGGCGGTGGTGCCGCCGACGCCGAGGACGACCTCGTAGCCGTCGGGGAGGGCGAACAGCTCGGCAAGGCCGCTGCGCAGTCGCCCCACCTGGTTTTTGACCGCGCTCTTGCGGTGGGAGGTCCCCATGACGGACGTGCCGACCCCGGCCAGCGCGGCCATGGTCTCGGCCGGCACCTTGGAGGGGCCGGATCCGAATCGCCCGTCGGCGGGAAGCAGTTCGGCGGGGATGGTGATCTCGTCGGTCACTTGGGGCTCCGTTCTGGTCGGTCCTGGGCCTCACAATAGCCGCGCTCAGTCGCCTTGCCGTAGCGCGGGTGCCCACGCCGTGGGCGGCGCGTCACCGGCCGCGGAGGCGGCGGTGTAGACCTCGCCGTCGGTGCCGACGGCCCACAGCCGCAGGCCGCCGGCCGCGTCGAAGGCGATGGCGGGGCGCCGGGTGAGGACGATGTCGCCGTGGCTCCAGCGGATCTCGGGCCGGACGGCCGGGCGGTGCTCGAGGTCGGCCGGGGCGATCGTGGCGACCGCGGGGGCTCCGGCGCCGTTGTCGGCGGCCACGGCGACCGTCCCGTCGGGTGCGACGGCCACGGCCGGAGGGAGGATGCCGCCTTCGAGTTCGAGGAGCGTCGCCGTCCACGACCGGCCGCGCCCGTAGTGGAGGACGACGTCGGCGCTGCCGGCGCTGCGGGAGGCGACGACGATCCGGCCGTCGCCGGCTCCGGCGGCGGTGACGCCGCTGGCGGGGATGTACCCGGGTTCGCCGCCGACGTGCGGGAGGTCGAGGTCGCGGGTGGTCCAGCCGTAGGCGGCCCACTGCCATATCGCCAGTCCGGCGGGGGTGGCGGCGACGATCTCGATGCGGCCGTCGGCGGTGGCGTAGGCGGCGGGGGATTCGTGCACCATGCGGCCTTCGAGGTGGGTCCAGTCGCTCCAGGCGTGTCCGAGCGTCTTGGTGCGGATGTGGAGGCCCCGGGTGGGGCTGCGGACGGCGACGAGGGTGGTGGTGCCGTTGTCGGCGGCGGTGGGCAGTCCGACGCGGCGGGCCGCTTCGCCGGTGCCGGCGGGGTTGCCCAGGTCGGTCCATTCGCCGTCGTCCAGGTCGAGGCAGTGGAGGTCGCGTCGGTGGGCTTCGGGGTCGCCGGTGTGGTCGGGGCTGATGCCGAACACGCGGGAGCGGGCGACGGCGATGGTCGGCAGCAGGTCGGGTCCGCCGGTGTCGGCCCAGCCTCGGTCGGTTTGGAGGCGGAGCCTGGTGCCGTGGACGGCGACCGGCCGCAGCCGTCGGTCGATCGCGGCTCCGGCGACGGCGGCGGTGTAGCGCGGGTGGGTGCCCATGCCGTAGGTGTCGCCGGTGTCGGGGCCGACCACGAGGCGGTCGCCGCAGCCGGCGAGCGCGCCGCAGTCGAGGCCGTCGGCCCAGGCGTAGACGTTCAGGGCCCGGCCTTTGACGTCGCGGTCGGCGGCGCCGAGGTTGCCGGGCCAGCGGCGGTTGTAGTAGCCGCGCCAGGATTCGATGACCGAGGCGCCGCCCCATTCGCGGACGGCGTCCCAGGCGAACAGGGCGGCGGCGGTGTGGTCGATGTGGTCGGAGTAGCCGGTCTGCTCGGCGCCGAGTTTCGGCCCGACGACCTGGTCGGGGTCGGGGTCGAGGGTGTTGACCACGGCGGGTCGGTACCGGTCGAGCAGTTCGAGGAGGGTGGCGCGGACGGTGTCGCGGTCGACGGTGGCCTCGGCGGTGAGCGGCGAGTCGGTCGGCGGCAGGACGAGGGAGGCGTCGAGTCGGCCCTGCCACAGGGCGATCAGGCGCGTGTAGTCGCCGGTGATCCGGCCCAGGTTGGTCCACAGTGAGCAGAAGATGAGGTGGACTTCGGGGCGGTCGCGCAGGACGCACATTTCGACCTGCTGCCCCGAGTCGAGGTCGACGCAGGTCCGGTCCCAGGGCGATTCGGAGTCGCCGGTGGCCAGGTAGGCGTAGGCGCGGCGCAGCCCGGTGTTGCGGGCGGCGGAGTATCCGGCGAAGTCGGGCGCGCCGGCGGGGTCCTTGGTGTTGCGTCCGTCGGCTTCGCCGGCGGTGAGGACGACGGTGCAGCTGCCGGCTCCGGTGGCCAGGACGCGTGCGATGCGCGGGTTGATGAAGTACAGGCAGTCGTCGGGGTGGGCGACGATCTGCATGTGGACCGGGTCGGTCTGCGGGTGCGGCGGCGCCTCGCGCGGGTCGCGGGCCGAGTCCCACATCGACCAGGCGCCCTCGGCGGCCGCGGCCGCGACGGTGAGACCGGCGAGGCCTCCGATCAGAAGGTCCCGCCGGCGCAGCGTGGGGCGTCGGGGCGCCGGGGCCGGGGAGGGCATGGGTCGGTCTCGTTCGGCGTCGGTGGGCGGTGGGTTTCCGGCCTCATCCTAACCGAGCGGGACCGGCCGGGCGAGACGCTACTTCCAGCCGTCCACTTCGGATGGCTTGCGGGGTCCGGGGCCGACGTATTTCGCCGACGGGCGCACGATCCGGCCCAGCTGCTTCTGCTCGAGGATGTGGGCGCTCCACCCGGCGACGCGGGCGCAGGTGAACATCGGCGTGAACAGGTCGGCGGGCACCTCGGCGAAGTCGAGCAGCACCGAGGACCAGAACTCGACGTTCGTCGCCAGGACGCGGTCGGGCTTGCGGGCCTTGAGCTCGGCGAGGGCTGCCTTCTCGAGCGCCTCGGCGACCTCGTAGCGGGGCGCGCCCAGTTCCCTGGCCGCGGCGCGCAGGACGCGCGAGCGCGGGTCCTCGGCGCGGTAGACGCGGTGGCCGAAGCCCATGAGGCGGTCGCCGGAGTCGAGCAGATCCTTGACGTAGGCGTCGGCGTCGCCGCGCCGCTCGACCTCTTCGATCATGTGCAGCACGCGCGAGGGCGCGCCGCCGTGGAGGGGACCGGACAGGGCGCCGATGCCCGAGGAGATCGCCGCGGCGGCGTCGGCGCCGGTGGAGGCGACGACGCGGGCGGTGAAGGTGGAGGCGTTCATGCCGTGCTCGGCGGCCGACATCAGGTACGTGTCGACGGCCTTGACGTGGGCGGGGTCGGGTTCGCCCCTCCAGCGGCGCATGAAGCGCTCGGTGATGGTCTCGGCCTTGTCGATCTCCGACTGCGGGACGGCGGGCCGGCCGGATCCGCGGGCGGACTGGGCGATGAACGACAGCGTGGTGACCGAGACGCGGGCGAGGTCGTCGCGGGCGGTGTCGTCGTCGACGTCGAGCAGGGGCTTGAGGCCCCAGAACGGGGCGAGCATGGCGACCGCGGCCTGGGCGTCGACGCGGGTGTCGCCTGAGGAGACCGGCACCGGGACCGGTTCGGCGGCGGGCAGGCCATTGCCGAACTTGCCGTCGACGAGCAGGCCCCAGACGTCGCCGTAGGAAGTCTGGCCGACCAGGTCCTGGATGTCGACGCCGCGGTAGCGGAGCGCTCCACCTTCCTTGTCGGGCTCGGCGATCTCGGTCTCGAAGGCGACTATGCCCTCGAGCCCGGGCTTGAACTCAGACATCGTTGTACTCCTGAGTGGTTGTCCCTGTGTATGCCGACCGGGGGCTTCCGGGAGGCGACGGTTCGTAGTTGTTGGGGAAATGGTGCCTCAATGCGTTCGGCTACGGAAGTCCGAGCTCGGCGAGGGCCATCACGTTCCGGTGTTCAAAAGCGGCGCAAAATTCGAGGGAAGCGTCGTGAGCGGTGGTATTTGTACTGTTCTGCCGGAATTGATGGGAGGGTTTCGATAACGAGTCTTGTCGATTTCAACGGTTCGTTGCGATCTCCCCCACATCGATACGCGTGCCGCAGGTCATCCTCGATGAGCTAACGTCAAGGCACATCCCGCCCGTCCCAAACGACATGGAGGTACCCACGATGGCGCTGTCCGGCGAGCAATGGTCTATCGCCTACAACGACCACGAGGCGACCATCGTCGGTGTCGGCGGCGGCGTACGCTCCTACACCCACCGCGGACGCCAGGTCGTCACCACCTACGGCGACGAAGAGCTCGCTCCGGGCTGGGCCGGCCACGTCCTGGCGCCCTGGCCCAACCGCGTCCGCGACGGCAAATACTCCTACGGCGGCGAAGAACACCAGCTGCCCATCAACGAGGTCCACACCAACTCCGCCCTCCACGGCTTCGCCGCCTGGGCCGACTGGACCGCCTCCGAGGTCACCGACACCTCGGTCACGCTCGAATGCCGCATCCCGGCCCGCCCCGGCTACCCCTGGACGCTCCTGCTGCGCACCCGCTGGTCGGTCGGCCCCGGCGGCCTCCGGGCCGCCCACACCGTCTCCAACCCCGGCACCCGGACCGCGCCGTTCGGACTCGGCACCCACTGCTACCTCGCCGCCGGCGGCCTCGACCGCGTCGACGACGCGACCCTGCACGTCCCGGCCAAGAAGAAGCTCAAGCTCGACAAGCAGCAGATCCCGGTCGGACAGACCTCCGCCGACCTCGCCGAGCCGACCGTCCTCGGCGACCGCGCCATCGACGACGCCTACGGGCAGCTCGAACGCGGCTCCGACGGCAAGGCCGAAGTCCGCCTCGCCGACCCGGTCACCGGCGCCGCGACCGTGGTCTGGATGGACGAGTCCTTCGACTGGGTCCACATCTACACCTCCGACGGCCTCGAAGGCGACCGGTACCGCGCCGCGGTGGCCATCGAACCGACGACCTGCCCGCCGAACGCGCTCGGCAGCGGCGAGGACCTCGTCGAACTCTCGCCCAGCGAGGCGTGGTTCGGCGTCTGGGGCATCCGCCCCGAATAGCCGGCCGGCCACACCGACACAAGGGACCGTCACAGAGCGACGGTCCCTTTTCGCATGCTCCCGCCACGGTCATCCACAGCACCGCCCCGATCGCACCTCTAACGCGCGAAACGCCTCAGCGGCGCCGCTGCCAGGCGTTTCTCCTCAATGGCCCGAAGTTATCCACAGGCGGCGAAACTTTTCCTTGCCATCTCTTGACAGGTCCGTCATGGTTACTCCAGGCAATCAAATAAACACGAAAAGTAGGAGTCATCATGATCGCGACCGCAGGCGCCCAGACCGCGAACACCGACCACCGGCCCGACGCACCCGCACCCCGCACCGGCGAATCCCTCCTCGTCACCGCCGACGACCGCCTCGCCGAACTCGTCACCGCCCTCGCCGCCGCATCCGACCACCCCCTCCGCCGCGTCAGCGACCCCGCCGCCTCCGAACCGCACTGGCAGCGCGCCCCGCTCGTCATCGTCGGCGCCGACATCGCCGCCGCCTGCCTCGAACGCGGCCTGCCCGAACGCCGCGACCTCATCCTCTGCACCACCATGGCCTGGATCGGCTCCGACCCCGGCGACACCTCCATACTCTGGCCCATCGCGATCCGACTCCACGCCGACCACGTGATCGCACTCCCCGAAGCCACCGACTGGCTCCTCGACCGCTTCACCCGCACCACCCGCGACACCACCCCCGCCCCCACCATCGCCGCGGTCGCCGGCCACGGCGGCGCCGGAGCCTCCACCCTCGCCCTCGCCGCCGCCACCGCCGCCGCATCCGAAGGCCGCCGCGTCGCCCTCATCGACCTCGACCTCACCGGAGGCGGCATCGACTCCGCCGCCGGCCTGGCCGCCCAACCGGGCTGGCGCTGGCCCTCACTGACGGCCGGCACCGGCCAGCTCGAACCCGAACGCCTCCTCTCCGGACTCCCGCAGCGCGGCGGCCTCCACCTGATCGGACCGGACCCGCGCAACCCCGAGCCGGTCCCGGCCGCGGCCCTCGAACGGGTCCTGCACGCGGCCAGGATCGCCGCCGACCTGGTCGTCATCGACCTGCCCCGGCAGCGCACCGAAGCGGCCGTCCGCGCGGCGGCGGCCGCGCGGACGGCGGCGGTGGTCCTCGGGCCCTCCCAACGCGCCTGGGAAGCCGCCCGGAGCGTGATCGCCGCATACACCGCCCACACCGCCCGCCTCGGCATGATCACCCGCGGGCGGACCGGTCCGCGCCCCGAACCGGCCCCCGACCGCACCGAGCCGCCCGTGTGGGGCGCCGTCCCCGCCGACGACCGGCTTCCCGAACGGCTGCGCCAAGGCAAGCCGCCCCGCTCCCGCACCGCCCGCAGGCTCCACGAACTCATCGCCGAACTCGCCCGCGCCCGCCTCGACGCCGCCGAACCGAGCGCAAGCGCCCCCGCACTCGACCCGGCCGGAGCCGCCCGATGAACCTCGAACTGATCCACCGCGTCCGGCGCCAACTCGCCGCCCAGTCCGAGCCTGGCCCCGACCGCCGCCACCGGCGCCGCCCGGCCACGGCCGACATCGTCAAAGCCCTCCGAGCCGCCGGCGCCGCCCCGCCCGACCAGCCGGCCCTGCTGCGACTGTCGGAACAGGTCGCCGACAACCTCACCGGGGCCGGACCGCTGCAACCGCTCCTGGACGACGCCACGGTCACCGACGTGGTCGTCAACGGCGCCGACGGCGTGTGGATCGACCGCGGCGAAGGACTGGAGACCGCCGCCGTCCGCCTCGGCGACAACGACACCATCCGCTCCCTGGCCTGCCGGCTCGCCGCGGCCGCCGGCCGCCGCCTCGACTCGGGGAACCCGTACGCCGACGTCCGGCTCCCCGACGGCACCCGCTTCCACGCGATCCTCCCGCCGATCGCCGCCGACGGCCCGTACCTGTCGTTCCGCACCCACCGGTCCAAAGCGTTCACCCTCTCCCAGCTGGTCGAGGCCGACACGCTCACCGCCGACATGGCCGACCTGCTGCTGCGCGTCGTCACCGGCCGCATCGCGTTCCTGGTCACCGGCGGCACCGGGACGGGGAAGACCACGCTGCTGTCGAGCCTGCTGTCGGCCGCCGACGACACCGAACGCATCGTCATCGTCGAAGACGCCGCGGAACTGGCCCCGGACCACCCGCACACGCTCACCCTCGAAACCCGACCGGCCAACATCGAAGGCGCCGGCACGGTCGACCTGGCCGCCCTCGTCCGCCAGGCCCTGCGCATGCGGCCCGACCGCATCGTCGTCGGCGAATGCCGAGGCGCCGAAGTCAGCGAACTGCTCGGCGCGCTCAACACCGGCCACGAAGGCGGCGCCGGAACCCTCCACTGCAACGCCGCCGCCGACGTCCCGGCCCGCCTCGAAGCGCTCGCCCTCCCGCACGGCATGCCCCGAGCCGGACTGCACGCCCAGCTCGTGGCCGCCCTGCGCGTCATCGTCCACCTGCGCCGCCGAGGACCCGGCCGCCAAGTCGCCGAGATCGCCGTCATCGACTCGGGCGACACCCGCGGCCGCCACGGCCTGACCGTCGCCACCGCCTGGACCCGGCACGGCCCCGGCCCGGCGGCCGGCATCCTCGAACGCCTGCTGAGGGAGCGCCACGCATGACCGCGACGATCACCGCACTGCTCACCGCCCGACCGCGCACCACGACCATCGCCGCGGCGGCCCTCGCCGCCGTCGCCGCAGCCTGGCTCGCCCACGGCATCGGCCCGGTCGCCATGACCACCGCGGCACTGACCGCCGCGGCCTACGCCGCCGCCGCGGTCACCACCCGGCGACGCTCCCTGCACCGGAAACGACTCGAGCTGGCCCGACGCGCCGCCGCCGACACCGTCGCCTACCTCGCGGCCGACCTCGCCGCCGGCACCGACCCCAACCGCGCCGTCGCGGCCATCGCCGCCGACTGGCCCCGCGAAGCGACCCAGACCACCGAACGGCTCGCCGTCGCCTGGAAAGTCGCCGCGGAACTCGGAGCGCCCGCCGCCGACCTGTGCCGCAGGCTCGCCGACCACCTCCGCGAGGACGAACAGGCCGCCTCCCGCACCAGAGCCCAGACCGCCTCCATCCGCGCCACCGCGGCCCTCCTGACCGTCCTGCCGGTCGGAGGCGTGGCCCTCGGCGAGACCCTCGGCGTCGGCGCCGTCGAATTCCTCCTGGCCACCCTGCCGGGCATCGCCTGCCTGGCCGCCGCGATGGCGCTGCACGCCGCCGGCCTGGCCTGGACCGGAGCCCTGGTGCGATCGGTCGGAGTGGAGGCCGCATGAGATCCAGAAGATTCCTCGCCCCGCTGATCGGCGTCGCCGCCGCACTGGCCGTCGGCGGCCCCACCGGCATCGCCGCGGGAGTCGGCGCCTGGTGGCTCAGCCGCCGCCTCCTCCACGCCGACCCCGACCGAGACGAACGGCGCCAAGCCGAACAGCTCGCTCCCCAATGGTCCTGGACCCTCGATCTCCTGGCCGCCGGGATGCGCGCCGGAGCCCCGTTCCCGCAAGCCGCATTCGCCCTCGCCGCGGCCGACCACGGGCCCATAGGCGAACGCCTCGCCCGATTCGCGCAGGCGATCCACCTCGGATCCACCGCCGACGAAGCCGCCCCCGAGCTGGGAAGGCTGCCCGGCGCCGACCGCCTCGCCAAGCAACTCGACCGCTCCTCCAGCAGCGGAGCGGCCATGGCGGGCGGACTCGAACAGCTCGCCGCCTCGCTGCGCTCCGAGCACCGCACCACCACCGAAGAGCGAGCCGGACGGGCCGCAGTCGCCCTCATCGGGCCACTGTGCCTGTGCTTCCTGCCCGCCTTCGTCATAGCCGGGATCGGCCCGGTGGTGTTCGGCATCGTCGCCGACACCGTCGCCGCCGGTCCCTGACCCCTGCCACCGACCACGACCCGAACGACAAGAGAGCACCACAACAGAAAGGCAGCGAACATGATCGCCGACGCAAAACCCGACCCGACCGTCCACCACATCGCCGGCACCGGGCCGGAACGCCCGACCCACTGCCCGGCCGCCTGCCGCCGCAGAGAACAGTGCGATCCCACCGGCCCGACCGCGCGACCCTGCCGTGCCGCGAACCGGGAGAGCGGCACCGACCTCGGACCGAAACCGCGCCGATCGGCCGCCCCCGAAGCGAGCCCGCCCGCCGACCAGGCGCCACCGCCGCGCCGCCGTCCTCGGCCCCGGCATCGCGACGACGAATGGAGCCCCGGCCGCATGAAGGGCGTGACCAAACCCAGCTGGGGCGGCAGGTTCGCCTCGAAGATGCGCGGCGAGAGCGGCATGTCCACCGCCGAATACGCCGTCGGCACACTCGCGGCCGTCGCCTTCGCCGGCGTACTGCTGAAGGTCCTCACCTCGGGAACCGTGCAGGGCGCGCTGACGAACCTCATCGAACGCGCGCTCGCATGATCCGCGTTCCCAAGCGCCCGAACCGCCGGGCGCGGCAGCGCGGCTTCGTCACCGCCGAACTCGCCGCTGTGATGCCGGCGGTCGTGGCCGTACTGGCGATGTCGATGTGGGCGGTGGGAACCGTCGGCGTCAAGCTCCGCGCGATCGACGCCGCCAACAGTGCCGCACTGGCCGCCGGCAGAGGCGAGGACGCCCAAGCGGTCGCCGCGCCCTACCTGCCCGACGGCGCGTCGGTGCGGATCACGATCGACGGCACGCTGGTGAGCGCGACCGTCACCGCTCCGTCGAAGCCGCTCGGGCCGCTCACACCGGCGGTCACGGTCAGCGCCCACGCCAGTACGCCGCTCGAGCCGGGAGTCGCCGAATGAACAGGCGAACCGACCGCCGAGCGCGGCGCGAACGACGACGCCGCCCGACCCGCTCCCGACGACCGTCCATACCGAGGCCCAGAGGCCCCACGCCGCCGCGGCTCTCGGAGCGGGAGCGCGGTTCGGCGACGGTCCTCATGATCGCAGTGGTGGCGGCCGTGGTGGTCTTCGCCGCCGGACTGGCGGCGATGGGCCAGGCCGGCGCCGCCAGGCACCGGGCGCAGGGAGCCGCCGACGCCGCCGCGCTCGCCGGAGCCGCCAAGGTGCTCCTGGGCGAGGCCGAGGCCTGCGGAGCGGCGGCGGCGATGGTGGAGGGCGGCGGGGCCGAACTCTACAGCTGCGAGGTGCGCGATGTGGAGGTGACGGTCCGCGTGTCGGTGAAACCGGCCGGAATTCCGGCCGTGTTCGGGCCGGCGCGGGCGGTCTCGAGGGCGGGCCCGGTCATGGCCGGCTAGCGCCGGCTCCAGTCCCGCGCCTTGCGATCGGATCGATGACACAACCGGGTCGCGGCGGCCCGGGCCTGGCCGCCGCGACCTCACATAGCGAGCCGGCCACGGCCGGCGACGATGTCGACGTAGCGGGTCGAGGAGGTGCGCGGGACCGTGTCCCGCCCCGGATCCCCGCGCGGGCGCGAGCCCGCTCTCGAATAGGGTGCTGGTCGGCGGTGGGTGGGCACGGGGAGGGGAGGGCCCCGGAAGACCGTCTCCGGTGCGGGGCTGGAACCCGACGGCTCCCGCGGGGAGCGGCGGCGGTGCCGCCGCCGGGTCGCCGCCTGCGGGCGCCCCTAAGCGGTTTCGGGCGGGGTCATCTCGGCGATCTGGATGAGATTGCCGCACGTGTCGTCGAAGATCGCGGTGGTCACCGGCCCCATAGTCAGCGGCTCCTGCGTGAACTTCACGCCGAGCTCCCGCAGCCGGTCGTACTCGGCGCGCACATTCTCGACCGCGAACGAGATGTAGGGGATGCCGTCGTTCGCCAGCGCCTCCTTGTACGGCCGCACCGCCGGGTGGTCGCTCGGTTCCAACAGCAGTTCGACGCCGTCGGGGCTCTCGGGCGATACCACCGTCAGCCAGCGGTTCTCGCCCCCCAAGGGCACGTCCGTCTTCGGGAGGAAGCCGAGCACTTCGGTGTAGAAGCGCAGTGCCTGCTCCTGATCGTCGACGTGGACGTTCGTCACGTGGATTCGCATGTGTCCTCATTCTTGGTAGGTCTGAGCCACCGGTCGGCGAGGCGCGCCAGCGGCGTGGTGTCGAGATCGTGGAACTTGTACCGGCCCTCGCGCCGGGACCGCACCAGTCCGGCCTCCTCCAGCACCGACAGGTGCTGCGAGATCGCCTGGCGCGATGAGTTGAGACCGTGCTTTACCGAGAGTCTCGCGCAGATCTCGAACAGTGTCTGGCCGTTTCGCTCGGTCAGTTCATCGAGAATCCGCCGACGGGTCGGGTCCGCGAGCGCCTTGAAGACCTCATCTGACATCAGGCCACCATATGCAAGTTCTCGCTTGCATGTCAAGCGGTGCCCGAGAGCGTGCCCTGTGTCACTGGCGTGGCCGGAGTCGTGCTCGAGCGGTCCGAGTTCCCGTCGTCGCGCCGCAAACGCATACCGCCTCGAGAAGGAGGCGGTTGGGTCACATTCGGACCGTCAGCGGCGTCGCCGCGCGCCTCCGAGGCCGCCGGCTGTCTAGACTCACCGCCATGGAGAACCACACCTCTTCGCCCGACCAGGCGCCCGCGACCCGGGCCCCCGGTCACCGCACCTATCTCATGTGCCGCCCCGCCTACTACGCGGTCGAATACGCCATCAACCCCTGGATGGACACCACCGCCCCCGTCGACACCGCTCGCGCCTGCGCCCAATGGGACGCCCTCGTCGAGACCTACACCCGGCTCGGCCACGAGGTCCTCCGCATCGAGCCCGAACCCGGCCTGCCCGACATGGTCTACGCCGCCAACGGCGCCTTCGTCGTCGACGGCCTCGCCTACGGCGCCCGCTTCCGCCATCCCGAGCGCACTCCCGAAGCCGACGCCCACGAGAAGTGGTACCGCGCCGCCGGCTGGACCTTCGCCAAGCCGGAGCACACCAACGAAGGCGAAGGCGACTTCACCTACCTTCCCGGCCGCGGCCTGATCCTCGCCGGCTGGGGCTTCCGCACCGACGCGCGCGCCCATGCCGAGGCCGCCGACGTCTTCGGCCGCCCCGTCGTCTCGCTCCACCTGGTCGACCCGCGCTACTACCACCTCGACACCGCGCTGGCGCCCCTGGACGACGACAACATCGCCTACTGCCCCGACGCCTTCTCGCCCGGCAGCCGGCTGCTGCTGGAGCGCCTCTTCCCCGACGCGTTGATCGCCGACGCCGCCGACGCCGCCGCGTTCGGTCTCAACTTCGTCTCCGACGGCGCCAACGTCGTGGTCAACGCCGAGGCCGCCGGCATGGTCCGCAAGCTCCGCGACGCGGGCTACGAGCCGGTGCCGGTAGACCTGTCCGAGCTGAAGAAGGGCGGCGGCTCGGTCAAGTGCTGCACCGCGGAGTTGCGCCGCTGAGAGCCGATGCGGCCCGCTCAGGCGGCCGCGAACGTCGACTCGAAACCGATCGGGGGCGCCGACGCCGCCTCGGCCACCGCTCCGGGGCGGCGGAACTCGCGCGCCAGGATCGCGTCGATCCGCCACACCCGCTTGGCGTGCGTGGCCGGAAGCCAGAAGTGCCACCGGTGCGGCCCCGCCGCGCCGGTGCCCTCCGACACCGTGAAGCCGACTTCGACGCCCGGTCCGTTCGGATCGGCCGACCACCGAAGGCGCTCGACCGCTCTGACCGGCGCGTCCAGGCAGAGCCGGACCCGGCCCAGCAGTCTCGACTGCCGTGTCACGACGATGCGTTCGGCGGTGAGCATGAGGACGCAGTCGCCGCCGGCGAGTCCGTCGGAGCCGACGCAGCCGCTCAGCAGCGCCACCCGGTCCCCGGGGCGCACATTGCGGCGGAGGAGTGGAACGTGCCGGCTCAGCACCGTCGTGGTCAGGCCGGCCTCGGCCGAGGAGGCGAGCATTGTGCGGGAGAAAAGGTCCATCTGGCTGTACCCCACAGATTTCCGTTGCGTTCGTCACTCTGCGATGCGCTCTGTATCTGTAACGGAAATCCGCGTATGCAAGTTACGGCTGCGGGCGGCCGATCCCAGGGCTCACCCCTTCGGTCGAAGTGGACCCACGATCTCCAGTTCGAGGACGAGCCTCGGCTTCGAATCCCCGTGCGAGCCGTCCTCGTCGCCGGTCGGCGGCGTCAGCGACTGGCACTCCTCGGGGTCGGCCGTCCGGCTCGGCGCGAGCCGCTCCTCGCTCCCGGTCTCGGCGCTCTCCTCCGGCGCTCCGCCGGCCTCGGTCGCCGCTCCGGCTTCCGCGTCCGGCCCGGCCGTCCGTATCTTCTCGGCCCGCGGCACCGAAGCGCCGCCGCCGCCCTCCGGCCGCTCCGAAGGCTCACTCGTGGGCTCGTCCCGATCGGGTCCCGGCGGATCGCCCGGGCCGCCCTCGATCACCACCGACTCCTGCGGCCACGCCGCCGGATCGCCGGCCTCGGGGTCGTCGTAGAACCCGGCCGAGTGCATGAACGCCCAGCCGATACCGGCGAACGACGCCACCGTCCCGGCGCTCACCCCCACCAGGGCGAGCCAGGCCCCCGGCGGCCACTTCACTTCACGATCGCTGCCCTCGCGGCCCACCGCGCGCTCCTTTCCGGCCACCCCCGTGCGACGAAACGCCCGTTCAGGACCGATGATGTCGATGATCTGACGGGGTGGCTACTCAGCGTCGAATGTCAGCCCACGAATGGTAGTTGGACGGCGGCTGCGGAAGCGCCCGCGCCACGGCTTTGAGATGCTTGGATGACCGAGATAACAAAACGAGGAGGCAACCATGGGCTCAGTTGACCGACCGCGCCCCGCCAAGAAGACGGCCAAGAGCCGTCGGAATTCCGCCTCGGCGAACGAACCAGAGTTCGTCCAACTGCTGACGCCCGAAGGGCGTCGAACCTCCCATCCCGACTACGACGTGCAGTTCACCGACGAGGAGTACCGCGGGCTCTACCGCGACCTCGCCATCACCCGCGAGCTCGACGCCCAGGGCACGGCCCTGCAGCGCCAGGGTCACCTCGGCCTGTGGCCGAGCCTCCTCGGCCAGGAAGCGGCTCAGATCGGATCGGGCCGCGCCATGCGCGAGCAGGACACCGTCTTCCCCGCCTACCGGGAACTCGGCGTCCAGTGGTGCCGCGGCATCGACCTGATCTCCTCATTCGCCCTGTTCCGCGGCGTCGACCTCGGCGGCCGCGACGTGGAGGCCGACCGCTTCCACATGTACTCGATCGTGATCGCCTCCCAGACCCTCCACGCCGCCGGCTACGCCATGGGCGTGGCCAAGGACGGCGCCGTCGGCAGCGACGACGGGGAGGCCGTCATCGTCTACCACGGCGACGGCGCCACCGCCGAAGGCGACTTCAACGAGGCCCTGATCTGGGCGGGCGTGTTCAACGCCCCGCTGGTGCTGTTCTGCCAGAACAACCAGTACGCCATCTCCGAACCGAACTCCCGCCAGTTCCGCGTCCCGCCCTACAAGCGCGCCGAGGGCTTCGGCCTGCCCGGCGTCCGCGTCGACGGCAACGACGTCCTGGCCTGCTACGCGGTCACCCGCCGCGCGCTCGACCGCGCCCGCAACGGCGAGGGTCCCAGCCTGATCGAGGCGTTCACCTATCGGATGCAGCCGCACACCACCTCCGACGACGCCACGCGCTACCGCGACGAGGCCGAACTCGACTACTGGCGCGCCAAGGACCCGATCCTGCGCTACCGCACCTGGCTCGAGGCCGAGGGCCTGGCCGACGAGGCATACTTCGCCGCGATCGAGTCCGAAGCCACCGAGCACGTGATGGAGTTGCGCGAGCGGGTGATGAGCCTGTCCGACCCGGAGGTGACCGAGATGTTCGACTCCGTGTACGTGGACCGGCCTCCACGCCTGGAGTCCGAGCGGGCGGAGGCCCTGGCCTTCCGGGCCTCGCTCGACGAGGGGAGTGAGTCCTGATGGCGACGATGACGATGGTGAAGGCCCTCAACTCGGGGCTCCGCAAGGTCCTCGAGGAGGACGACAAGGCCCTGATCATGGGCGAGGACGTCGGCCGCCTCGGCGGCGTGTTCCGCGTGACCGACGCCCTGCAGAAGGACTTCGGCGCCGAGCGGGTCGTCGACACGCCCCTGGCCGAATCGGGGATCATCGGCACCGCGATCGGCCTGGCCCTGCGCGGCTACCGGCCGATCTGCGAGATCCAGTTCGACGGGTTCGTCTACCCGGCGTTCGACCAGCTCGTGTCGCAGTTGGCCAAACTGCGCAACCGCTCCGGCGGGCGCCTGCGCCTGCCGGTGGTCGTGCGGATCCCCTACGGCGGCGGCATCGGCGCGATCGAGCACCACTCCGAATCGCCCGAGTCCTACTTCGTGCACACCGCCGGCCTGAAGGTCGTCACCTGCGCGAACCCGAACGACGCCTACTGGATGATCCAGCAGGCCGCCGACTCGGACGACCCGGTGATCTTCTTCGAGCCCAAGCGTCGCTACCACGCCAAGGCCGACGTCGACACCGAGAACGCCGCCTCCGGCCTCCACGAGGCCAGAGTCGTGCGGGAAGGGTCGACCGCGACCCTCATCTCATACGGCCCGACCGTGGACGTCGCGCTCGGCGCCGCCGGGGCCGCCGCCGAAGAGGGCCTCGAACTCGAGGTCATCGACCTGCGCTCGCTCTCGCCGATCGACTGGGAGCCGATTCAGCGCTCCCTGCGCAAGACCGGCCGCGCGGTCGTGGTCCACGAGGCGCCCCGCACCCTCGGGATCGGCTCCGAGATCGCCGCGCGGCTCTCCGAGGAGTGCTTCTACTCCCTGGAGGCCCCCGTGCTGCGCGTGACCGGCTATGACGTGCCTTATCCGGCGAGCCGCCTCGAAGAGGACTACCTTCCGAACCTGGACCGGGTGCTCGACGCCGTCGACCGGTCTCTCGAGTACTGAGGAGACCAGGACATGGGACAGAAGATCACGTTCAACCTGCCCGACCTCGGTGAGGGACTCACCGAGGGCGAAGTCGCCGCCTGGCTGGTCGAGCCCGGCGGCGAAGTGAAGCTCAACCAGCCGTTCGTCGAGGTCGAGACCGCCAAGGCCCTGGTCGAGGTGCCCAGCCCGTATACCGGCACGGTCGCCGAGCACCACGCCTCACCGGGCGACACCGTCGACGTCGGCGCGCCGCTGGCCACCTTCGAGATCCAGGGCGCGGCCGGCCAGGACGAACCCGAGGACGAGCCCAAGGAGAAGCCCGAGGACAAGCGCACTCCGAACCTCGTCGGATACGGTGCGAAGGAATCGGCCCCCAAGCGGCGCAAACGCAAGCGCGACGCCGAAGCCGAGACCGCGGCCGCCGAGCCGCCGGCGCCCGAACCGGCCGCCCCCGCCGAACCGGCCGCCGCGCCCGTCTCCGGGCCGACGCTGGCCAAGCCGCCGGTCCGCAAGCTCGCCAAGGACCTCGGCGTCGACCTCGCCGCCGTGGTCCCGACCGGTCCGCACGGCACGGTCTCCCGCGCCGACGTGGAAGCGGCCGCCCAGGCCCCGGCCACCCGGAACGGGCGTCGCCTCGCGCCTTCGGGCGGCGAGGAGCGGATCCCGATCAAGGGCGTGCGGAAGGCCACCGCGCAGAACATGGTGGCCTCGGCCTTCACCGCCCCGCACGCGACGGTGTTCCTCACCTGCGACGTGACCGGGATGATGGAGACCGTCGCCGAGCTGAAGGGCCGCAAGGAGTTCGCCGACGTCAAGGTGACGCCGCTGCTCATGGTGGCCAAGGCCGTCCTGCTGGCGTGCCGCCGCCATCCGATGGTGAACGCCTCCTGGGACGAGGCGGCCGGCGAGATCGTCGTCAAGCGCGATGTGAACCTCGGCGTCGCCGCGGCCACGCCGCGGGGCCTGGTCGTGCCCAACATCAAGGGCGCTCAGGACCTCAACCTCGTCGAGCTCGCCGGCGCCATCGGCGACCTCGTCCGCACCGCCCGCGACGGCAGGACGCCGCCGGCCGACATGACCGGCGGCACGTTCTCGATCACGAACGTCGGCGTCTTCGGCATCGACACCGGTACCCCGATCCTGCCTCCGGGCGAGTCGGCGATCCTGGTGTTCGGCGCCGTCCGCCCGCAGCCGTGGGTCCACGAAGGCGAGATCGCGATCCGGCAGATCACCACGCTGGGCCTGTCGTTCGACCACCGGCTCATCGACGGCGAACTCGGCGCGAGATTCCTCGCCGACGTCGGCGACTTCCTAGGCGACCCAGGGGAAACGCTCCTCGCCTGGACGTGATGCATCGCACCTGCGATTCGTTGGTCGATATCGGCCTCGGGTGTTGTAATTGAGGCAAGGAAACGACGAGGTAACACAACTTCGAAGTCTCCGAGCGTCGCGGCACGATGACTGGGAGTCGAGCGTCGACCGCGCCGGACGCCTCCGGTCTCACCCGGGGCCCACAACTTATCTCCTCCCACTGGTGCGGCCGACAGCGCCGAGTCGCCGCACCGCGGAGGCCCTCTCCAGGGGGTTCTCACACCGGCCGGGCGCCGCGTAGCCATGAGGGGTGGGCTACGACCGGTGCCCGGCCTCTATCTTTTCCAAGCACTCTTGCAGCCGGGACGGCATCTGACCAGCGCATACGCTCTCAGCTTCACGCCAAAGTGAATGCAACCATGTGTAGTCGTTGGCAGCTAATGGCAGCATCTCGTGGATACACGGTGGATACGGCTGCCCGGGCATCTTTCTAATGCTCATATGCATACTTACTTATATATTCAGATTAAGGAACCGCGCCGTGCAGCCCTGCCCAGCGGCTGAAACAGAGGGGCTGAGCTGGGACAATGCTGTATCTGACCCTTACTTGACCTAGGGTCAAGCACTGTTCGTCCGTTAGCGTGGCTCTCAGCAGGTTACGTTTCCGCAGGTCAAAGGCATAATGCTTGGGAAACTCCCCAATGTTTCAGCCTCACTCAACGCGAGTGCAGGGATGCTCGAATAAATGTACGCATCCCAGGTTTTCGCAGGTCACAGCCTTAGAGATGCGTGAGATGCGCGGGATGTGTCAGACGCACATCCCGCGCTCAATGGTGCGGCTCGCTTGGTTCCCAGCGCCTCAGAAACCGTCATCGACCGCTTGCGCAGCCAAGCGGGCCGATGCAGCCGCGCGCAGCTCTGAGTCGCTGCCAAGCTCTGTGTTGGAACTTGCGATGCTGGCGATGAACTCTAGTGCCGTGCCCTGCGACGCAGCCGGTATAGGAACGCCTTCGCTGTCTGCTAGTACGCCCCACTTGCTCCGATAGAGCAGATACTCGCTGAGGCGCTGTCCCGACTCAAGGACTGCGGGGAACGCGGTTCCGTCTATCCAGGTCGGGTGATAGTTGGGCTCAGTGACGTTCAGGTCGTCTACCTCATCGCTGGTAAGCCACAGAGCGACGTAGGCCGTTTCCAGCCCGGAGGCGAGCATAGGCGCATACGGCACGTATCCCGCCCGGCTGACGTGTGCCGAGAATCCGACGCCGATTCCGGTGGTACGCGCTGTGGTCACTGGCACCGCAAGCTTCGGGTCTTCTCGCCACTTGCGGCGTAGCTGTCCCGAGCTGGCGTTGGAGCCGATGGCAAGCACCGGTTTGCGCTCTGACAGTGGAGCGGCACCGTTGAGCCTGCCAAGTGCGGAGTCGACATCGAGGCGCTTTCCATCGAGGTCGACGGTCCACCCCTCGGGTTCAACGCGCATCGAGATGATCGCGTCATGGGTGACAATGCAGCTCCCGGGGACAGGAGTGCCCGGATAGGTGGCCGGATCGGCGATAGGCGAGGACATCGCAATCAGGCTCTCTGCTGCATGTCGAGTTCGAAGGTCACCTCGTTGCGATCGGCGGGCGCTACGGTGCGCATCACCCGCAGCACGGTCTCGTCCTCGCTGTATCCGATGTGAGTGATGTACGCGGCGGGTGTGCCTGCGGGCAGGTCGCCGAAGGGCGCTCTTTCCTCATCGGTCGGGATTCCCCAACTGATGCGGACGGTCACGTGCCGCTGCGGATGCCCGATCTGAGCGAGAATGCCCTGCGCGATCTGCACCGGCTTGGGGTCCAGCAACGGGGTTCCTTCGGCGATGGACTCGGGAAAGTATGAATCGGCTAGCTGCACCGGCCTCCCGTCCACGTACCGGATTCGGTGGCGGACGACCACGCGGGTGCCCTCATCGACCCCGAGAAGTTCGGCGATGTCAGCGGGCGCGAACTCGTGGGACACGCGCACCGTCTCTGATGGCTCCCTGCCTTGCTTCCGGACCTCGACGGCCCACGGGTCGGCGTTGGGAATGGTGACCCGTCCGGACTCGTAGCTCGACAGCGGCCAAACGAACCGCTCGAACTCCCGCACCCAACGGCCGGAGCCCCGGCGTGACTCCAGCAAGCCTTCCTTGGTGAGGCGGTCTAGCGCCTCTCGCACCGAGCCGCGACCGGCGCCGTATTCGTCGGCGAGCTCCGGTTCGGTCGGAATCTTGTTCCCTGCGGACCACTCGCCGCTCTTGATGCGTGTCCGCAGCTTGTCGGCAATTTCAGCCGGTTTCGTCTTCGCAGCCACATGACCTCCTTTGGGCCGAGCCTAGCAAAAGTTCGAACTTTTCTGCGCGTAGGGCTTGACAGTAGTCCGAACGTATGCCCATCATTATAAAAGTTCGAACAACTCGAACGATCCGAACAACTTCCGGGCGGCAGTCCGGCTCTAGGAGGTCCGCATGGTTCTTGATGATTCGCATCCGGTGGCGTCGGCGGCGGCGCGGTTGTGCCGTTCGCAGCACGGTCATGTGCCGTCGTGGGAGGACGTGGCGTGTCCGCAGTGCTGGGACGCGGCGTTGCTCGCTGACAAGGAAGCCGCCGCCGAGGCTGGCCTGGACGACCGGTGCCCGGCCGACCCGTACCTGATCGATGAGGTTGCCGTGGCGCGTGCGGTGGCCGGTGAGTCGGTCGAGCTGACCGTCCCGGAGTGGCACGCGGCCAAGCAGGCGCTGATGCACCGCCGGGGCGTGTGCGTGCGGCAGGCCCGGTTCATCCTGGCGCGCACGGTCACGGTCGTTGACGCTCTGGGCAACCCGCTTGACCAGTACCTGCGGGGCGTGGCCGCCCGTGGCGCTGCCTCTCCGGCCCGCATCACCCGTCTCGCCGCTCAGGCCCGCGAGCGTCGCCGTGCGGCGCGTCGGGCCGCTTTCGCATCCGCCGCCTGCGACCAGGCCGCGTGAGAGGAGTCCCCCCCAATGAACATCGCTTACAGCCGTGACGGGTTCGAGCTCGAAGTCGACGATGTCGTCTTCTTCCAGGGCCGCGAGCGTCGCATCGTCCGTATCCACAACGGCGGCGGCTTCATCTTCCTGGAAACGCCGATCGGCTACCAGGCCGAGGGCGTTGACCCGGCCCGGGTCACCTACGCCGCCCCCACCGCCACCGCCACCGACGCCGCCTCCGAGACCGACGAGACCGGCGCTGACGCGCCCGACGTGATCGAGGGGAGCTGAGCCGATGACCACCCTGACTACCGATGACCTGGCCGTGGTGGTGTCCGTGGCCGATGAGCGGGTCGAGGCCGAGGTTGAACGGCTGCGCTCCGGTGCCCGTGCTGAGGCTCTGGCCGCGCTGTTCGCCGACCACCTGCCCGCGCACCTGCCGCCGCTGCGCCTGTCGTGCCGGATCGACTTCGCCGGGCAGCCGCGCTTGAGCGCGATCCCCGCCCGGGTAGGGGACGAGTCCACGCGAGACCGGATCGGCGCGTTCGCGGCCTGGGTCGCCGACCAGGCTCCCACCGACTACACCGTCCGCGTCGACGAGGGCGACCGGGCGATGTGCACCGCGCACGTGATGCTTGCGGGTCTGCCGGTGACCCTGCGCCTGTTCCTGTGGCCCTGGGAGTGCGATCTCGACGCCGTGGCCGAGGCCGTCGCGGCGGCCGTCGAGGCCGCCCGTGAGGCGAAGGCGGTGCGCCGATGAGCTTGGATGCGATGACTGAGGCGCAGCGCGCCCGGGCCGAGGCCCGCGAGCTCTACCGCGCTTCGCTGGCCTCGGGTGATCCGCTGACCGGGGCGCAGCTCGCTGAGCGGTTCGGTCGGCGTGAGCGGTGGGGGCAAGAGCGCATCGCTGAGGCGAAGGCCGAGGCTCGCACGTCTCCTCCGGTGCCGGTCTCTCCGGCGGTGCCGTCGCCGTCGCTGCCGCCGGTCACCCCGCCGCGTGCGGAATCCGCACAGACGCTCTCACCGCCCGCGCCGTATGCGGAAACCGCAGGACCGGTCTCGGGTGCTGCGGAAACCGCACGAGACCCGCAGGGACCGCGTAGGCCGGTGCGGGTCTGGCCGGTGTGGTTGCTGCTGCTTCCGGCGGCGGTGGCGATCTGGTCGGGCTGGGTGGGGTTGGGCGAGATGGCCGGGTTCGGTGAGGTGCGGCCGCTGCCCGGTATCGCCGATGGCGTGGTCATCAACTCGGCGATCACGTTGCCGATCGGCATGGAGGTCTACGCGGCGTATGCGCTGTACGTGTGGCTGTCGGGCCGGGTGAGTGGGAAGGCGCTGGTCATGGCGCGCCGGTCGGCGGTCGCTTCGCTGGTCGTCGGCGCGGCCGGGCAAGTCGCGTATCACCTGCTGGCCGCCGCTGGGGTGGAGGCGGCGCCGTGGTGGATCACGGCGGCGGTCGCGTGTCTGCCGGTCGCGGTGGTCGGTATGGGCGCGACGCTCGCCCACCTGGTCAAGGCCGAAGCCGAGTAGCGGCGAAACCGGCCCTGCGCTACGGGGGCGGGCCGGTCGGTCGGCGGGTGGCTCCCCCGGCCCTGACGAAGCCAAGCCGAACACGAGAGGACATCGCGATGGCGAAGAAGGACTGGTTCAAATCCAAGGAGCGCGACTTCATGGTGCGCGGACTCGCCGAGGCCAAGCGCAACGGCGACCGCCGCCTGGCGAAGGCGTTCGAGGCCGACCTGAAGAACGAGGACAGGGCCGCGCGCAGGAACAAGCGCAAGAACGGCGGCTACCGCTCGCGTCCCGAGTGGCTCGACAAGTCGGCCTTCAACGACAGCCACTAGGCGAAACCGGCCCTAGAGGGCCGGTCCGTCCCGGGTGGCGCCGGGGCGCTGATGAGCCAGCCAATCGAGAGGACCGATTCGATGTACAACGTCACCACCCAAGACGGGCCCGACGCCGCCGACCCGCGCGCCATCGACTGGGCCGAGCGGAAGGCGCGCGCGGTCGTCTCCTTCGACCTCGACGAGACCGGCCTCCCGGTGAACCCGGTCGAGCCGGACCTACCCGAGGGGCGCGGCGGCCTGTGGCACTGGGGCGAGGCGGTCGCGGCCGACGCGATCGTGATCGCCTGGGCCGTCTCGGGAGCGGCCCGGCTGCTGATGGTCGAGCGTGAGGACGGCCACGGGTGGGCGCTGCCGGGCGGGATGCTCGACCCCGGCGAGACGCCCCGCGACGCGATGGGCCGCGAACTCGCCGAAGAGACCGGGCTCAACCTCGCCGCCGAGGTGTTCGACATGCGGCCGGGCCGGTACGTCCCGGACCCGAGGGCCGGGCGTAATGCCTGGATGGTGACCGTTCCCGGTGTCGCGATCCTGCTCACCGACACGCCGCCTGCCGTGGCCGGTGCCGACGACGCGCGGCGAGCCGAGTGGCTGCCTGCGACCACGTACGCCGAGCTGGCCGAGGCCGTCGCCGAGGCAGGCGGGCGCGTGTTCGCCTCTCACGTCGACCTGCTGCGCGCCGAGCTCGGCGACCACTGACCACACCCAACGGGCCGCCCGTCTGCTGGCGCTGCCGGGCGGCCCCACCACCCAACCGGTCCAAGGGAAGGGAACCGAAGACCATGACGATTGAAAGCTACGACTGGCCCGCCGCCGAAGCCGACCTGAACGACCGAGGGCCGCACGAGGTCGAAACCATTCCGCCTGCCGAGGACGGCCGGGCCGACGCCGGGGGTGTACCGGTCGACGACGCCGACGCGATCCGGTCCTGGAACGGCCCGACCGAAACGAAGCGTGAACCGGTGCTGCCGGACTGGGCGCGGTCGCGTACCGCCCTGTACCGCAAAGCCGCCCGGTACGGGCAACTGGTCGCCTACCGGTGCGCGTTCCACGCCGTGCGTCTGCCGCTGTACGGCGGTCGGCTGATGGCGTGGTCTCCGGTGGGTCTGGCGCGGTTCATCGGCGCGGTGTGGCGCTGGGCTTCGGACGCCGAGGGGCGGCCCGCTCGGGCTGATGCGGTGGCCGGTCACGACTGGCAGGCGTACTCATCGCTGGTGCGGTTGCGGGACCGGCACGTGCGCTTCCGTGGCTTCGTCTGCACCGCCACCGGCATCGCCACCGCCGGAGCCGCCACGACCATCGCGGTGGCTGCGCCTCCGGCCCTGGCGTGGGTCGTGGCCGCTTCGATCGTCGCCGGGCTCGGCTTGGTGGGTAAACCGGCCGACAAGCCGCTCGCTACCCGCGCCGTGGTCAAGGCGAAGCTCCAGCCGCTGACGTCGCCGATGGTCGAGCGCGCCCTCGGGCGGATCGGTATCGCCGCGCTCTCCAGCGGTAAGGGCGAGGACCGGCTCAACTGGCCCGCCCCGATCCGTGAGGACGGCCCGGGGTGGCGCGCTGAGATCGACCTCCCCGGCGGGGTGACGGCCTCTGAGGTGATCGATCGGCGTGAGAAGCTCGCCGCCGCCCTCGGTAGGCCCCTCGGGTGCGTGTGGCCCGAGGGAGCGAGCGAGGTCCACCCGGGCCGTCTGGTGCTGTGGGTCGGCCACAAGGACCTGGCCGACGCCAAACCCGTCACCTGGCCCCTGGCCAAGTCCGGCACCGTGGACCTGTTCCGGCCCTTCCCCATCGGCGTCGACCCGAGAGGGCAGGCGGTGACCGGGGAGTTGATGTTCACCAACTGGCTCATCGGCTCCATCCCCGGGATGGGTAAGACGTTCCTGGTCAAGCTCCCGGTCCTCGCCGCCGGGCTCGATGAGCGCGCCGAGGTCCAGGTCTTCGAGCTGAAGGGCACCGGTGACCTGGCGTTCGCCGAGCAGTACGCCACCCGCTACGCGAGCGGCGCCGACGACGACGAGATCGAAGCCGCCCTGGTCGCCCTCCGCGACCTCAGGAAGGAGTGCAAGCGGCGCGCCAGGGTGATCAAGGACCTGCCGCGTGACCTGTGCCCGGAGAACAAGGTCACCCCGGAGCTGGCCTCCCGTAAAGACCTGGGCCTGCATCCCCTCGTGGTCGCCATCGACGAATGCCAGGAGCTGTTCAGCCACCCGGAGTTCGGGAAGGAAGCGGCCGAGCTGGCCGAGAAGATCGTCAAGCTCGGACGCGCCCTGGGCGTGATCCTGATTCTCGCGACGCAGCGGCCCGACAAGGACTCGCTGCCGACCGGTGTGTCCGCGAACGTCGGCACCAGAGCGTGCCTGCGGGTGATGGGGCAGGTCGAGAACGACATGATCCTCGGAACCAGCGCCTACAAGAACGGCGTGCGGGCGACGATGTTCACCCGGCGGGACCGGGGCGTGTTCTACCTGGTCGGCGCGGCCGACGAGCCCTTGATCGTCAAGGGCGCGTTCGTCGACGGCCCCCGAGGCGACGCCATCGCGCAACGCGCCCGCGCCCTCCGCGAAGCCCGAGGCACCCTCAGCGGACACGCGGCGGGAGAGACCACCGCTGCCGAGGGTCCGAGGTTCGATCTGCTCGACGACCTCGCCGCCGTCTGGCCCGCCGGCGAGGCGAACGTCTGGAACTCCACCCTGGTCGACCGCTTGGCGCGGCTCCGGCCCGAGGTCTACGGGGCGTGGGCGGGCCTGGCCGATGAGGACAAGACCGAAGCGCTCACCGCCGCCGTCAAGCCCTACGGGCTCGCCTCCAAGGGCGTGTTCCGCCGCATCGACGGGCGGGCCGTGAACCGGCGCGGCCTGGCCCGAGCCGACCTCGACACCGCCCGCCAGGCCCGCCCTGGAGGCCGCTAGGGGCCGCTAGCGCTAGCGGGCCTGCCGCTATCGATAGCAGACCCGCTAGCGCCCAAAACCCGCATTGACCAGGGTGCTAGCAGCTAGCACCCTCACCCGACCTCACCCAGAAACCGGCCGAAAGGAACCCTCCATGGCCCTGTCCGCTCTCGCTATCGCCGCCGCCCTCGGCGTCTATGTCTTCCGCTGCTGGGCGTTCCCGTTCGCGCCGTGCTGGTGGTGCCGTGGCGACGGCATCCGAGGCGGCACGTTCTGCCGCCGCTGCGACGGCACCGGCCGCCGCGTCCGCCTCGGACGCCGTGCCTTCGACCGCGCCCGCGCCGAATACCGCCGCGGCACCGACCACCGACCGAACAACCGTTGAGAGGACCTGCCGTGACTGCTCACGAACTGCTCACCGCCGCTCTGGCCGCCGCCGGTCGCGGCTGGCCGGTGTTCCCGCTCGTTCCCGGCGGGAAGCGGCCCGCCATCCGCAACTGGGAGACCCGCGCGACCTGCGACCCGGCCCGCATCCGCCGGTGCTGGGAGCACGGTGCGTGGAACATCGGCCTGGCCTGCGGCCCGGCCGGACTGCTCGTGGTCGACCTTGACCGACCCAAGGGCGACCAGCAGCGCTACAACGCCGATGGGTCGATCTACACCGGCGCGGTCGGCTACGACCAGGCCGCCGCCGAAGCAGACGGAACCACCGGGTTCGGCTCGACCTTCACCGTCGCCACGCCCTCGGGCGGCTGGCACCTGTACTTCGCCGCCCCGTCCGGTGTCGAGCTGCGCAACACCGCCTCGACCCTGGCGTACCTGGTCGACACCCGCGCGACCGGCGGCTACGTCCTCGCGCCCGGTTCGCTGGTCGACGGCAAGCCCTACACCGTTACCTGTAAGGCCGATCCCGCGCCGCTGCCTGGCTGGCTCGCTGAGCGGCTCGCACCGGCCCCAAGGCCCGCGCACGGTGGCCCGAGGACGCCTGCGGCGGCTCCTGCTCGCCTGCGCCGCGTTGAGCGGCGCACGGCCCGCATCGAGCGGTATCTGACCGCCGCCATCGCCCGCGAGACCGCCTCGGTGGCCACCGCTGCCGAGGGCGGGCGCAATCACCGGCTCTACTGCGCCGCTGTCGCCCTCGGGCAACTGGTCGCAGGCGGCTACCTCGCCGAAGCCGAAGCGGCCGAGCCGCTCACGCAAGCGGCCGGCACCGCCGGGCTCGGCGAGCTGGAGACCGCGCGCACGATCCGCTCCGGCCTGACCGCCGGAGCCAAGAACCCTCGCCACCTGCCCGAAACCCACTAGCCCACAACCGGAAGGAAGCACCAATGGCCGACACCGAGACCGGCTTCGACACCGCTAGCGCCTTCGAAGCGCCGAAGTACCAGACCGCTTGGAATGCCGCTGAGCTCATGGCTGCGACGTTCCCCGAACCGAACTGGGCCGTGCCCGGCATGATCTGCGAGGGACTGTCGCTACTGTGCGGCCCGCCGAAGGTCGGCAAGTCCTGGGCCTCGCTCGCTCTGGCCCTCGCCATCGCCTCCGGCGGCAAGGCGTTCGGCAGTATTCCCGTCGACGCTGGCCCCGTGCTCTACCTGGCATTGGAGGACACCGCCCGGCGCCTGCAAGCCCGTATCCGCACGGTGCTGGGCGACCAGCCCGCGCCCGAGGCGCTCACCATCGTGACCGAGTGCCCCCGCCTGGACCGGGGCGGCGCCGAAGCCATCGACGGCTGGTTGACCGCCCACCCTGACGCCAAGCTCGTTGTCATCGACGTGTTCGCCAAGCTGCGCCCGGCCGCCGCGCCGGGGACCGGCGCATACGACGCCGACTATGCCGCTGTCGGCGCGATCAAGCGCCTAGCGGACAAGCACGCGGTCGCCATCGTGTGCGTTCACCACATCCGCAAGGCCGGAAGCGAGGACTACTTGACCGAGGTTTCCGGCACCAATGGCATTGCTGGAGCCGCCGACGCAACGCTCGTGCTCAAGCGCGCACGCGGGCAGGCTGACGGGCTGCTTCAGATCACCGGCCGGGACGTCGAAGAGGTCGAGCACGCCTTGCGGTTCGACCCGCTCACCGGGACTTGGCATCTGCTCGAAGGCGATCCGAGGCTCCACACGACCACCGACACGCGCGGAACGATCCTCGCCTACCTCAAGGACCACCCCGACAGCGGCCCGCGAGCGATCGCTACCGGGACCGGCATCAAGGAGCCGACCGTTAAGGGCGCGGTCAAGCGCATGGCCGCTGAAGGCTGGCTGACCGCCGACGCTTCCGGGCGCTACCGCGTTGCAGAGACCACCGAAGCCGAGGAGCTGTGGTGAGCCCTGGCGCATCCGACGCATCTCACGCATCCGACGCATCTCCAAGCCTCTGACCTGCGCAAACCAGGGATGCGTACGGACGTTCGAACATCCCTGAACCGGACATTCAGGCAAAGAACAGTCGGCCCCGGTGCTAGCGACACCGGGACCGACCAAAAGAAAGGTTGTGACCCCAGCATGACACCCAAGAATCCGCGCGCCGTGGCGGCCCGCCGCCGCGCCGAACGGCGACGGGCCTACCGCAGCCGACTGCTCAGCGTCGACGAAATGCTTGAGCGCCTGGGAGACGAGAACGGGCCGCTGTCCCGTCGCACCTGGCAGGCCTGGCGCGCCTGCGGCAAGGCACCGAAGTGCTACAAGCTCCCGAACGGGCGCGTCGTCTGCACCGTCGACGAGTTCGAGCGCTGGTTCGAGAACCTCATGGAGGAGACGGGAGTGGCCGCATGAGGACCAGTCGCGATGTCGTCATCTACAAGATTCGAACGGTCAAGGGAGCCACGAAGCGGCCGTACAACCTCCGCTGGAGGGTCGGCAAGGGGACCAAGCCGTTCAGCGAGTACTACGCCTCCGAGGACGCCGCCAAGGGGCGCGAAGCAGACCTCCGGTACCACCTGGGCAAGGGCGCGGCGTTCGACTGCGAGACCGGCCTGCCGCTGCCTATCCTCGCCGAGGAAGAGGAGCGACGCCGAAGGGAAGCCGAAGCCGCGGGAGTCCAACCGACCGTGACCGTGTTCGAGGAGGCACGGGCCTACGCTGCGGCGAGGTGGGAGCACAGCTCGGGCAACTATCGAGCTGCCATCGCCGACACGATGCGGGACGTGCTGACCGCACTACTGCCTGAACGTCCGGCCTGGATAACTGCTCAACGACTGAGCCTCACCCTGCGGAACTTCGCGTTCAACCCACGCGAGGACCTCGACACTCTCAAGGAAGACGACCCCGAGTCTTACGACGTGCTCGCGTGGGCCGGGGAGCACTCACCGGGTGTGGAGGTACTGGCCGACCTCGCGACCGTCCGCGCGATCCTGCACGAGTTCACGCAGTGCTGGGCCGACCGCAAGTACCGCGAGCGTCGACGGGCGGGCGCGAAGCACTTCGAAAAGCGTCGTGCGATCTTCTCCGGCTTTCTGAAGCACCTGCTCGTAAACGGCATCCTCGACGACAACCCGCTCGCAAACCCGCGACTCGGATGGAAGCGGCCGACCGACCTGCAAACGGTCGACAAGGTGAGCCCGCGTGAGGTCGGCAACCGCCGCCAAGTCGAAGCCATGCTCTCCGCCGTCAGTTACACCGGGCTCCACGGCGAGCGTTACATGGCGTTCTTCGCGCTGATGTATTACGCCATGCTCCGACCCGAGGAAGCCGTCATCCTGCAATGCGACCAGTGCGAGTTGCCCCGGAAGACCGGCGCATGGGGGCAACTGACGCTGGAGGAGTCCTCATCGTGGGCGGGCAGGCGGTGGACCACCGAGGGCACGCCGAGTGAGAGGAGGCCACTAAAGCACCGTGGCAAGGGAGAGACACGACCGGTACCGCTGCCGCCCCGTGGCGTAGAGATACTCCGCGCCCACCTCGACCGGTTCCCGCCACGGCCCGACGGGCTGCTCTTCACGACACCAAGCGGCAAGAAGCCGACGCACGGGACGCTGGCGCGCATCTGGCAGGACGCACGCCAGCTCGGGCAGGGAGCGGCCGAGCGGCGTAGCCTGCTGCTGCACCGGCCGTACTCGCTACGGCACTCGGGCATCTCGATGCGCCTCTATGCGGGTGTGCCGCCGGTCCAGGTCGCCGAATGGGCGGGACATACGGTCTCAGAGCTTCAGGAGACCTACGCCAAGGTGATCGAGGGCTACGAACGGCGCTGGGAACAGCAGATAGACGCGTTCCTCGACGAGTCGGAATAGTTGCGGCGTGGATACCCCGTGGATACGATTCACGGGGTATCCACGTATATAGAGGTAGTGGTGCACTTCTGAGTTCATGAGGGGTGGGCTACGACCGGCGCCCGGCCTCTATCTTTGCCACAGGCGTTCGTCACCTGACGCCGGGCTTCGCCGCGACTGGGTCTTACCCTTTCGAGTGAGAGTGTGCGCTGCTGCTGTACCGTGTGCTTCGTCCGGCGTTCCCAGGGGCGGCGGACCGAAAGCACCATTGAGGAGCAGCCGTGACCTCCGAGCAAGGCAACGCGTCAGAGCAGGGCAAGACCCCCGAGGACGGGGCCGCCGAGAACAGTGCCCCCGCAGAGGAGCGCCCGACCCAGGCCAGCGCCCCTGAGCCTGACGTCGCCCCCGAAGCCGAGGCCGCCTCCGAGCCGCAGCCGGCCGACGAGAGCGCCTCTGAGACCGGCGAGGCCGACACGCCCGCCGAGCAGCCGGCCGACGCGGTCGAGCCCGCCGATGCCCCGGCGGACGAGCCCGCCGCCGAGCCGTCGGTCGACGAGGGCCAGACCCAGGCCGTGCCCGCCGACTCCATCGACGTCGAGATCCCCGAGGCCCCGGCCGCAGAGGCCCCCGCGCAGGTGCCGCCGGCGCCGCCCGAGCCTCCCGCGCCCGCCGAGCAGCCGGCGCCGAGCCCCGCTCCGGACGACGACGAGGGCACCACCGTGCTGCGTCCGGCCGCCGATGCCGCCCCCTCCGGTCAGGAGCCGCCCTCCGGAGGCGTCGAAGACGAGCGCACCGAAGTGCTCCCGCCCCAGGGCGTCGGATTCAACCCGCCCCCGCCGGTCGGAGGCGAAGCGCAGCAGCCGCAGCAGCCCCAGCCGAGTCCTCAGCGGCCGCAGCAGAGCCCCCAGCAGCAGGCCTCGCCCGCTCCGGCCTGGCCGTCGCCGCCGAACCCGCTCGGCGCGGTCATGCCGCCGGCCAACCAGCCGCCGCAGGCGCCCCCGCCGATGCCGCCCGCCGCTCAGCAGCCTCCGCAGCCGCCGGGCCCGCCGCAGTCCGACGACACCCAGCGCCTCATCATCGGCGCTCAGTCGCCGCAGAGCGAACCGCCGCAGCAGCCGGGATACGGCTACCCGCAGCAGCCGCCGATGCCGCAGGACCAGCAGATGCACCCGGGGATGCACCCCGGCGCCCAGCAGCCCGGCTACTCGCAGCCGGGCCAGATGCCGCCGGGCTCCGTGCCGCCGGGCTCCGTGCCCCCCGGCTCGGTCCCTCCCGGTCAGATGCCTCCGGGCATGGGCGGCCAGTATCCGCCGCCGCAGCAGCCGAAGCAGGGCAAGAAGTGGCTGGTGCCGCTCATCGTGATCGTCGCGGTCGTCGTCATCGGCGCCGCGGCGGCGGCCGCGTTCTTCATGTTCCGGCCCCCGACGTTCGAGCCGGGCGGGTGCGTGCGCCACACCGGCAACGACACCGCCGAGGCCATCGAGTGCGAAGAGGCCGTCGAGGGCGAGGACTACGAGATCACCTCCGAGGTCTCCGACGGCCAGGAGTGCGCCGACGCGGGCCGCGAGACCCTCACCGTCGGCGACGCCTCCGACCCCGAGGCCGTCTACTGCCTCACGCTCATCGGCGCCGAGGACGCCGGCGACGGCGGTGGCGAGGGCTCCGGCGAGGAGCCGTCCGAGGAAGCGACCTCCGAGGACGCGGAGTAGGCACAGCACGCGCGCTAGGCTCGTCGCGTGACACAGTCTCGCGTGCGCGCGGCCGCGCTCGTCGGCCGCGGCTGGCTCAACACCGGCGGCCGGCGGCTCGACCTCGACAGCCTCCGCGGCAAGGTCGTGGTCCTGGACTTCTGGACGTTCTGCTGCATCAACTGCCTGCACGTCCTCGATGAGCTGCGGCCGCTGGAGGAGCGGTACGGCGACGCGATGGTCGTCGTCGGCGTGCACTCGCCGAAGTTCGACCACGAGCGCGACGCCGAGGCCCTGGCGGCCGCCGTCGAGCGCTACGACATCCGCCATCCGGTGCTCGACGATCCCGACCTGGTCACCTGGGACGCCTATGCGGCGCGCGCCTGGCCGACGCTCGCGGTGATCGACCCCGCCGGCTACGTCGTCTCCACGATGGCCGGCGAGGGGCATTTCGAGGCGCTCGACGCGATCGTCGGCGACCTGGTGGAGCGGCACACCGCCGACGGGACGCTGCGGCCGGAGGGCTCGCCGTTCGTGGCCCCGGCGCCGAGCGAGACGACACTGCGGTTCCCCGGCAAGGCGATCGAGCTGCCGGGAGGCGACCTCCTGGTCACCGACTCGTCGCGCCACCGGCTGGTCCGGCTGGCTCCCGATCTGGAGACCGTCGTCGACGTCATCGGCACCGGCGAGCGCGGCCGCGCCGACGGCGTCGAGGCCCGCTTCAGCGAGCCGCAGGGACTCGCCCTGCTCCCCGGCGAGGTCGCCGAGCGGGTCGGTTACGACGTGGTCGTGGCCGACACCGTCAATCACCTGCTGCGCGGGGTCCGCCTCGCCGACGGCTCGGTGTCCACGGTCGCCGGCACGGGCCGCCAGTGGCGGACGGACGGCGGCGCCGACGCGGCGACGGAGGTCGACCTCTCTTCGCCGTGGGACGTCGCGTGGTTCGACGGCGGGATCGTGGTCGCCATGGCCGGCATCCACCAGCTGTGGCGCTTCGACCCGGTGGCCGGTACGGCCCGCCCCTGGGCGGGCACCACCGTCGAGAGCCTCAAGGACGGACCGCTCGGCGAGGTCTGGATGGCCCAGCCGTCCGGTCTGGCCGCAGACGGGGACCGGCTCTGGCTGGTCGACGCCGAGACCTCGTCGCTGCGCTATGTGGAGGACGGCCGGATGAGCACCGCGGTCGGGCAGGGCCTGTTCGACTTCGGGCATGTCGACGGGCCCGCGGGGGAGGCGCTCATGCAGCATCCGCTCGGCGTCGGTGTCCTGCCCGGCGGCGCCGTCGCGGTCGCCGACACCTACAACGGCGCGCTGCGCCGCTACGATCCGGCCACAGGGGAGGTCGCGACGTTGGCGACCGATCTCGCCGAACCCAGCGACGTGCTGGTGGCCGGCGGCCGGACTGTGGTGGTCGAATCGGCCGCGCACCGCCTGACCGCGCCCGCGGTGGCGGCGTCGGTCGTGGACGGCGAGCACCATCGGGTCACGCGCAAGCGCACCGAGGTCGGCCCCGGTCGGCTGCGCCTGGAGGTCGTGTTCGAGCCCGCGGCCGGGCAGAAGCTCGACTACGGCTTCGGGTCGCCGATCGCGATGACGGTGTCGGCCGACCCTCCCCAGCTGCTGGCGTCCGGATCGGGCGCGGGTGAGGAGCTCGGGCGCGACCTCGAGCTGGCCGCCGGCGTCGAGCGCGGGGTGCTGCAGGTGGTGGCCCAGGCCGCGACGTGCGACGCCGAGGCCGAGCACCCGGCGTGCCACCTCACCCGCCAGGACTGGGGCGTGCCGATCGAGGTCGTCGACGGCGGTTCGGATACGCTGCGGCTGGTCCTGCGGTCCTGATCCGGCGGAACGACCGCTTTGACAACGATTTGCGAGATTTCGACTCCGGGCGGCGTGTCGCCGGACGGCGCGAGGCCGGCCGGCATTAGCTTGGGCCGGATCACGTCGCTCGCTCAAGGGAGGAACCCAGTGACCGCCGAGGCGCAGGCCGAGGAACGTTACGCAGAGTACGAGCACTGGCTCGTCGTCAACCCCGCCGACCAGATCGTGGAGGTCGGTCAGCTCCTGGCGCAGCAGGTCAGGACCCTCGAGTACCTCGCCGCCGAGTACGCAGGCGACTTGGCAGGCTTCGAACCGGACCTTTCCGGTATTCAGCCGAACGGCTAGCCGACAGGGGCCGTCCGGTCGATATTCGCCGATATCGATCGGAGTAACGTCGGCTGCGGCGCGACAGGTGCATCGTCCGGCGAACGGGGCTTTGGCCCTGTTCTGTCGGGCGCATCCGACGCGCGGCGAGCCGCCTCGGCGTGAAGGGCACTCAACGGGCACTGAGCAACACCGACAACAGACCGCCGAGGCGGCTTTCTCCGCGGCCGTTCCGCTACCGGCGTAACAGTGCGCGGCCTCCGCGGCCGAGCGGTGTCGCAGTTCGCTGCTACCGTCGATACGTGGAAGCTTTCGAGAGGCCATTCGGCGGCGACGAGCCCGGACCGGTCCAAGCCCCGATGCATCCGGCGTGGATCCGCCTGATGCCATGCAGCATCGAGCTGTTCAGGACCGTGCCGCAGCTGGATCCCTTCCCCGCCTCCTGGTGGGCCGACGTCTTCCCCGACGACGACATCTGGAACGAGCCGGTGTGGTGCGACCCCGGTGACGTCGACGACTGGATCGCCGAGGCCCGCGAGCACAACTACGGCGCCTCGCCCGAAGTGGTCGAGAAGGAGGCCCGCGAGGAGTACGACCGGGCCACCGCCCAGCGCAGCGAGCGCATCACCACCTTCACCACCCACTGCGAGCGCTCGGGCCTGCCGGTGCCCCATACGGTGCGGGACCTGCTCGAATTCCTGCTGGCGATCGGCCTGTACCGCGGCGAGCACCGCGACGGCCAGCTGTACGTGGCCCCGCAGTTGTACATCAACCCGTTCGACGTGCTGACCTTCGACAAGCTCGGCGCCATCGAGGAGGCCGCCGATCAGCGCGGGGACCTCGAGGAGCTCACCGCCATCGCGATCCGCAGGGCCGGGGGCGTGGAGTACGAGTTCGACGACGAGGGCCACTTCTCGCTGCCGGGCGACGCCGAGTCGGTGATCGTCACCCTGACTCTGGCCGCGCTCAGCGACGAGTCGGACGTGCCGCCGCAGGTCATCCGCGGCATGCTCATGGAGCTGGCCGAGGACGGCGACGTCGTCTCCTCGGCCGACCTGGCCACGGTCGGGATCAGCGAGGAGTTCGACCTGACCGCCTCGGACGACCTCCTCGGCGGCTATCCGAACGACGAGCTGCTGCCGCCCGAGCACGCCTGAGCCGGCACCGCGGGGCCGCTGGAGATCACGGTGGGGGCCGCCGTGCTCGGCCGGTCAACGCTCGTCGCCGCACAGCAGGGCCGTGGTCAGGCCCTCGACGTCGGTGATCTGCCAGAACAACTCACCGCTCGAGCAGTCCGATGAGGCCTCCTCGGCCTCCTCGGCGCTGAGGTCGCGCGGCTGGTCGAACTCGATGGTGTCGGCCACTTCGTACAGTGCCGGCTCGGAGTCGCACGGCACCGACCACCAGGTGTCGCTGTCGTCGAAGCAGTCTCCGGTGTCCGGTGTGATCGGCAGGCGCCCTTGTTCGTCGGGGTTGCCGAGGGCTTCGACGCACAGGAGCTCCTCGACGCTGCCGGTCGCGCTGTCGTAGGTGAAGTACCAGTCGGTCCACGGCTCACCGATGGCGAACCGGCCGTACTCTTCGCCGCACACGTCGTAGGCGGCCTGCAGGTCGTCGAGCCGTCCCTCCTCGTCGACGGTGGCCTCGACACTGTCGTCGGCGGCGGTGACGGTCCAGAACGCTTCGTCGCTCTCGCACGTGGTGGTCAGGTCGAACGTGTTGTCCCGCAGGGTCGGCTCCTGGGGCAGGCAGGCGCCGACCGCTTCGGCGATCGGCGGCGGGCCCGTGGTCTCCTCTTCGGCGCCGGTCGTCTCCTCGGCTTCGGCGGTGGTCGTCTCGATCGCCGATGGCTCCTCGTCGTCGCCGGACAGCATGAGGAAGGCCGCGACGGCGGCGGCCAGCAGCAGCACCACCGCGATGACGATGCCGATGATCAGCCCGGTCCTGCCCCCGCCTCGCTTCGGCGGCGGCGCGAACGGTTGCTGGTAGTCGCCTTGTCCGTACCAGGCCGGCTCGCCTCCGGCGCCTTCGGGGCCCGGGCCTCCGTGCGGCCGCGGATCCGGTTCGCCGTGCGGTTCGGGCGGCCGGCCGCCGGGAGGCGGGGGACCGTAGTTGGGAGGCTGGACCATGCCACCAGGCTAAGAACTATCTCCCGCAGTGTCCCGCGAATCGGCCGATCGGGCCGCTCATGGCTCGACGCCTGTCAATAGGCGAAGTCGCACGCCTTCCACCGGCCGTCCTCGACGACCAGTTCCACGGTCCCGGCATCGGATTCGACGCCGTAGATGACGAACGCGACGTCGACCTCCACCCCGTCGCCCGTCTCGCGGGAGTCGGTGGCGACCATCTCGTCGATGAGGCTCACGTAGTCCTCGCCGAGCGTGTCGCGAACGGTCGCGCCCATGGTCTCGAGGTCGGTGAGGTAGTAGCCGGGATCGGAGCAGACCAGATCCTCGGCGCTCTCCTCGCTGACGCCGTAGAGGATCGTCGCGACCGCCACGGCGACCGTCTCGGGGTCGCCGCCGGCGTCCGCGTCGCCGGCGTCGGTGGCGGCCTCCTCGCCTTCGACCGTCGCCGAACTCTGATCGGCGGTCCCGCCGTCGGACGCGGCGGGCCGGCCGTCGTCGCGGTTGGCCAGGAACGCCACGAGCAGGATCGAGCCGAGGACCACCGCGGTGCAGGCGACGACGATCCCGCCGATCAGCCCGAGGTTCCGCCGTCCGGAAGGGCGGTCCCCGCCCGGCGGCGTGTAGGGGTGCTGGGGCTGATACGGAGTGGGGGCGTAACTCATGGTCACAGGGTATCGGGCAGGATCAACACCCGTTCGGTCGTGTAATCCTCCATAGCGGACCTCACGCCTTCGCGTCCCACCCCGGAGGCCTTGACGCCGCCGTAGGGCATCTGGTCGGCCCTGAACGAGGGCACGTCGCCGACGACGACCCCGCCGACCTCGAGTTCGCGGTGGGCCCGCATCGCCTGCGGCAGGCTCTCGGTGAAGACCCCGGCCTGGAGCCCGTAGCGGGAGTCGTTGATCGCCTCCAGCCCGGCGGTGAAGTCCTCGACGCGCTGGAGCACCAGCACCGGCCCGAAGACCTCCTCGCGCAGCACCTTCGCGTCGGGCCGCACGTCGGTCAGCACCGTCGCCTCCAGGGTCGCGCCGGAGCGGGGCCCGCCGCCGCACAGGATCTTCGCGCCGCCCTCGACCGCGTCGGTGATCCACGTCTCGACCCGTTCGGCGGCCTCGGCGCTGATCATGGGCCCGACCTTGCAGGACGGGTCGTTGGGGTCGCCGGCCGGGAGGGCCTGGACCTGCTCGGTGATGCGCTCGGCCATGTCGGCGAACGCGGCGTCTTCGATGTAGACGCGTTGGACGGCGATGCACGACTGGCCGGCCTGGTAGTTGGCGAACGTGGCGATCCGCTCGGCGGCCCAGTCGCGCTGGGGGTAGTCGGCGGCCACCAGCACGGCGCCGTTGCCGCCGAGTTCGAGTGTCACGTGCTTCTCGGGCACGTTGCGGCGGATCTGCGCGCCGACCGGGCCGGAGCCGGTGAAGGAGACCACCGGCAGCCGCGGGTCCTCGACCAGGCCGCCCGCGCGGTCGTTGGGGACCGGCAGGACCGAGACCATCGCCGCCGGCAGCTCGGTCTCGGAGAACAGGGCGCCCAGATGCAGCGCGGACAGCGGTGTCGCCGGAGCCGGCTTGACCACGATCGGGCATCCGGCGGCGATGGCGGGCGCGACTTTGTGCGCCACCAGGTTCAGCGGGAAATTGAACGGTGTGATGCCTAGCACGGGGCCGCGCGGGAAGCGCCGCACGATCGCCATGCGGCCGTCGGCGGCCGGGTCGGTGTCGAGGCGCTGGACCTCGCCGGTGAAGCGGCGGGCCTCCTCGGCGGCCCACCGGAAGGTCGAGACCGCCCGGCGCACCTCCACTCGGGCCCACGAGATCGGCTTGCCGGACTCGGCGGTGATGAGTTCCGCGGTCGTCTCGGCCTCCTCGTCGAGGCGGCGCCTGACGTGCTCGAGCGCCTCGGCGCGCACGTGCGCAGGCAGCGCCGCGCATTCGTCCGCGGCGCCGGCGGCGGCCGCGACCGCGGCCTCCACCTGCCCGCCGGTGGCCCAGGACGTGGCTCCCACGGGCGAGTCGTCGAACGGGTGCGTGACGAAGAATTCCTCCTCGCCGTGCTGGGGGCGGCCGGCCACCCAAATAGGCGAAACGGGACGGAGATGTTGCGACATGGTTCAAGCCTACGGGCTCCCGGCGGGAACGTGCCGCCATCCGGCTCGCGATGGCCCCCACTGGGGCCGGTTCTTGCGGACGCAAGGCATGATGGGGCCATGAGTGAACAGCAATCAGGTGCGGGCTACCCGCAGCAGCCGACCTCCGGCCAACCGCAGCAACAGGCGTACCAGGCGCCGCAGTACGCCTCGCCCCAGGCGCAGTACCAGGCCCAGCAGCAGTACGCGGCCTACACCCAGCCCGGGCCGTCGCTGTTCGAGAAGCTCGGTGTCCCCTCGATGTCCGCCATCCTCGGACTCAGCGGGCTCGGCGCCCTGATCCTGTCGGGCCTGATCGCCGGCACCAGTGACTCCACCCAGCTCGGGGAATTCGTCGGCTGGCAGTTCGACGGGGTGCAGACGACTCTCGTGGCCGTGATCGTGATGTTCGCCTTGACGATGTTCGCCGGGGAGCGGCTGCGCGGGCTGTGGAAGTCGCTCACGATCGCCGCGGCGGCGGTGTTCCTGGCCAAGACCCTGTACGCCCTGCTCTCGCTCGGCGACGGCAGCAGCGCTTCGGACGCTTCGGCCTGGATCGGACTGCTGCTCTTGATCGCGGCCTACGGGCTGTTCGTGTTCGGCGCGATCATGGTGCCCGGCTCGGCCGAGGCCGCCGAGGCCAAGGCCGCCGCCAAACAGCAGCAGGCCGCTCAGGCGGCGCAGCAGGCCCAGCAGCAACAGCAGCAGGCCGGCGCCTACGGGCAGCAGACGACGCAGCAGAACCAGTGGCCTCAGGCCCCGCAGCAGTAGGCTTCGGGCGGGGACACTGAAGGGGCGGTCGGTGACCGCCCCTTCTTGTGCGTTGTCGGTAGTGCCGCTGTTCAGCGGCCCGTCGCCGAATGTTCAGGAATCTGCGTGCATCGCCGTTCCACCGGGTGCGCGAACCGAAGGCGGGATCGGAGGACCGAAGCGGAGCCGAGCGGAACGCGTCGTGCCGGAGGCACGGGATGTGGGATCGCAGGTGCCTGGCGGGTCGGACCTGCCCTGGCCCGCGTTCAGGCGGGCCGATTACGGGGCGGGTCGTAACTCCTTGTCCGGCGGGAGCCAGTCCTCTTCGCGGATATCGTCGTCGTCCGCGTTGTACCGTTCGGCGTAAGCGGAGAACTCGTCGTCCTCGGATCGCTCGTCGTCCATGCTTTCGCGCGCACCGGCCAGCTCGCGCTCCAGCGCGCGCAGGTCGGTGTTCGGAGCATGGTACTTGAGCTTCCGAGCCACTTTGGTCTGCTTTGCCTTAGCTCGGCCGCGCCCCATATGGCTCGACCCCCTCGCACAGAAATCATCGGGGCAGCCGATAAGGCGCCCCGGCATGCTTGCAATCTCTTCGTGGCTCCTACGGTACAACCTTGCGGCGCTCGATTGCATCCCGGCCCATGAGTTGGATGCCACAGATTATCGGTCATCCGGTCGATACCGGGTCGATTTCCGGCCCGCGGGCCCCGGGGCCCGCGGGCCGTTCGGCGAGCCCCGGCCGCCACTGTGGCCGGAGCGTCGCGACGCCTTCGTCACCGCGTGGCGGGACGACCGCCTGCGGTTCGGGAGGACCCGCTCACCGGAAGAGGCGCAGGCGCTGCAGCCTGCCGACCGCGGTCATGCGCTCCTCGGCGATGGTCTCGGCGGCGGCCTCGGGGATCGTGCCCTCGGCGTCGGCGCGTTCGAGGATCCGTGCGGTGGTGTCGAAGATCAGCGCCGTGCGGCGCCTGGCGCGCTCGAAGTCGAAACCGCCGCCGTACTCGTCTGCGACCTGGATCACGCCGCCGGAGTTGACGACGTAGTCGGGGCAGTAGAGCACGCCGGCGCGGTCGAGTTCGGCGGCGACGCCGGGCTCGGCGAGCTGGTTGTTGGCCGCTCCGCACACGACTTCGGCGTCCATGATCTTGAGCGCGTGCTCACTGAGCACCCCGCCGAGCGCGCAGGGAGCGTAGACGTGCAGGCCCGAGGAGATGAGCTCGTCGGTGTCGGCGACGAGCCGCACCTTCGGGAAGTGCTCGGCCGTCCACGCCCGCGCGGCGTCGGAGACGTCGGTGGCGACGATGTCGGCGCCGGCCTCGGTCAGGTGCGGCAGCAGATGGCGCCCGACCTTGCCGAGCCCGGCGACGCCGACGGTCCGGCCGGACAGGTCGTCGGTGCCCCAGCGGTGGCGGGCGGCGGCGCGCATGGCCTGGAAGACGCCGAAGGCGGTGAGGATCGAGGAGTCCCCGGCGCCCCCGGCCTCGGGGGAGCGGCCGGTGACATGGGCCGACTCGCGCGCGACCAGGTCCATGTCCTCCACATAGGTCCCGACGTCGCAGGCGGTCACGTAGCGTCCGCCGAGGCTCTCGACGAAGCGGCCGTAGGCGCGCAGCAGCGCCTCGCTCTTGCCGGTGGCCGGGTCGCCCCAGATGACGGCCTTGCCGCCGCCGTGGTCGAGCCCGGCGATCGCGTTCTTGTACGCCATGCCCTCGGACAGGTGCAGCACGTCGGTGAGGGCCTCTTCCTCGGTGGCGTACGGATAGAAGCGCGTGCCGCCGAGGGCCGGTCCGAGCGCGGTCGAGTAGATCGCGATGATGGCGCGCAGTCCCGAGTCGGGGTCGTGGCAGAAGACGACCTGCTCATGGCCGCTGTCGTCGAAGATGCTCATGGCTTGCTCTCCAGTTCTGCGAGCGGACGGCCCGCCCGCTCGACGTTCGGCCGGGTCGCGGCCGGGGCGTTTCGGTGTAGCGCGGGTATGCCTACGCCCACAGTCTATGACTTCGGTCGCCGCCCGTCGCGGAGGTGATCGCCGGCCCGTCGCGCCGGTGCGCCCGAAGCGGATCGGACCCGGTCCCGAAGGCCCCGGCGCCGCGTGCTCGGGACTGTGGAAGTATCTGGCTCGTGTACGCACCGCACGCCTCGTATCTGCGCGTCTATGAGCCGGCAGGCGCTTTGGCCGACGCCGACTACTGGCGGGCCTACGCGGCGTCCGGACGCGCGGTCGACACCGCCGACGGCCCCCGCAAGCGCCGAGAGGCGCTCTACGAGCGCATCGGCTGGCCCTGGCGCGGCGTTCCCTCCTTTCCCCGCGAGGCCTACGTCATCGACCGCGGCGATGGCGATCCGCTGGTCTGCCCGTGGAACCTGCGCTACCGCGTCGCGCAGTCGGCTCTGGAGCTGCGGCACCTGACGCCCGAGGCGGTGGCAGAGGCGCTCGTGCCGCCGGAGTTCCTGGCCTCGGCCGCCGAGGTGGTCGCCCACGACGAGGGCGTCGACCGCCACGAGGCGCCGGCCGACGCCCACGAGCAGGTCGCCGCCTGGTCGGTGCCGCTGCGCTGGTTCGCCTGCGTCAGACCGGCCGACCGCGAGCTCGTGGCCGGGGACGGGCCGCCTCGGCTGCGCTACCGGACCCCGATGGCCAAGGCCCGCACCCAGCTGGTGGTCGCGCGCAACCTCATCCGCGCCGAGTTCGGCGACGACGCCGATCTGGCCGCGGCGCTCGCCGAGACGACCGAGTGGCTGGAGGGCTTCCACGCCGACTCGGTCGTCGAGCTCGACTACGGCGGACTGGTCTCCCGCATGGACGAGCGGGAGCTGCGGCGCGAGGACTCGGTCGACCTGACCTGGGAGGCGCTCGACCGGCTCGGCGACGGCGAAGCCGAGGCGGCGCAGGAATGCTATGCGCGCCTAGTGGAACGGTGGCGTGATCGTCGTCTCCAAGAGCGCCTGAACTGAGCGCTCCACCCCTTTGCGGCGGGCCCGTCCAGCTTTGTATTCTCCTGTGGAGTGATCACTCGTATGAGGCCGGGGCGCGGAAGGTCTAGGTAAAATCGACCGTTCGGCCTATGTCGGACATCTACGACAGCACGGACGATTGGAGAAGGAACGAATCGAGGCTGCGGCAGCCGGTGATTCCAAGCCCGTCTGTGGAGGAGACTGAACGATGACGACAGACTTGAACCTTCCGGTTGAATCAGAGGCCCTGCTCACCCCCTCGGAGGTCGCCGCGATGTTCCGCGTCGACCCCAAGACCGTGACCCGCTGGGCCAAGGCCGGCAAGATCTCGGCGATCCGCACGCTCGGCGGCCACCGCCGCTACCGCGAGTCCGAGATCCGCGCCCTCATCAACGGGGACATCCCCGGACAGCGCGAATCCGGCGAGTGAACCGGATCGGCCGGACCGCCCTGCCGGCCGAATCCGACGACGGACGTCGAGCGCGGGTCCCCCCTCAGGGGCCCGCGTCATACACCGAGAGAGCCGCCCGCACGTCAGTGCCGGCGGCTTCGTCGTGTCCTGGACGAGACGTGACGGTGCCGCCGGGGTCAGAGCGCGCGGTACCTCGGCGGCATCGTCGTCGCCCGGTCGCCTCGCCGGTCCCTGCGGCGCGGCGTCCACCTCGTCTGCTTTCATGCGGCCGGTCCGCGGTCGACGCGACGTTGTGATGGCGCGAGCCGCGTCGTCGTGTTCTCTGGCCGACCGCGCGGGGGCGGTCGAGGCGGCAGGTGTTCGGCTCCGGCACCGGCGGTGAGCACGGGCCGCGAGGCCCGTCCGGCGCCCCACTTGTGTGAGAAGCGGAGTTGGACCCGGAGCCGCCGATCGTGGGATCGGCACCGACCGAGCATCGTGAAGTTGTCTCAATTCCCGAGATTAACAGCGTGAGGGCCGCTTGTCATCAACTCGGCAATTCGAACCGGCCCTTTTCGTCGGTGGCGATCAATCCCTCGCTGACCAGCTGCGCCACCGCCTCGTCGAGCATCCGGCGATCGGGCCACAGCGCGGCGATCCGGTCGGGCTCGACCGGCCCGTCGGCCTCTCGCAGCGCCCGCATGATCTCTCCGCGCGCGTGCCGGTTGGTGCCCTTGTAGCGCTGGCGCTTGCGGCTCGGTCCGGCCGGGACCTCCCGGCCGGAGAATCCGCACAGGTCGGTCACCGGGCAGGAGGCGCACTCGGGGGTCCTGGCCGTGCACACCAGCGCCCCGAGCTCCATCAGCGCCAGGGACAGCCTGGCCGCGGTGCCCGCCGCCTCGGGCAGCAGCGCTTCGGCCGCGGCGATGTCGGCCTTGGTCGTCGCCGTCCCGGCGTCGGGCTCGCCGCCGAGCCGGGCGACCACCCGGCGGACGTTCGTGTCGACCACGGGGTGGCGCCCGCCGTAATGGAAGACCGCCACGGCCGCGGCCGTGTAGACGCCGATGCCCGGCAGCCGCTCGAGTTCGGCCGGATCGGAGGGCACTTCGCCGCCGTGCCGTTCGGCGACGATCCGTGCGCATTCCTGGAGGCGCAGCGCCCGCCGCGGATAGCCCATGCGGCCCCAGGCTCGCAGCACTTCGGCGGTCGGCGCCGCGGCCAGGTCCTCGGGGGTCGGCCAGCGCTCCATCCACGCCTCCCACACCGGAGCGGCGCGGGCGACCTGCGTCTGCTGGCTCATGACCTCGGAGACCAGCACGCCCCAGGCGGTCGTGCCGGGCCTGCGCCACGGCAGGTCGGTGCGGGACTGGGCGTCGAACCAGGGGATGAGCCTCTCGGCGAGCCGGTCGGGTGCGAGCATGTCCCCCATTGTCCGCGTGTAGTTCCGCCGATCGGGACCGAGGGTGCGCTAGCGTCCCGACGTGCAGGGTTTGAAGGGCAAGTTCGTCAAGGGCTCCGAGCCGGCCTCGGTCTACTGGCGGCGCCGGGCGATCGTGGCCGCGGCCGCCGTGGTGCTGACGCTGGTGATCGTGCTCGTCGTCAAGGCGCTCGGCTCGGGCGGCGGGGCCAGTGCCGAAGGCGGCGCCGACCGCTCGGCGTCCGCATGGGCCGAGCCGTCGTCGTCGAGCACCCTCAAGCGGCCCTACATCTCCGCGCCGCCCGAAGGCGAACCGAGCCCGGAGCCGACCACGCCGGCGGTGCCGGCCTGTCCGGAGGCCGATCTCATGCTGCAGGTGGTCGCCGCCTTCGAGGAGGCCCGTGCCGGCTCCGAGGTCCCCGTGAGCGTCCTGGTGGCCTCCGGTGCGGACCGGACCTGCACGGTCGAGTTGAGTCGCGTGGAGGTGGAGCTGGCCGCCGGCACCGACCTGGTCTCCTCCACGGCCCACTGCGAGAGCCTGGAGGAGCGGGAGGTGGAGCTCGAGGCGGGCGCGGGGGAGACGGTGGAGCTGCGGGTCGACGGCCTGGCCTCCGAGCCCGGCTGCGAGGGGGAGCGCCGCCGCCTCCCGGCCGGCGACTACGAGCTGCGGGCGCGCCTCGGCGAGGCGGTCTCGCAGCCGACGTCGCTGCGCTTCACCTGAGACGGGACCTAGATGTAGCGGTCGAGGATCGACACCTCGGCCAGGCGGGTGAGGCTCTCGCGGATGTTCTGGGCCCGGCCCGGACCGATCCCGTCGACGCCCTGCAGGTCCTCGACCGAGACTCCCAGCAGCTCCGGCAGCGACCGGAAGCGGCTGACGACGCGTTCGACGACCGCTTCGGGCAGCCTGGGCACCTTCGCGAGCATCCGGTAGCCGCGCGGGCTGACGCGCCGGTCGAGCACGTCGGGTGAACCGGGGTAGCCCAGCGACCGTGCCACGGCGGCCAGGTCCAGCAGTTCGGTGGAGCTCATCTCGTCGACTTTGCGGAGCGCTTTGGGGAAGTCGGCGCCCTCGGGCAGGTAGTCGCGGACGATCAGCTCGCGGTCGATGTCGACCCCGGCCATGAGCTCGTCGAGTTGCAGCGCCAGCAGTCGCCCGTCGGTGCCGAGTTCGATGACGTGGCCTTCGACCTCGTCGGCGATGTGGCGGGCCATCTCGAGCCGCTGCAGGACCGTGACCGCGTCGCGGACGGTCACCAGGTCTTCGATCTCGAGGCTGGAGAGGTTCGCGGCGACCTCGTCGAGGCGCTGCTTGTAGCGCTCGAGCGTCGCCAGGGCCTGGTTGGCGCGCGAGAGGATCTTCGTGGACGGCTCCAGCAGGTGGTGCACCGGCCCCATGTAGAGGCCGATGGTGTGCATCGACTGGCTCACCGAGATGACCGGCAGGCCGGTCTGCTTGGCCACCCGCTCGGCGGTGCGGTGGCGCGTGCCCGACTCGGCCGAGAAGATCGACGGGTCGGGCATGAGGTGGACTCCGGCCCGCACGATGCGCGAGCCGTCGTTGGTCAGCACCACCGCCCCGTCCATTTTGCACAGTTCGCGCAGGCGCGTGGCGGAGAACTCCACGTCCAGCTCGAACCCTCCGGTGCACATCGACTCCACCGTCTGGTCGCAGCCGACGACGATGAGCGCGCCGGTCCGGCCCCGCAGGATGCGCTCCAGGCCGTCGCGCAGCGCGGTTCCGGGAGCCATCGTGGCCAGTGTGGCGCGTAGGCCTTCATCCGGGATCGCCGGCACGGGTACCCCCAATAGGTGGACTACCGATCCGGCGCGAGCCGGTCGGACGGTGCGAGCCGACGCCCGGAGTCGGCGGGCGACTCACGTGCTCCGCCGGAAGGGGGTGGACGAAGCGGACATCGGGTTGACACCAGTGTACGGACGGCGCGGCGCCGACCGGGAACCGCATTTCGCGACCGGGGCGAGAATACGCGTCCCTTTGCGGTGGTTCGCGGTGAATATCCTGCCGTATCGACGATGTTCACCGCCTCACACCCCCGCCGCGCGAGCGACCCTCTACCCGACGGTAGCCCTCGCTGGCTACAGTTGCGCACGGGAGGTGGCCAGGTGCGAAGAAGCTCGGAATGGACCGTGGTCGAACGCAGCTCTCCCACCAGAAGGATCTCCTCCCTGGTCCTCTACGCGTTCGTCTGCGCCGCCGGCATCGGCGCGCTCGCCTGGCTCGTGCACACCGAACCGCCGACGCTCGACTCCGGCGAGCCGAACCCGGTGGTCGCCCTCCCCGGATTCTTCACCGTCATGTCGCTGCTGGGAGCGCTGTTCTTCCTGGTGCCGCTGATTCGGCCCCCGAAGCTCTCGGTCAACCACTTCGGCCTGCGCGTCCGCCCCAGCTTCGGCAAGGTCCTGCTCATCCCCTGGAGCAACGTCGAGGAACTGGCGGCGATCACCGTCGGCTCCCGCAGGAGAGGCCACTCCTATCTCCTGCTGGCCACCGACGTCTACCTCGGCCGCGGCGGCTCCGACCGCCCCGGCTTCGTCGACCGCTCGGTCCTGCGCGAGGCCAACCGCGCCACCGAAGGGCTCGTCGCCGGCTTCGACCTGGCCATGCGCTGCAACGACTTCAAACCGCAGCCGCAGCAGCTGCTGGCCCGCCTGGCCTCCTACGCCCCCGGCCACGTCCAGGTCGTCGACCGCCTCTGACCGGCTCAGAGCATGCTGTGCCGGATGATGTTCTCCTCGCGGCCCGGACCGACGCCGATGACGCTGACCCGCGCCCCGCACAGCTCCTCGAGCCGTTCGATGTACGACTGCGCGTTGGCCGGCAGCTCCTCGAACTTGCGGCACTCCGAGACGTCCTCCCACCAGCCGTCGTGGTACTCGTAGACCGGCTTGGCGTGGTGGACGTCGGTCTGGGTCATCGGCATGTCCTCCACGACCTCGCCGTCGACCTCGTAGCCCACGCAGATCGGCACCCGCTTGAGCTCGGAGAGCACGTCGAGCTTGGTCACGAACAGGTCGGTGATCCCGTTGACGCGCACCGCGTAGCGGCCGAGCACCGCGTCGAACCAGCCGCAGCGGCGCCGCCGCCCGGTGGTCACGCCGTACTCGCCGCCGCGCTTGAGCAGGAACTCGCCGTGCTCGTCGTGCAGCTCGGTCGGGAACGGACCGGAGCCGACGCGGGTCGTGTAGGCCTTGATGATCCCGATGGCCGTGGTGATCTTGTTCGGCGCGATGCCGGTGCCCACGCAGGCCCCGCCCGTGGTCGGGTTCGACGAGGTCACGAACGGGTAGGTGCCGTGGTCGACGTCGAGCATGGTCGCCTGCGCCCCTTCGAGGAGCACGTTCTTGCCGGACTCGAGCGCCCGGTTGAGCAGCAGCCGGGTGTCGGCGATGTAGGGCTTGAGCCGCTCGGCGTAGCCGAGGTACTCCTCGGCCACCGCCTCCGGATCGATCGCCTTGCGGTTGTAGACCTTCACCAGGATCTGGTTCTTCTCGCGGAGGATCGCCTCCAGCTTCGCGGTGAGGATCCCCGGGTCCAGCAGGTCCTGCACGCGGATGCCCATGCGGGCGACCTTGTCGGCGTAGGTCGGGCCGATGCCCCGGCCGGTCGTGCCGATCCGCGACGAACCCAGGTAGCGCTCGACGACGCGGTCCAGCGCCCGGTGGTGCGGCATGATCAGGTGGGCGTCCGCGGAGAGTTTCAGGTTCGAGACGTCGACCCCGCCGGCGGTGAGCTCGTCGAGCTCGGAGATGAGGAACTTCGGGTCCACCACGACGCCGCCGGCGATCACCGGCACGACTCCCGGAGTGAGGATCCCGACCGGAACCAGGTGGATGGCGTACTTGGTGCCGTCGGGCGTCACGACCGTGTGCCCGGCGTTGTTGCCGCCCTGGTAACGCACGACGTAGTCCATGTCGGCGCCGAGCAGGTCCGTGACCTTGCCCTTGCCCTCGTCGCCCCACTGCGTTCCGACGACCGCGATCGCTGGCATCTGCCCATCCTCCCGGGAAGTTGATCACCCGATTACCGACTAAGCGTACTGGCACTGTCCGACGCCAGGTCTCACCAGGCCCGAGCGCTATGCACCGGGCCTCCAACACACCGTACTGTGGTTCGTCGTGAACGTCGTCGTGCTGACTCTCGTGGAGTCGAACTGCTCCGCCACCGGGCCGCGAACCCAGACGCTGCATCTGATCGATGAGCTCAAGCGGCTCGGCGCCGAGGCGCGCACCGTCGAGGCCGCCTCTCCCAAAGAGATCGACCCGGTCGTGGAAGGACCGGACCCGATCGTCCTCGCGGCCGACAGCGACGAGCAGATCAACGCCGTGCTCGCCCGCATGGTGCGCCGCCTCGCGCCCGCGCCCGGCGAGCGAGGCGACGCTCTGCCGCCCGGCCGCACCGTGCCCGACCTGCCCGCGCTCGCGATCCTGCCGCTGGGGGCCGTGCCCGGCATCGTCGAGCGCTTCGGCCTGCCGCAGCGGCCCGCCGAGGTCGCCGAGGCCGTGGTCGGCGGCACGGTCAAGCGGACCGACCTGATGCGCCACGACGGCGGCGGCGTCTGCGTCGACGGCGTGCGCATCGGCGGCGGCGATCGGCCCTGGCGCGGCGTGGTCAACCTCGACGACGCGGTCCTGGCCGACGGCGGTGAGCAGATCCTCGCCTGCGTGGTCGCCAACGCCGACGGCTACGCCGCGACCGACGACATGGTCCTGGCCGAGCCCGACCCGGCCGACGGCCGCATCGACGTCGCGGTCGCCGTGCCGGTGACCGTCGGGCGGTTCAGAAAGCGGGTGCGCATCGAAGTGCGGCGCGCCCGCGGCCGGGCCGTCGCCGTCCACCCCGACCAGAGCGCGACCTTCGTCTCCGACGGCCTGGTCGACGAACTCAAGCGCAAGCGCACCTGGTGGGTCGAGCCGGGAGCCGCCGGGTGGATGACCCGTTAGCGGCGACCACCGGGGGGTCCGTTGAACGGACGATGGCCGCCCCCTACTTTATATAGGGGTACAAAAATGCAGGTCCGAGGGTTGGATCTAGGTAACCGTTTACCGTAGCCTTGGTGGCGAGCCAACCCGCCCTCTTCAGCAAAGGAGACCCGCCATGGCCATCGTCTACGGCGGCGATTACAACCCCGAACAGTGGCCCCGCGACATATGGGCCGAAGACATGCGCCTGATGCGCGAAGCCGGCGTCAACCGCGTCAGCGTCGGCATCTTCTCCTGGGCCAAACTCGAGCCCGAAGAGGGCCGCTTCGAGTTCGCGTGGTTCGACGAAGTCCTCGACATGCTCCACGCCAACGGCATCGAAGCCTGCCTGGCCACCCCCACCGCCTCCCCGCCGCCCTGGTTCGCCGCCACCTATCCCGAAGCGGTCATCGTCGACGAGACCGGCAGGCGCCTCACCCACGGCTCCCGCCAAGGATTCGACCCCTCCTCCGACGTCTACCTCGCCAAAGCGCTGGCGATCACCGAGCAGGTCGCCCGCCGCTACCACGACCACCCCGCCCTCGAGCTGTGGCACATCCACAACGAATACGGCTGCCACAACGCCCGCTCCTACTCCGAGGCGGCGACCGCCAAGTTCCGCGTCTGGCTGCGCGAACGCTACGGCGACCTCGACGGCCTCAACCAGGCGTGGGGCACCGCGTTCTGGTCCCAGGCATACTCCTCGTGGGACCAGGTCTTCGTGCCGCTGCCGACCCCCACCATCCCCAACCCCGCCCACGTCCTGGACTTCAAGCGCTTCTCCTCCTGGCAGCTCCTCCAGCTCTACCGGGCCGAGACCGAGGTCGTTCGCCGCTACTCCGACAAGCCGACGACCACCAACTTCATGACCGGCTCCCACCCCGACATCGACCTGTGGGAGTTCGCCGAAGCGGTCGACGTCCTCGCCACCGACCACTACCTCGAAGCCCCCTTCGAGCACGTCAACCTCGGCTTCGCCGCCGACTTCGCCCGCTCGCTCGGCCGCGGCCGGCCCTGGATCCTCATGGAGCACTCCACCTCCGCGGTCAACTGGCAGGGCCGCAACCGCGCCAAGGCCCCCCGCGAGATGCTCCGCAACTCCATGGCCCACCTGGCCCGCGGCGCCGACGCCATCATGTTCTTCCAATGGCGCGCCTCCAGGCAGGGCGCCGAGAAATGGCACTCGGGCATGGTCCCGCACTCCGGCACCGACTCCAAGATCTGGCGCGAGGTCTGCGAACTCGGCTCCAGGCTCGCCGAACTCGACGAGCTCGAAGGCTCCACCGTCCGCGCCGACACCGCGATCCTGTGGGACTACCAGAACATGTGGGCGCAGGAGCACGAGGCCAAACCCACCTCCGACCTCCACGTCCAGCGCGTCCTCAACACCTACTACGCCGCCCTGTGGCGCGCCGGGATCACCACCGACGTCGCCCACCCCGAAGGCGACCTGTCGCGCTACAAGCTCGTAGTCGTCCCGGCCCTCTACCTCACCTCCCGCAAGGCCGCCGAGAACCTCAAAGCGTTCGTCCGCGACGGCGGCACCGTCCTCATCACCGCCTACTCCGGCATCGCCGACGAGACCGACACCGTCTACCTCGGCGGCTACCCCGGCGCCTTCCGCGACCTGGTCGGCGTCCGCTCCGAGGAGTTCTACCCGCTCATCGACGAGACCGTCCAGCTCGCCTCCGGCGGCACCGGCCACATCTGGAGCGAGACGGCCGAGACCGTGCCGGTCTACGACTCCGCGGGCGTCGCCGTGGGCGGCGCCGAAGTCCGCGACACCTACGCCGACGGCACCCCGGCCTGGACCGTCAACCGCTTCGGCGACGGCAACGCCCACTACCTGACCACCTTCGTCGACGACGACACCCTCGACCGGGTGATCGCCGCGGCCGCCTCCGACGCGCACGTCGAACCGGTCGCCGACGCTCCCGCCGGCGTCGAGGTCGTCCGCCGCTCGCACGACGACGGACGCTCCTGGCTGTTCTGCGTCAACCACCTGGACACCGACGTCCAGGTCAAGACCGCCGGCGAGACGATCGACGTCCCGGCCGGAGAGGTCGTCGTCCACGCCGAGCACCAGGCCTGACCGCCGGTCCGCGAGCGCCCCGCCGGCCGTTCCGGGGCGCTCGCGGACCGAGGCGGCCGGGCCGCTGTGCTCGCGCTCGCCACTTGATTGAAATCCGATCGTTATCTGGATGAGGCATGCTGGTCAGCACCCGCAAGGGAACAGACCAGAGGTTCGATGCGGATTGAAGGTGGGGAGTGGGAGTGCCCGCGGAGTTCTCGAGTTTCGTGGCAGTCGGCGACAGTTTCACCGAAGGCGTCGGAGACCCCTACCCCGACGGTTCGGGTTTCCGAGGCTGGGCCGACCTCTTCGCCCATCGCGCCGCCGAGTTCTGGCCGGATTTCGCCTACGCCAACCTGGCCGTCCGCGGACGCCTGTTCGACCGCATCGTCGACGAGCAGATCGTCCCGGCCATCAAGCAGAACCCCGACCTGGTCTCCTTCGCCGCGGGCGGCAACGACGCCCTGCGACCCGGCTTCAATCCGACGCAGCTGTCGACCCGCGCCCACGAGGTGGTCCGCCTGCTCAAAGCCTCCGGCGCCGAGGTCATGCTCTTCACCTGCGCCGACGTCTCGTGCCACATCCCGGGCATGCGGATGCTGCGCAAGCGCTTCATCGCCACGAACGACGCCTACCGGCGGGTCGCCGCGCGGCACAAGGCGATCCTCATCGACCTGTGGGGCGACCAGGCCTTCGCCGACCCGCGCCTGTGGGCCGAGGACCGCCTCCACCTCAACGATCACGGCCACCGGCGCGTGGCCGTCAACGTCTGCGAAGCGCTCGGCATCGAACCCGACGAGGACTGGCTCAAGCCGCTTCCCAGCGTCGCCAAGGTCCGCCGCGAGCTGGGCGGCGCGGCCTGGGCCGGCAAGCACTTCGCTCCCTGGATCAGACGCCGCCTCACCGGCAAGTCGAGCGGGGACAGCGTCGAACCCAAACGTCCCAACCTCATGCAGGTGAAATGATGCTCCTTTTCAAACTCGTCGCCGTCCTGGTGATCATCCTGTTCTGCGCATTCTGGTTCGGCATGCTCTTCAAGAAGGGACGCAAACGCTGAGCTCGAACGGCGAACGCTAGAGTGCTACGGCGGGGTGCGTTTGGACTTCGTCACTCGGACAGGGCATCATATATCGGGTGGGACTCCTCCAGCGTCTGTTGGGGCGCCGGGATACGCCTGACTCAGTGCCCGATCCCGCCGCCCAACAGGAACCGACAGCCAAGCCCGAGCCCGAGCAAGCGCCGGAAGAGGCGTCCATCGCGTCCTCCGGTGCCCTCGACGATGCCGCCCCCGAGACACTCCAGACGGAATCTCAGGAGGAGAACGACATCGCGCCCGCCACGCCCGACTCCCCCGCCGGCAGGCCTATGCTCGTGCCGGTGCCCGATCCAGAACCAGACCCCTCGCCGGAACCCGAGCCGGCGCTCGAGACCGAACCCGAGGCCAAGCCGCTGCCGGAGGACATCTTCGTTCCCGAGCGGCCCAAGCGCGAACTGCTGACGCTCGACAAGCCCGAGCCGCCGACGCGGCCGCCCACCACCGGGCGCGACGAGATGATGCCGCGCGAGGAGGACACCGACGCGCTCGACATCGCCGGTTCCCCCCGCGCCGCCCTGCGCGACGCCGGCCTGGCCGTCCCCAAGATGCACCAGCTCGTGCGCCGCCATGACGCGACGATGTGGGCCTTCGGCGTCCGGGCCTCGGAGGCCCTGCACTGGTGGCTGGAGATCCGCCAGGCCGCCGAGAAGACCGGCTGGATGCCCGTGCTTCTCGGCGCCCCGGAGGAGTGGCGCGAAGGAGGCGAGTCGATCGTCCACGAAGGCGACGACGAACTCGCCCGCGCCGAGGGCATCGACGCCGCTCAGCTGCTTCACGACAAGGCCGCCGAAGCCGGAGAGCCGGCCCGCGGCGTCCCGATCCTGCATCGGCGCGGCGACTCGGACTTCGCCACGCCGCAGCAGGACGGGCTGCTCGGCCTGGTCGAGACCGACGCCGGTTGGAAGATCCCGGCCCTGTTCCCCTGGGCCGGTTCGACGAACTGGGAGCTGTACGGCGCCGAGCACGCCGCGATCCTCAGACGCTGGCACCAGCGCTTCGAGATCGAACTGGTGGCGATGACCTACGACGTGCTGGAGCTCTACGTGCCGCACCCGCCGAACTCCGAAGAGGCCCTCAAGGTCGCCGGCGAGGCCTACGCCTACTGCCCCGACCTCCTCGACTCCGGCGTGCCCACACTGGAGGACCTCGCCGACCACATGGTGAAGTCGAAGGCGTGGTACTTCAGGTGGACGTAATTCTGGGGTTGTGCGCTCGCATCGCGTCCGTGTTGTAGGCGGTGCTGCTTCCGATCGTTCTCAGCAACCCTAAGGCATGCGGGCGGTTGGGGTGGGCCTTCGGCTGTCGGGTGGTGGGTGGCCACGGTCTTTTGGCGGCGACAAAAAGGTAGCGGGGGCGGCCGGGGTCGTGTCGTCGTGGCCGGGCCTGGGCCGGGGTTGATGCCGGGCCTGTTCGGAGTGTCGCTCGGCTTTCCGCTTGGGCCGCAGGCGATCCGGGCTCGGAACATGAACGTATCCGCACCCCAAGAGTGATGGCAAACGGCCCCGGGCCTGGGATCATTGAGGTATCGGGCGAACAAGCCACCGGAAACCGGTAGGACGTTCGAACACCGACCACCGCGAGGGGGTGTGGCACATGGCAAGCACGCGAGCATCGGTTCAGGAACGCTCGGTCAAGTCCGAAGCCATCCACACCAGCCTCGACCAGGCCGCCGCCCTGATCAACTCCGTGCACGCCCGGGTGCTGGCCGAGGTGATCGAGGCACAAGCCTGGCGGATCCACCGCGAGATCGACGGGTACTCGGCGGTCCGGGCCTGGCTGGTCGCGAAGTTCGACTTCACCGACAAGACCGCCTCGGACATCGCCGCCATCGCCCGCACCGCAAGGAAGTTCACGCACCTGACCGAGACCGCGGTCTCCGGTGCTGCCCGGATCGACGCGGTCGCCGCCGCCGCACGCCGACTCGAACAAACCAAGGCCCTGCGCGACTACGCCACCACCCCCTATCGGGAGCCGGTGCCCTCCCCGTTCGACCCCGAGGTCCGGTGTGCGTCGCCTGAGGTGTTGATCGGGCAGTACTGCGCGCACACCAGCGTCAAAGCCGTCCACGCCCTCCTCGACGAACTCCAAGCCGCCCTCGACTCCGGCGAAGAACTCTTGGACGGGCTCTCGGAGCAGTCGCTGCAGCGCCTGGACCTGGTCCCGGTCGGAGGCGGCATGTGGGACCTGCGAGCGACCCTCTCATCGGAGACCGGTCAGATGCTCGCCAAAGCCCTGGAGACGGCCGTCCCGCCCCCGCGCCAGGACCAGACCGACCAGCACGACCTCCTGCCCCCGGCCGCCAACCGCCGCGCCGAGGCGTTGCATCAGGTCTTGGCGGTGTACGGGGCCGACCCGAAAGCGCACACCCGCCACGGGCACACCACCGCGCTCCACCTGACGGTCGACATCGAGACCCTGCGCGGCGAGGACACCGGCCGGGTGCCGCTGCTGGAGGGCCAACCGATCAGCCTCGCCAAGGCGCGGTTGTTGGCCTGCGATGCCGGACTCATCGTCCCGGCGGTGTTCGACTACGCCACCGGCGAAGCGGTCGAGCTCGGCCGGGCCGAACGCCTCCCCACCGTCGCGCTGCGCCGCAAACTCGAACTGGAGCAGCCCTGGGGGTGCGCCTGGCAGGGGTGCGACGCGCCCTTGGCGTGGACTGAGGCACACCACCTCCGGCACTGGGCCGATGGGGGTGAGACGGTCGCTGAGAACCTGATCCTGTTGTGCCGGTTCCACCACGGCCGCGTCCACACCCCCGGCTGGACGGTCACCAAAACCGCCCCCGGCCGGGCGTTGATCGTCCACCACAACTGCATCACCACCAGCACCGAGACCCGAAGCGATACCAGGAACGGGAACGGACAGCGGCCGACCGGAACCCACTCGAACGGGAACGGCTGCGGATGCGCTGACTGGCGCACCGCCGAAGACCTCGACGCCGAGTTCGCCGGTGATGCGGCGAACGTGTTCCCGACCGGGCTGTTCCCCGACGAGTGGGGCCCGGCCCTCCGCGAGGAGCTCGACGGCTGGGCCGAGCAGATCAGCCTCGACCAAGACTTGAGAGCCGCACGCGACGCCCGCAGCAGAGCACGAGCACGGTTCAGAAGCGACACCAACGGGCACGCACCGGCACCTCGGCAGGCGAACCAGCCTCACACAACGGACCGGGAACCGCAGGCACCATCACCGGAACCCGAGCCCTACCCGCCACCGGCCCGCGAACACGAGCACACCTCCCGAACGGGACGCGCCTCCACACCAGCACGACCGACCCCAACGGCACCGCCACCGCCTCCGCTGGGGATCAAAGGCGAACGCGCCTCAGCACACGAGCCAATACCCTTTTTAGCTCGCCCGTCGCGGGCGCTGATCCCGCGGCGGGGGACGCGATAGGCATCGCAGCCCGAACCCCACCGAGGGTCCGGGCCTTCCCCCATGCCCGGGGCCCGAATGAGCACCCCGGCCCGGCCACGAACACACCACCCCGGCCAACCCCACTACTTCTTCATCGCCGCCAAGCCACCCAAGCCACCCACCAACCCGCAGGCCGAAGACACGACCCCGGCCACCCTCTCACCCCGTCATCGCAGCCAAAGAGCCCGCGCCACTCACCGGCGGGCAGCCCGGCGACACGACCGTGATCGACTGCCTACCTTGTCGCCGTAGACCACAGCTCGATCTACCAGCCAATCCATTCGGCGGTCTCGTAGTCGCCGCCGAGTTCGCTGGCCATCAGGCCGGCTTGCGAGAGGGTCCACAGCTGATCGCCGATGACGAGGCTGCGGGTGATCATGGCCCGGTACGGCTCTTCGCCGCCGTCCTGCCCGTGGGCGATCCAGGCCAGTTCGGACACCGAGTCGTCGCCGATGTTCAGGACCACCGCGCCGGTCTCGGCGTCGTAGCCGGTCCAGTCCCACACCGGCAGGACCGCGATGCGTTCGGGCTCCCAGTACAGGAATCCGTGCGGGTCCCATTCGGCCTCCGAGCTCGCGCCGCCGCGCTCGTACTGGTCGAGCACGCTCGCCTCGTCGCCGGTGACGTCGAACAAGCTGACTTGGAGCCCGGTCGTGACGCCCTGGTCGGTGGCCTCCTGGCCGACGCCGAGCAGCCGGCCGTCGCCGACGGGGTGGAGGTAGGCCGAGTATCCGGTGATCTTCAGCTCGCCGGTCACGACCGGCGACCGGGGGTCCGACAGGTCGACGGTGTACAGCGGGTCGGTCTGGCGGAAGGTCACCACGTAGCCGGTGTCGCCGATGAACCGGACCGAGTAGATCCGCTCGTCGGGGCCCAGATCGGTGACCGATCCGACCTCGGTCAGGGAGTCCTCGCCGATCCGCAGGACCGTCACGGTCGACTTCGACGGCACCGCCTCGTCGGCGGGTCGCGTGTCCTCGGGGATGCCCCAGCCGAAGTCGTTGTTCTCCGTGGTCGCCGCGCGCAGGTGGCCGTCGTGCTCGCTGAGGGAGTACTGGTTCAGCAGTGTTCCCGGCACGGCCGCCTCGCCTGCCAGTCGCGCCCTGCCGCCGTCGAAGACGAACCGGTACAGCTCGGTCTCGGCCTCGGCGTCCTCGGCCCCCCAGTGGTAGTCGTTGTGCGCCAGGTAGAGACTGTCGCGGGTGCCGTGGACGGTCCCGCCGTCGGCGATCACCGTGGTCGGGTCCACATCCGTCCACGCCCCGTCGACCGGCAGGGCCAGCACCGACACGGTGCTGCCGCCTTCGAAACGGTCGGGGTGCGCGATGTCGCCGCAGTCGGTCTCGACCGCCGAGCCGTTGACGTCGAAGCCGGGCAGCCAGTCGTCGATCTCGGTCTGGCGCACGGCCCGGCGCAGGGATGCGGCGTCGCCGTCGTAGAACTCCTCCCACAGCGGCTGGAGGTGCGGCGCGGACGTCACCGCCAGCCGCACTTCGCCGTCGACCATCCGGGCGTCCAGCATGGAGCCCTCTGCGGTGAACACGTCGTGCCGCTCCAGGGTCCGCGGGTCGAGCCGCTCGAGGACGAACTCGGTGCGGTACTCCTGCCCGTCGGCGCGGTCGCGGCTGTACATGACCAGGAGTTCGTCGTCGCCGAGGAACAGCCGGTGTCCCCAGCTCTCCCAGCCGTACTCGTGCTCGGCGACCACGGCCGCCGCGTCCGCGTCGACGACGCGGACGACGGTCTCGGTGGCGGTGTAGACGTACTGGCCGTCGGTCTTGACGATGTCGGGCTCGTCGACGCCGGCGACGGCGTTGTTGGTCTCGGAGTGGGCGGTCGAGGAGGCGTCGCCGGCTCCGGCCGCCTCATCGCTCTCAGCGGAGACGGCGCCGTCCTCCTGTGCCGCTTCGAGGCGGTCGACGCCCCAGGAGCGGCTGTGCCGCATCGCGGTCATCGTGGACAGGGCCGACTGCTGGATGCCCTCCAGGGCCTCCTCACAGGAGTCGTAGGAGGCGAGCTGGGCCGAAGCGGGGATCCACTCCACCGGCGGGTCGATCGTGACGTCGGGCTGAGAGGTGCACGCGCCGGCGGCGAAAACGGCCGCGGCGCCGAGAGGTGCGATTCTCGATCTCATGCACCTCCGACGCCGCGGCGGGTGATCCGGTTCCTTCCGAAGGCATCAGCCCTTCGTGCTGCCGGCCGTCAGGCCGCTGATCAGGTGGCGTTCGGCGAACGCGTAGAAGATCAGCGCCGGCAGCATCGCCAGCATGACGAACGCCAATACCCTCGCCGTGTCGGAGGCGTACTGGCCCGAGAACTGCGTGACGCCGATCGGCAGCGTCCACAGGTTCGTATCCGTCAGCACCACCAGTGGCAGCAGGTAGTTGTTCCAACTGGCCACCAGCGCCAGCACCGACACCGTCGCCAGCACCGGGCGCGCCATCGGCAGCAGGATGGTCAGGAAGAACCGCCACGGGCTCGCGCCGTCGATCACCGCGGCCTCTTCGATCTCGCCGGGGATGGCGCGGAAGAAGCTCCGGAGGATGATGATCGTCAGCGGCAGCCCGAACGCCGCCTGCGGGAGGATGACGCCCAGCGGGTTGTTCAGCAGGCCCATCGTCCGCAGGATGATGAACAGCGGCAGCACGGCCACCGGGAACGGGAACATCATCCCGACCGCGAACAGCATGAACAGGGCCTCGCGGCCGCGGAAGGCGTAGCGTGCGAACACGAACGCCACCATCGCGGCGGCACCGACCACCAGGAACGTGGTGACCAGCGCGATGCCGACCGAGTTGAACAGCTGCCGCCAGAACGTGTCGGCCGCCAGCACGTCGGTGTAGTTCTCGACGTTCCACGGGTTCGGCAGGCCCAGGGAGTTCTCGCGCAGCTGCGCGTTGTCCTTGAAACCGCCCAGCAGCGCGAACATGATCGGCGTGGCCACGAATGCCAGCGTGAGGAACGCGGCGATGTAGAAGCCGGTGTTGCGCAGCATGTTGGACCGCACGGTGTTGACGCTCATCAGCGGCCTCCGTTCGTGTCCGGGCCGGTCAGGCCGCCTGCCAGGTCGCGCCGCAGCACGAGCCGCTGGTAGAACAGCGCGAATATGAAGCTGATCAGGAACATGGCGATCGACAGGGCCGAGGCGTAACCGATCTGGTTGCGCTGGAAGCCCTGCTCGTACATGGTGATGGCCAAGGTCTCCGAGGCGTGGAACGGTCCGCCGCCGGTCAGGACGAACACCAGGTCGAACAGCTGAACCACCCCGATGATGGACAGGAAGATCGTGATCCTCACGGTCGGGCCCATCAGCGGCAGGGTGATACGGCGGAACATCTGTCCCCCGGTGGCGCCGTCGATGGCGGCGGCCTCGTAGAGCTCGTCGGGAATGTTCTGGCGGCCGGCCAAGTACAGGATCATGTGGAAGCCGAAGAACTTCCACGTCAGTACGCCGAACACCACGAACAGGACGATGGATCGGTCCGAGAGCCAGCCGATGTCGGATTCGATGCCGAGCGAGGCCAGCAGCGAATCGGCGAAGCCTCGGCGCTCGGAGAAGATCAGCCGGAACAGGACCGCGGTGACCGCTTCGGTCAGCACGTAGGGCACGAAGAACAGCAGCCGGAAGATCGTGCGTCCCGGGAACTTCTGGTGCAGCAGCATCGCCAGTCCGAAGGCCAGCGGCAGCTGGATCACCAGGGACAGCAGGATGAACACGGCGAGATGCCACAGGTCGCCGAGGAACACCTTGTCGGCGAGCAGGTTGCGGAAGTTCTCCAGGCCGATGAAGTCGCTCGGCGGACCGCCGAGGCCGTTCCACCGGAAGAAGCCCACATAGGCCGCGAAGAGGACCGGTGTGAGCACGAACAGAACGAATAGGACCAGTCCCGGGGCGAGGAACGCGGCTATGGTCCCGGCGCCGGGGCGCCCGGCCACCCGGCGGCGGGGATTGCCCCCGCCTCGGGTGACCGGGCGCCCCTCGGCCGAAGCCGAGTCAGGCGTCTGGGTGACGGTCACGCCTCGGCCGCCCACGCATCATTGATCATCGTGACCATCTCCTCAGGCGAGATCTGCCCCAAGATCACGCCCTCGGTGGCCTCGTTGATGACGCCGCCGATGGCCGGCGGGTATGCCTGGTCGAGGTACAGCTGGGTACCGGTGGCCACGCCCAGCGCGTCGACGACGGCCTTGGTGTTGGCGTCCATCTCCGGCACCACGGCCTCCGGGTTCGCCGCGACGGTGGTGAAGCCGCCGTCGGCGACCTCACGGGCCTGGTTCTCCTCCGACAGCAGGTGGCAGACGAAGTCGAAGATCTCCTCGGGGGCGTCCTTGCCGACCGCGAAGCCGTTGCCGCCGGCGAGGTACTCGGTGATGGCGCCCTGGCCGCCTTCGACCTCGGGGAACGGGAAGAAGCCGAGCGCGTCGCCCAGGCCGTCGGTGCCCGAGGCGTCCGCCTGGACGGTCGGGGCCCACTGGCCCATGAGCTCCATGCCGGTCAGGCCCTCGCCCATGTGGGCGGCCTGGCCGTCGGCCTCACCGTAGGTGGCGGACTCGAAGCCGGGCTGGAAGGGCTCCATGGCGGACAGCTCGGCGAGCTTCTCGCCGGCCTCGACGAAGCCTTCGGCGGAGAAGTCGCCGGCCTCGGCCGCGGCCTCCATGCCGTCGAGGCCCACGATGCGCATCGACAGGTAGGTCCAGTAGAAGTGGCCCGGCCACTGGTCGGCGCCGGCGAGCGCGAGCGGGGCGACGCCGGAGTCCTTCAGTGCCTCGACGGCGTCGAGGAACTCGCTCCACGTCGCGGGCGGCTGCTCGATGCCGGCGTCGGCGAAGAGGTCCTTGTTGTACCAGAAGCCGACCACGCCGGCGTCGAACGGAACGCCGTAGAGCTTGCCGTCGACGGTGTACGGCTCGAGCGTGATCGGGTTGATGTTGTCGATGCAGGCGTCGAGCTTGCCGGTGAGGTCTTGGACCAGTCCGGCCTCGACCTGCTCGGCGAGCACGCCGCCGCCCCAGGTCTGGAAGAGGTCGGGAACGTCACCGGACTGCGTCGCGGTGCCCATGCGGTCCTTGAACGCCTGGTTCTCGATGGCCTGGATCTCGAACGTCTGGCCCGATTCCTCGGCCCACTCGTCGGCCAGTTCCTCCCAGGTCGTCATCATCGGGTCCTGGTTCTGGATGTGCCACCAGACGATGTCGTCGTCCGAGCCGGATTCGCCGCCGCAGGCGGCTGTCGCCGCCAGCGCGGCGACGGCTCCGGCCGCGGTGAGCGCGCGGAGCCTGTTAAGGGGTTTGCGCATCGGAGCATTTTCCTTTCGAGGGATGAGGGTTTGGTCACCGACGCCCGTTCCGGGACCCGCGAGGGCAGGATCACTGAAACTTTCGGAACAAGTATCGGTAATTTTCGATGACGTCATAGTACCTATGCCGAGACGGCTTGTGAAGAGGGTCTCCCTTCACTTGCAACTGGGAAATTTCCGCAGCTCTCGGTGCCGGGGGCAGCAGGCCCGAAACCGCCCAGAAGTGCCCATCGTCACAGTACGCCTTCCGGAACTATCGACCTCGGCAGGCTTCGGCCGCGCACGGGGAGGGGGGACGGCGTCGATGCGGTAACGGAGAGGAAAAGAGGTGCGGCCGGGCCCGCGTCGGGGGCCGTTGGGCGGCGGAAGGCGGCGTAATATACTTGGAGCCGCCTGTGTGGGCGCGCCGGGGCGTTTCGGCGAATGCACAGCGCGCGGATGTAGTTCAATGGTAGAACTTCAGCTTCCCAAGCTGATAACGCGGGTTCGATTCCCGTCATCCGCTCCAGTACGACAACGCACGTCAGCGCCGGTCTCTCTTCAGTCCTCGAAGGACCGGCTTCGCTGTTCTCTGTGGATCTTTCGGTCGCTTCAGCCGCGCTCGCTGCGCAGCTCCTTGCCCAGGTGGAGGGAGCCTTCGGCGCAGGCGTAGTAGCCGAAGGGCTCCACCGGCGCGTATCCGAGCGAGCCGTACATCGCGATCGCCTCGGGCTGGCGCGGGCCGGTCTCCAGGACGATGCGCTTGCGCCCCGCTTCGGCCGCCGACGACTCGACGGCGGCGACGAGGAGTTTGGCCAGGCCCCTGCGTCGGTATCCTTCGCGCACGTAGATGCGTTTCATTTCGGCGTCGTGATGCTCGTGCGTCCGCCATCCGCCGCAGCCGGCGGCCTCGCCTTCGGAGTCGAAGGCCACGAAGAAGTCGCCGCGCGGTGGATCGAAGTCGTCCTGGTCTATCGGCGTCTGGTCGCCCTCGCCTTCGTACCGGTGCACGTACTCGGCTTGGATCTCGGCGCAGAGTGCCTGCGCGACAGGGCTGGCGAAGGGGGTTCTCACGACCTTGAACTGCACGTTCCCACTCTGGCACAGTGCCCGCTCGGCGGCAACGGCGTTGTGCGCGCCGCCGCTGACGCGTCCGCGCCGCCGATACCGGCCGAACGGATGAGGTGGAATCGTCCCTTTCGGCGGCCGTGGCCGACCGAACGCACAGACCTCGCATTTCTCGGCATCGGGGCCTCGGCCACGGCGGGAGTCGACTCCGCGACCATTACGATCTTCACATCGGCGGTCGTCGGACCCAGCTGCGGCGATCCCGAAGGGCCCGGATCATCAGCAGGCGCGGCATTCCGCCCCTCTGCCGTGCTCCGCGGGGCGGGTGAGAGCCCACCGGCCCCGACGACCGTTCGGTGGGAAGGAGGCGAACACTGAGATGCGCACCACGACGCAACGGGCATCCCGCGCCGGGCGCACCCGGCAGTGGAGCGGCTGGTCCTCCCCGTCGGTCCGCTCGGTGTTCACCGCCGCCTTCGTGACCATGGTCGTCCTGGTGGGCCTGCAGCTGGCGCTCCAGGGCCAGTCGGACGCGGTCCCGTGGCTGGCGCTGCCGCCGCTGGTGGCCTCGGCGTTCCTCACCTGGCGCTGGGTCGCGGTCGTCGGTCTGGTGAGCCTGGCCAGTTCGATGGTCTACCTGTGGATCCTCTACGGCTTCGACCTCGGTGCCGCGCTGCGGCACACGGTCGATTTCGTGGTCGTGATCGGGGCGATCATCATCTCGATCACCGTGTCGGTGGTGCGCGAGCGCGACGACGACCGGCTGCGTCGACTGACGCAGTTGGCCGCGGTGGTGCAGCAGGCGATCCTGCGGCCGATCGACTCGCGGCTGGGGCCGTTCGACATCGCCGCGCGCTACGTCTCGGCCCGCTCGGGCGCCGAGATCGGCGGCGACCTGTACGAGGCGCTCGAGACCGGCTACGGGGTGCGGATCATCATCGGCGACGTCCGCGGCAAGGGTCTGGACGCGGTCCGGCTGTCCTCGACGGTGCTCGGCTCGTTCCGGCACGTCGCCTTCGAGCGGTCGGATCAGCGGCGCATGGTCAGCGACCTCGACCACGCGGTGGCCCGCAACGCCGATGAAGAGGACTTCGTGACCGCGATCCTGCTGCAGGAGCGCGGCGGGACGCTGGAGATCGTCAACTGCGGGCATCCGCCGCCGATGCTGGTGCGCGACGGCGTGGCCTCGTATCTGGAGCCGCAGTCGATGGCCCCGCCGCTGGGCCTGGGCCCCTCGGCGCAGGAGCTGACGGTGCGGCTGCAGCCGGGCGACCGGATCTTCCTGTACACCGACGGGCTGGCCGAGGCGCGGCAGGACGGCGAGTTCTTCCCGATCCGGGAGCGGGCGTGGAGCCTGATCGGGCACGGGCACGTCGGCGACGGCCTGGCGTCGCTGGAGACGGCGCTGCGCCGCTGGGTCGGCGGCCCGCTGACCGATGACATCGCGCTGCTGCTGCTGGACTACCGGCCGGAGACGGACTGACCGCTCTGGTCGGGGACCGGCGTCCTCGTGCGGAAGGCGCTGGCCAGGCGCGGCCGGGTGCGGCGGTGGCGGCCGATGTAGGTGGGTCGGGTGCGGGAGGTGATGCGGTCGGTGACGGTGCGGATCATGTGGGGCTCCTGGAGGACACGGCGGGAGAACGGGCGGGAGTCGCACAGACGGTCTGTTGCCTGGTTCAACGAGACTCGTCGTCGCCGGTTACGGCGGCAAGGCGAAAATTACCCGCCGCCTCCGACAATCCGGGCCGATGGCGGCCGAGGCGGCCACCGCGCGGTGGAATTCTCGAATCGGCTGGTCGAGGCGAGGACGTCGCGGGATGCTTGAGGTGCCTACCGGCGAGTAATATGATGGTGGTTACCACCAAGTAATGGAGGACCCGCAATGACGCACTTCCGCCACAACCTTCGGGACCTGGAGTTCAACCTCTTCGAGGTCTTCGGAGCCGACAAGATCCTCGACCACCGGGCGTTCGGCGACCTCGACATCGAGACCGCGCGCGACGTCCTCGGCGAGCTCGCGCGCCTGTCCGAGGAGGAGCTCGCCGCCAGCTTCGTCGAAGGCGACCGCAACCCGCCGGTCTACGACACCGCGACGCAGACGGTGACGCTCCCGGAGGCCTTCAAGAAGTCCTACCGGGCGTTCATGGACGCCGAGTACTGGCGCCTGGACCTGCCCGAGGTGCTCGGCGGCACCGTCGCCCCCCGCATGCTCTGGTGGTCGATGGCCGAGCTCGTGCTGGGCGCCAACCCGGCGCTGTGGATGTACGCCGCGGGTCCCTCCTTCGCCCACAGCCTGTTCATCGAAGGCACCGAGGAACAGCAGGAGTGGGCCAAGCTCTTCATCGAGAAGCAGTGGGGCGCGACCATGGTCCTCACCGAACCCGACGCCGGCTCCGACGTCGGCGCCGGCCGCGCCAAGGCCTACAAGCAACCCGACGGCTCCTGGCACATCGAGGGCGTCAAGCGGTTCATCACCAGCGGCGAGAACGACCTGTCGGACAACATCATCCACTACGTGCTCGCCCGCCCGGTCGGCGAAGAGGGCGTCGGCGGCCCCGGCACCAAGGGCCTGAGCCTGTTCATCGTGCCGAAGTACCACTTCGATCCCGAGACCGGCGAACTCGGCGAGCGCAACGGCGTGGTCGCCACCAACATCGAGCACAAGATGGGTCTGAAGGTCTCGGCGACCGCCGAGCTGACCTTCGGCGAGAAGACCCCCGCGAAGGGCTGGCTGCTCGGCGGCCGGCACGAGGGCATCCGCCAGATGTTCCTCATCATCGAGTACGCGCGCATGATGGTCGGCACCAAGGCCATCGCGACGCTCTCGACCGGCTACCTCAACGCGCTCGACTACGCCAAGAGCCGCGTCCAGGGCCCGGACCTGCTGCAGGCGAGCGACAAGGCCTCGCCGCGGGTGCCGATCATCAAGCACCCGGACGTGCGCCGGTCCCTGATGATGCAGAAGAGCTACGCCGAGGGCCTGCGCGCCCTGGTCTCCTACACCGCCTCCTGGCAGGACAGGACCTACCTGGCCCAGACCGACGGCGACGAGGAGGCCGCCGAGGCCGCCAAGCGCGTCAACGACCTCCTGCTGCCGCTGGTCAAGGGCTGCGGGTCGGAGCGGGCCTTCGAGCTGCTCGGCTCCGAGTCGCTCCAGACGTTCGGCGGCTCGGGCTACCTCCAGGACTACCCGATCGAGCAGTACCTGCGCGACGCCAAGATCGACAGCCTCTACGAGGGCACCACCGCCATCCAGAGCCTGGACTTCCTGTTCCGCAAGATCATCAAGGACAACGGCGAGGCGCTCATGTCCGTCGCCGGCGAGATCATGGCCACCACCGAGGAGGGCCACGCGGAACTGGCCGACGTCCGCGCCCGCGTCCAGCGGGCCCTCGGCGACGTCCAGGGCATCCTCGAGGCCCTGCAGCCGGCGCTGACCGGCCCGATGGAGGGGCGTCCGCGCGACCTGTACAAGGCCGGGCTCCACTCGCGGCGTCTGCTGCTGGCCGTCGGCGACCTCGTGGTCGGCTGGCTGCTGCTGCGCCAGGCCGAGGTCGCCCAGGCCAAGCTCGACGGCGGGTCCGACGACGACTTCTACCGCGGCAAGGTCGCGGTCGCGAAGTTCTTCTCCCGCGAGGTCCTGCCGCGCCTGACCGCCGACCGCAAGATCGTCGAGGCCGCCGACCTGACGGTCATGGACGTGCCCGACGAGGCGTTCTAGCCGGTCGAGCCGTCCGAACCCGGTCCGCCGCGGCGGACCGGGTTCGTCGTCTCACGGGCAGTCGCGAAGCCCGTAGTAGTTGATCCTGACGGCCTCGTCGAAGCCGACGGTCTCGCCGCCGTCGGGATGCTGAGAGACGATCGAGCACCCTTCGGTGGAGGCCCCGGAGCCGGGCAGGAGCGTGGACCGGATCCTCACGTCGGTCCAGCCCAGCGCGTTGAGGCGGTCCCGCGCCTCGGCCGCGTCCATGCCGACGACGTCGGGCAGGTCGCCGTCGGTCGCCGGCTCGGGGCTCGAGGAGGCATCGCCGCTCGGCGACGGGGGAGCCGGGCGCGGCCGCTCGGTCGCCGCCTCGCCGGTCGGCTCGTCGTCGGCCGCCGCCGTGGTCGTCGTCGACGGCGACGGGGTGGTGGCCGCGGACCGCTGATCGGCGTTCGCGGTCTCGGTCGCCGCGGCGAGGCCGCCCTCGCCCGGCTCGGAGTCGGCCTGCGCCGGCGCCCAGGGCCGCCAGATCGACACGGCGCCGACCACGGTGAACGCCAGGAGCGCCGCGATCAGGGCCACCAGGAACCGCCGCCGCCTGCCGTCGTCGGCCTCGCTCGACGGTCCGACCTGCACGGGACCGGTCGCCTCCGCGGGGCCGCCGAGGTCCCCGGTCTCGGCCACGGCCCGGCAGGCCGCGGCGAGCTCCGCTCCGGACCCGAAGCGTTCGGTCGGGTTCTTCCGCATGCACCGCATGACGATGTCGGACACCGCCGGCGGAACGTCGCCCGGCAGCGGCGGGGGATCCTCGTAGAGGTGCCGGTGGATGACGCCGCGTGGATCGTCGCTGGTGAACGGCGGCGCCCCGGTGAGGCACTCGTAGGCGACCGCGCCGAGCGAATAGAAGTCGGCCGCGCCGCGCACCTCCCGGCCGCTGAGCTGCTCGGGCGAGACGTACGAGAGCGTCCCCAGTATGCCTTTGGGCGAGGTCAGCCGCGCTTCGCTGTCGATCAAGGAGATCCCGAAGTCGACCACGCGGAGCCCGCCGCCGGATTCGACCAGCAGGTTGCCGGGCTTGATGTCGCGGTGGACCACGCCGCTGCGGTGGGCGATGTCGAGCGCCTCGGCGGTCGCGGCCACGTACCGCAGCGTCCGGCGGGGCGACAGGCGGCCGTGCTCGGCCAGCACGGCCGTCAGCGGTCGGCCCTCGACGAGCTCCATGACGATGTAGCGCATCGGCGTTGTCCCCACCTCGCCGTAGTCGTACACCTCCACCAGGCCCGGCCCCCGCAGACTCGCGAGGATCTTGGCCTCCCTGGCGAACCGGTCGCCCGTCCGCAGCGCCTCATCAGGTCCCCTGTGGAGCATCTTGACGGCGACCGGGCGCTCGAGCACCTCGTCGAAACCTCGCCACACCTCGCCCATGCCTCCCGAGGCGATGTGCCGGTCGAGTCGGTAGCGCCCGGCGACGGGCGTTCCAAAGTCCACGAAGTCTCCTTGAGCGTGCTGTCGGCGTCCAACGCGGCGACGGACCATCGCACCGCGCACCGAAGGGCACACCAAGGCTACCGACGGACCACTCGGGAACCGGCCCGCGGACGCGACTCGCGGAGGTGACGGAGGCAATGGCGAGCAGGGCTTTCACTCGCCGGAGCGACGGAGCGTTCTCCACCGCGCCCGCACGGTTCACCCGGTCGTGGCCCGACACCGCGACCGCACCGCACGCGCGAGCCGAACCGCTCCCGGCCCGCGGGTCAGGCCGTCTCGTCCTCGAACGTCGTGGCCAGCAGCGCGTCGACCGCGGCCTGGCGGAAGTCGGTGCCCGACTCCGGCACACTGGCGATCCCGATGAACCCGTTCGCGCCGTCGACGTCGACCAGCATGATCGCCACATCCTCGTACAGGTCCTCGGTGTTCGGACTCGACGTCCACGACACCCGCGTCTCGGCCAGCACCGCCGGACGACCGTCGACCTCCGCCTCGGTGAACTCGGTCTCCGAGACCTCCATGTCCTCGGTGCTGTCGAACGCGCCGCTCAGCGTCCACGCCTCCATCGCCGAGGCCGCACTGCCCTCCAGATCGCCCGGGTCGTAGTCGACATACAGCGTGCTCACCAACCCGACCTCCAGGTAGGAGATCCAGTTCTCGGTGTGCTGCACGTGAATCGAATGGGCGTCGTCGCTCAGCGCGCCGAGCCCGCCCGGACCGGTCGAAGGCGCCCAGTCCCCGCTCTCCGGCAGCGGCGTCCTCGCGCCCAGCGACGCCACCGTCAACGCGTCGCCGTCCGGCGCCGGAGCCTCCTGCGACGACTCTCCATCGCCGGTCGGCTCCTCGGCGTCCTCGCTCGGCGCCGCCTCCGAAGCCGTGTCGTCCCCGGCCGTGGTCCGACCCTCCTCGGAATCACCGAGCAGCAGATACCCGGCGACGCCGCCGCCGATCATCAGCACCAGCACCACGACGATGAGGATCGCGGTGCCCGCACCGCCCTTGCTGGTCGGCTGCACCGGCGGAGGCCCGTACTGCCCGTACGGGTCCGCATAGCCCGGCTGCGGCTGATAACCGGGCTGCGGCTGATAGGGATAGGCCGGCTGCGCCATGTCCGGCTGCGTGTACTGCGGCTGCTGCCGGCCGTACTCGGGCCCGGCCTGGCCGGGGACGTAACCGGGCGGCTGCGAGCCGGGCTGCGGCTGAAAATTCGGGTCGCCGGGCGAGCCTTGCTGGGGGTAGGTCATGACACGAATCGTATCCGGACACGTCGAAAACCACAGCGACCCTCTTCCGCGGCGGACCGGACACTAAACCGGGACGGACGCCGCGCGTCCGCCCCGGTTTCAGGGATCCGAAAGTTCTCCCCAGTATTCCCGGCCTGTCAAGGCCGAATGCGTTAACTCACGAACACGCCCACCGTCCGGGCCGGCACCGTGAACGTCCCCGACCCGTCGTCGAACGACGCCTCGGCGAACGCCGGATCGACCGACTCGGCCAGCACCGGGTGCAGTCCCGCGCCCGAACCGGCCAGATCGCCGACCGTCTGATCGACCGCCTCCGGCGTGGCGTTGAAGACCACCGTCACCGTCTCGAAGGCGTCCTCGAGCCCCTCGAGATCGACGACCATCGTGATCACGCCCGGCGTCTCGCCCTCACCCGACAACGGGAACGACACCCGCGCCGACACCTCCTCGGCGTCCCCGACACTGAACGCCCGCGTCGACGAGGCGATCCGCAGCAGCTCCGCGTACCTCCCGCTCGCCAGACCGATGTCCTCGCAACTCGGCTCGCCTACCCGCCCGATCGCCTCGGCCGCGTAAGGCCACTTGTCCTCGCTCGTCCACGCCGGCGGCAGCCCCGAACCGAAACCGTTCGTCGAGGTCCCGAAGCCCGCCGCGCCGCCGCAGTCCCACCGGATCGCGTTGAACCAGTCGCCCGAGTCGTACGAGTCCCGGTCCAGCGACTTCGACCGCAGCAGCTCCGAACCCGCGGTCACGAAACCCGTGCCCTGGCTCAACACCGCCGTCGACAGGCTCAACACCTGCATCCGCGCCCGATCCGCGCCGGTCACAGCGCCGTCGAGCTTGTACGCCAGCGCATCGAACAGGATCTCGTTGTCATGCGCGTCGACATAGTTCACCGCCTCGCCCGGCGCGGCCGTGTAACCCGCGGCCGCACCGTTGTAATCGAGCTCGGCGCCCGACACCAGACGCCCGTCGGAGGCCACGAACGTGTAACCGGCCAGATTGCCGACCAGACCCAGCTTCGTCAAATCCCCGGCGTGAAGCAGCTCGCCGAGCAGGTCGGCGGCGGTACCCGAACCGTTGTCCTCACTCCACAGGCCCGAACCGAATCCCTGCACCCGAGGATCGGCGTCGAACGGCCCACCGCCGCGCACCGCGTCGCGCATCCGGTCGTTGAACGTCCCGATGCCGGTGCCGGCCATGTTCCGCTGCGTCGCCTGCTCGAACAAGGCGTCCCCGGCGACCTCGCCGAAGTCCCAGCCCTCCCCGTACAGCAGCAGGTCCGGGTCGATCTCGTCGAGCACGGCCCTGACCGCCAGGATGTTGTCCTTCGGGTGGTGCCCCATCAAGTCGAACCGGAACCCGTCGACCCGGTACGCCTCGGCCCACAGCACCGTCGACTCGACCACGAACTTCCCGAACATCGCGTGCTCGGGCGCCGTGTTCTGGCAGCACGTCGACGTGTAGACCTCGCCGTCGCCGTCGAGCCGGTGGTAGTAGCCCGGCACGATCCGGTCCAGCACCGACTTCCCGTCCACCCCGGACGCCGAGGTGTGGTTGTAGACCACGTCGTTGACCACCCGCAGCCCCAACTCGCCCAGCGCCTGCACCATCCGGCGGTACTCCAGGATCCGCCGCGTCCCCTCAGGGTCGGTCGCGTACGACCCCTCCGGAGCGTTGAAGTGCAGCGGATCGTAACCCCAGTTGTACGAATCCGAAGCCCGCACCTCGCCCACGCACGCCTGCTGCTCGGCCGAATCCGGCGCGAACGAACCCAGATCGCAGCCCGGCTCGACCCGCCCCGTCTCCGGAACCGTCGCGATGTCGAACGTCGGCAGCAGGTGCACATGCGTCAGACCCGCCTCGGCCAACTCCGCGAGGTGCCCGACCGCGACCGAATCGGACTGCGCGAACGCCGCATACGTACCGCGCAACTCGGCCGGCACCGACTCGTCGGCGATCGAGAAGTCACGGACGTGGACCTCCCACACCTGCGCCGAGGCCGGCTCCACCGCCGCGGGCTTCGACCACTCGTCCCAGCCCTCCGGCTGCAGATCCTCGTCGTCCAGGTCCACGATCTGGCTGTGCGTCGAGTCGGCCGCCAGCGACACCGAATACGGGTCGGTCACCGAATACGACTCGACCCGCTGCGTCGCCGGATGCCACACCTCGACGGCGAAGCGGTAGTACGCCCGGTCCCAGGCCCGCTTCCCCTTGACCGACCAGACGCCCGTCGATCCGTTCCGATGCATCCGATGGACCGTGGGCTCGGCGCCGGGGGCGTCGTACAGCTCCAGGCTCACCGACCGCGCCGTCGGCGCCCACACCGACAGGGTCGGCTTCCCCTTCTCCCAAGTCAGACCCAGATCGGCGTCGACCGCCGCGGCGTAGACCGAATCCAGTGCGCCGGCGATCTGCACGCCGGTCGCCAGCCACGCCTTCCCGGTGTGGTCGCGCTCGACCGCCACCAACTGCCCGCGAAGCGCCTTCTTGACATCGGCCCCCGAATCGACCTTGAAGGCCCGGTAGTCCCAGTACTCGGGGTACGCCCGGCGCTGGGCCTCGGTCAGCCCGCCCGACGGCGTCAGACCGATCGACGCGAAGTCCCCGGTCAGCTCGCCGTCCTCGACCGTGATCGAACCGTCCGCGCTGGCCAGCAGTTCGAAGATCTTGCCGTCGGTGGCGCCGGTGTCGAGAGCGATCGTGTCCCGGTCGAGCCAGATCGCCCGTTCCTTGGTCGGGTCGAGGTCCTGCGTGCGCGAGTTCGAGGCCCCGGCCGGGCGCACGTAGCCTTCGGTGGCCGCGGTGATCCAGACTTCGTGGCCGTATTCGGCGAATTCGAGCCGCTGGTCGGCGGGCAGGTCCTTCTCGTCGTCCCGGTGGAGGATGTAGGACAGCGCTTCGGCGCCGTCGGCGAGGTCCACTTCGAAGACCGCGCCCCAGGAGTCGGTGCGGACCGGCTCCAGTCCGGCGTTCCAGTCGGTCGGCTCGGCCGCGCCTTCCCAGGTGTGCAGGGTCCAGCCGTCGAGGTCGCCGTCGGGGCGCTGGTAGTGGATGACGGCCTCGCCCTCGGCCGCGGCCCGAGTGGGGTGCGGCCCGGCGGCGGTCACCCAGGTCTCGCCGTTCTGCGAGGGGGTGAGCAGGATGTCGGACTCGTGGAGCTTGGTGTCTCCGGCGTGGACGATGACGCCCATCTCGGCGTCGACGTCGTCGACCGGGACGTTCCAGTACGGTCCCCACTGGTCGGTGCCGTCCGGGGGCCTCGGCGCCGCCCAGTCGGTGGCGACGCCGTCGGCGAGCGCCTCGCCCCACAGGTGCAGGCCCCAGTCGGTGCCGTCGTCCCGGGCGTGGACGGTGACGTGGCCGCTGGCTTCGGCCAGGGAGTGCGCCACGTCGCCGGTCCCGGCGCTGAGCCAGATCTCGGGGTCGGCGCTCGGATCGAAGGTCCGGTCGGCGGCGTGGTCCTTCTCGCCGGTCTCGTCGATCACGAGGTAGCCGACTTCGCTCGCGTTCTCGGCGAGTCGGATCGGCGCGAAGTTCCCGTAGGCGGTCTCGCCGCTGAACGGGTTGGATTCGGGCCAGACGGTGCTCGAGGAGTCGGCGACGTCGCCCCACACGTACAGGCCCCACTGCTCGGGGTCGCCGTCGTAGTGGACGTTCGCCCAGGTGAGCGATCCGCCGGCCTGGGCGGGAGTGGCGACGGTCGTGGTCGCCTTGTCCGAGGCGGTGCGGTGGCCGCGGTCGAGCACGGTGGCCTTGAATTCGACGGTCGCGCCGCCGCCGAGTCCGGCCAGGTCGAAGGCGACCCGGTGGTCGGGGCCGGGCGCGGTGCCGACGTAGGTCCATTCGCCGCCGTCGACGCTGGCGGCGAAGGCGACGCGGGCGAGCGGGTCGCCGGTCACGTCGGCGCTGACGTGCGCGGTCGTGGCCGACTCCGCGGCGACTTCGAGGCTTATGGTCGGCGCCTGGCCGGTCGGGACGGTCCCGTCGGCGCGGAAGACCGTCGCCGACAGCGGCGGCACGGTGATCGACGCCTCGCCGTCCGCGGCGTCGATCGAGCCGTCGCCGTAGATCCGGGTGAAGGCCTCGGAGTAGGTCTCGACTTCGACGGTCTGCTCGGTCTCGGCGTTCGAGATCGCGACGAGGTATTCGACGCCGTCTTCGTCGTGCACGCGGGAGAAGGCGAACACGCCGTTCTCGGTCGAGCGGGTGATCTGGATGCCGTCGCTCAGCGCCCGGTGGTCTTCGCGGAGCCGCCCCAGTTCGGCGATGGCCCGGTAGATCGGGTGCTCGGTGTCGTAGTGGTCCTCGGCGTGCGTGGTGTCGGCGCCGATGATCTCGTCGTCGAGGTATTCGTCCACTTGGGAGGCGAACATGGTCTGGCGCGAGTAGTCGTCGCCGCCGGATCCGGTGAATCCCTGCTCGTCGCCGTAGTAGACGACCGGCTGGCCGCGGGTGAGGAACATGAGCTCCTCGGCGAGGATCGCCCGGTCGAGCCAGGTGCTCTCGTCGGTGCTGTCGACGATGTGGGTGCCGAGGCGGCCGGCGTCGTGGTTGGACACGAATGTCGGCATCGAGGTCGCGTCGGTGTCGCGGGCGGTGTACAGCGGGTCGGAGTCGTAGAGGGTGCCGAGGGCCTCGGGTCCGGACGATCCGGTGACGAATCCGGTCGCGGCGCCGTGGAAGCCGAAGTCGAGCACGGCGTCGAGGTGACCCTTGCGGACGTATTCGCTGGTCACCAGCGGGTCGCCGGAGTAGACCTCGCCGAAGGCGAAGAAGTCGACGCCTCGGGAGTCGGCGGCTTCGCGGATGCCTGCAAGAAATTGCGGCCAGAATTCGAGGTTGACGTGTTTGACGGTGTCGAGCCGGAAGCCGTCGACGCCGGATTCGGTGATCCAGTCGGAGTAGACGTCGATCCAGCCGTCGACTACCTCGGGCCGCTCGGTCCACAGCGAGTCGAGTCCGGCGAAGTCGCCGTAGGTGGACGACTCGCCGGAGAAGGTCGACTCGCCGCGGTTGTGGTACATCGCCGGATCGTTGAGCCATGCGGGCCGTTTGCGGTCGGCCTCGCCGTCCTCGAGGACGGGCGTGTACGGGTAGGAGTCCCCGTTCACCTCGGGGAATTCGCTCGAAGCGGCGTAGTTCGCGTCGTCGAAGGGTCGGCCGTCGGCGTCGAGGTACGGCTGGTCGGCTTTCGAGATGTAGGCGCTGGAGTCCTCGGCGTACTGGATGACGTCGGCGGTGTGGTTCACGACGATGTCGAGGTAGATCTTGATGTCGCGCTCGTGGGCGGCGTCGATGAGGCTCTGGAGCGCCTCGTCGTCGCCCAGGTGCGGGTCGACGGCGGTGAAGTCGGTGCCCCAGTAGCCGTGGTAGCCCGAGCCGGTCCAGGCGTCGGTGACCTGCACCGGCTGGTTGACCACGACGGGGGTGAGCCAGATGGCGGTGGTGCCGAGGCCCTCGATGTAGTCGAGGTGCTGCTCGACGCCGGCGAGGTCGCCGCCTTGGTAGAACTGCCGCCGGGTCGGGTCGAAGCCGTGGTCGAGGGCGTCGCCGGTGATCGAGCCGGTGTTGTTGGCGCCGTCGCCGTCGGCGAAGCGGTCGGTCATGACGAAGTAGAACTGCTCGGCCGCTCGTCCCGCGTCGGCGGCCAGTTCGGCGAGGCGGGCGTCGGAGGGCTCCTCGTCCCATGCCCGGCCCGGGGGTTCGTCGGGGGTGTTGCAGGCGGTGAGGGCCAGTGCCGAGACCAGCACTCCCGCCGCGGTTCGGGTGGTACGCCGCATCGCGTCTCATCCTCCGGGGTCGATGAAGGGGCACGGGGCGTCGGCGCCCCGTGTGCGCAAGAACATACCACCTATGAAATTCTCTTACAACCTTCCCGCAATGACTTGCAGTCCGGTTGTGTCAGTGCCGCTCCTCGTCCAGGATGCGCGGCGGGGCGGGCTCGGGGTGCTCGTAGTACAGCCTGTCGACCGGCATCGGGAAGTTGCTCTTGCCGAACGGCGCCGAAGCGCCGATCCGGCCGAACTTGACATCGAACTCGCCGTGCCTCGAGCCCTCCTCGGGCCTGGCCTGGGGATGCTGCTTGGAAAGCTTCACGTCGCTCATGGCGAGGATTTTAACGTTCGCCCCCGGTGCCGGGCACCGGATCATGGGTGCCCGGGGCCACCCCGGGGCGGCAGCGCAGCACCCGGGCCAGCGCCAGCCGGCCCCCGGCCCACAGCCCGTAGCGGCGCACCGCCCGGTATCCGAAGCCCGAACATGAAGGGACGTAGCGGCATCCGACGCCCGTCCGCGGCGACAGCCATCGCCGGTAGGCCGCGATGAGCCGCAGCCCCGCCGTCTTCGGGCCGGCGCGGTGCCGTGACCGGGCTCGCTCCAGTCGCTGCGGGGTGAGCCGGGCGAAGCCGAACACGGACGCCGCCGCGGCCGACCACGGCCCGGGATCGGAGGGGCCGCCGCAGGCCGCCGAGCAGGCGTTGCACGGCCCTCCCGGGCCGCAGGCGCCTTCCAGCGGTGCGCCGCAGGCGATCGAGCACGCCGGCTCGTAGGCGCTGGAGCAGCCTGAGGGATCCACAGCACCGTTTCTACACGGCCGCCGCGCCCGCCGCGACCCTCCCTTGGGGAGATTGCGACCGTTCATCCCCTATGGTCCGCGTACCTACCGTTATATAGAGAACACGCCCGACTCAGGGAATTGACAGGATCGCTTCAGGGGCCGCTCAGCCTGGCGGCGGACGGTGGATGCCTCGGGTATTGAGGGGTTCCCGAGGGGTTATGAAGCCGGTGAGGCGGTCGCTCGTGACTCATCCTCCACTGACGATCACCGCGAGCGCCGTCTCACCGGACGCGTCGGGCCGCACTCGGCCTACCGGTACCGCTCGGGGTCGGGCAGCAGTTCGTTCATCGCCCCGGAGCGGAAGCCGCGCTCGTCGAGCCGCACTTCGGTGAAGCCCTCGACCGCCTCGAGCACATCGGGGCGGGCCGCGACGGCCGCCACCAGTTCGGCGTCGACCTCGACCTTCGCGGTGCCCGAACCGAGGTCGCGCACGCGCAGGTTCCGCACCGGTATCCGGGCCCGTTCGAGCTCGTGCCGCAGCCGCGACTCGGCGCGCGCCACCCGGCCGAGCCGCTCGGCGGTGACCTCGACGCCGTAGGCGATGCGGCTCGACAGGCACGCCGCGGCGGGCTTGTCCCAGGTGGCCAGGTCCCACGCTTTGGAGGCGGCGCGGACCTCGCTCTTGGTCAGGCCCGCGTCGGCCAGCGGGGTGATGGCCCCGGCCCGGGCGGCGGCGCGGATGCCCGGCCGGAATCCGGCCACGACGTCGTCGGCGTTGGTGCCGGTCGCGACCGTGTCGATGCCGCGCCCGCTCGCCAGGGGCGCCAGGACGCTCATCAGCTCGGTCTTGCAGAAGTAGCACCGGTCGCCGGCGTTGGCCCGGTAGCCCTCGCGCGAAAGCTCGTCGGTCGCCGGCGTGTGGTGGACGACGCCGAGCCCGGCGGCGAAGTCGCGGGCCTGGTCCATTTCGCTGGGCGCCAGGGACGGCGAGACGGCGGTCGCGGCCTCGACCTTGGCCGGGCCGAGCGCTTTCACGCCGGCCGCCAGCAGGAACGCCGAGTCGGCGCCGCCGGAGAAGGCGACCAGGAGCGAGTCGAGGGAGGCGAGTCGGTCGAGGAGCGCGCCTACGCGGTCGGGCTGGGAAGTCACTTCTCAGAGACTACTTCGCCGGGCCGGTCAGCCCAGATCGTCGGCGACGGCCCGGAGCATCTCGGCGATCTTGGCCGCGGTCTTGCGGTCCGGTCTGCGGCCGCGCGAGAGCGGCGGCATGATCTGCTGCTCGAGCACACCGATCATGTCCTGCAGGAGGCTGTTGAGCTCTTCGGGCGAGCGTCCCGGCTTGGGGGCCGCGGCGGGGGCCGCCTGCGGCGTGGCCACGAGGTGGACGCCCATCGCCTGGACGCCGCGCCGGGTGTCGATGATGCTGTACTCGACCTTCTGGCCCTTGGCGAGCTCTTCCACGCCTTCGGGCAGCGCGTCGCGGTGGACGAACACGTCTTTGCCGCCGTCGTCGCGGGAGACGAAGCCGAATCCCTTCTCGGCGTCGAACCATTTCACTCGGCCACTGGGCACCGCTGTACCTCGAAATTCTCGTCTGGTGAGTACGGACAAGTCCGACTAGCGTAGCCGGTGATTCCCTCGTTCAGGTCATCCGGAGTCGACCGGTGCTAAGTGAGGGCCATCCGGGTCTTCGGCACCAGGCCGAGCGCGGCGGCGCCCTCCAGCAGCCGCCGGACCGCCTCGCGGCCGTCGTCGCCGAGGTCGCGGGAGAACTCGTTGACGTACAGCTCGATGTGCCTGCGGCACACCTCCTCCGACAGCTCCTGGGCGTGGGCGGCGATGTAGTCGCGGCCGGCCTCGGGGCGGGCTCGGGCGTAGTCGAGCGAGGCCCGGATCGTCGCGGTGATCGCCTCGCCGTCCAAGTGGGACTTGGCCACGATCGCGCCCAGCGGGATCGGCCCGCCGGTGTGGTCCTCCCACCACTGGCCGAGGTCGACCAGGCACTCGAGGCCGAGGTCGCGGTAAGTGAACCGCGCCTCGTGGATGACCAGTCCGGCGTCGAACCGTCCCGCCAGCACCGCCGGCATGATCTGGTCGAACGGCACCACCTCGACGTCGACGTCGGTGCCGCCCGAGTCGTCGAGCCACAGCCGCAGCAGCAGGTACGCGGTGCTCCGGTCCGAGGGCACGGCGATCTTGGCGCCCTCGAGCGAGGTCCGACCGGCGGTGATCACCAGCGGCCCGCAGCCGCGGCCGAGCGCGCCGCCGGCCGGCAGCAGCCGCCATTCCTCGCCGAGGTACGGCAGCGCCGCGTAGGAGACCTTGGCGACGTCGAACTCGCCTCTGGCGCAGGCGGTGTTGGTCACGTCGATGTCGGCGAACGTCAGCCGCGTCGGCGGGCCGTCGACGAGCCCGGCGGTCCAGGCGTGGTAGATGTACGTGTCGTTGGGGCACGGGGAGTGCGCCAGGTGGATCTCGCTCATCACAGTTCTCGTATCGCTCCGGTCAGCGCCTTGAGCGCGCCGTTCCAGTCCCAGCCGGCCACGTCGCGGTCGCCGATGAAGTTGGAGACGGTGCGGATCTCGGCGAACGGGATGCCGCTCTGCTGGGCGGCGGTGGCCACGCCGAACCCTTCCATGGCCTCGCCGACCGCCGACGGGTACCGGGCGGCCAGCTCGGACGCCAGCGCGTCGGAGCCGGTGATCGAGGCCAGTGTGAGGATCTCGCCGCGGACGCCTTCGACGCCGACGGTCAGGACGGTGTTGCAGCCGATGCGGGCCGAGCCGAAACCGAGCTCGTCGAGCGGCTGGAGGCGCCCGGGCAGGGCGACGCCGAGTTCGGCGGCGACCGAGTCGGTGGCGATGAGCACGTCGCCGATGCGGGCGCGCCCGGGGAAGGCCCCGCAGATCCCGGCGTTGACGACCACGTCGTAGGCGCGTCCCATGTGGCTGTTCTCGGCGACGGTGCGGGCGGTGGCCGCCGCCGCGGCGGCCGGTCCGACCCCGCAGACCAGGACGTCCAGCTCGTGGCGGAGCGAGCGGCCGGCCTCGACGGCATCGGCCTCCTCGGGCACCGCGCACACGACGAGTATTCGCATGGCACCAAACCTACCCGCGCTGTCGCCGGGGAGGCTTGACCTATCCTTGGACTTGTGCCTGACACCGCCGCTAAGACCCGCATCCGCAAGCCGCGTCTCGACCGCATCTGCGCCGACGCCGTCGAGCTGGCCCGGCAGGCCGCCGAGGAGGCCGGCGACGACGTCGGCGAGCACCTGAGCGTCGAGGCCGAGGCCGACCGCGTGGTCACCCACTACTTCGACTGCACGCTGGCGGGCTACCGCGGCTGGCGCTGGGCCGTGGTCGTCACGCGCGCTCCGCGCGCCCGGGCCTGCACCGTGTCCGAGACCGCGCTGCTGCCGGGGCCCGACGCGCTCCGCCCGCCCGAGTGGGTCCCGTGGTCGGACCGCCTCGAAGCCGGAGAGGTCGGCGTCGGGGAAGTCCTGCCGACCTCAGAGGACGACGACCGGCTCATGCCCGCCTACCAGCACTCCGACGACGAGGCGGTCGAGGACATCGCCCACGAGCTCGGCCTGGGACGCGAGCGGGTGATGAACCGCGCCGGACGCGCTGAGACGGCGCAGCGCTGGTACGACGGCGACCGGGGGCCGAGGGCCACCATCAGCGAGTCGGCTCCGGCGCCGGCCCGCTGCGGCACGTGCGGGTTCTATCTGCCGCTGGCCGGCTCGATGCGGCTGGTGTTCGGCGCCTGCGCGAACGTGTACTCCTCCGAGGACGGGAAGGTCGTCTCGGCCGACCACGGCTGCGGGGCGCATTCGCAGATCGACCGGTTCGTCGACACCGCCCCGCAGGGCGTGGCCCAGTCGGAGACCGTCTACGACGACGAGGGCTCCGAGGTCTTGTGACCGCCGCTCGAGAAGCGGCGCCGGTCCCGCACCGCCATGGCGGCGGTGCCGATGAGGCCGAGCGCCACTCCGGTGAGCGCGCAGGCGGCCCACCATTCGCGTCCGGAGTCGGCGAGTTGGTCGCGGAACAATTGGGTCAACGCGAACCCGATCGTCCACAGCAGAGTCCCGGCGGCGGCGACGGGCGTCATCCGGACCGGCACCGGTCCTGGTGTGGGCAGTTCGGGCGACCGTTTGACCCGCTGCAGGGCCTCGCGCGGGCGCGAGGACCCCGGTTCGGGCGATTCCTCAGGCGGCATGAGCGCCAATCTACTCCTTAGAAGGGAATATCGGCCCCCAGTGGTTGTGGTTCGCCGGTAGGGTTGGGCGTACGCTCGGATGAGCCCGGCAATGCGGCGCTGACGATGAACACGAGGGGTGAAAGGCATGAGGCCGGTACGGTTCGTAGCCCTCTCAGAGGACGGTCACGCGCTGGTGCTCGCCGACGAGCTGGGGCGCCTGCTGGCGCTGCCGCTCGACGAGCGGGTCTCGGCGGCCGTCGAGGTGCCTTCCGACGGAAAGTCCCTCCAGCCGAAGTCCGACGGTCCCGCCCCTTCCTCGTCCAGTGGCGCCTCGCGCCCGGCCCCGCAGCGGCCGGCCCCCGCGTTGAACCTGTCGCCGCGCGACATCCAGACCCGCATCCGCTCCGGCGAGTCGGCCGAGGACATCGCCGCTTCGGCGCAGGTCGCGGTGGACCGGGTGCTGCGTTACGCCGGCCCGGTGCTGCAGGAGCGCGCGATGCTGGCGCAGGCCGCCCGCAGGGCGCGTCTGGCCACTTCGGAGCGCGGCGAGCGGATGTCCAACGTGGTCGACATGAAGCTCGGCGCGCACGGGGTCGACCCGGAGGCGGTCTCGTGGGACGCCTGGCGCACCGAGGACGGCTCATGGATGGTGCAGGCCTCGTGGTCGTCGGGCAAGACCACCGCGCGGGCCCGCTGGAAGCTCGACCGGCCCCGCCAGACGGTCACGCCCGACGACGAGATGGCCCAGTTCCTGTCGACTCCGGCTCCGCGCCAGGTCAGCGATCCGATCGACGTGGTCGCCGAGACCGGTATGCGGCCGGGCGAGCCGGCGCGTCCTTCGCGCGATCCGCTGCACGGGGTCGCCGACGACGACGCGGACCGGTCCGACCCGCTGCGCCGCGACCGGCTGCGCGAGGTGCTCGAGCGCCCGCTGGACGAGCCGTCCGGCCGCAAGAGCCGGCAGCCCTCGCTGGGCCTGCCGGGCACGACCGCGCCGGACCACCGGGAGACCCCGGAGGTGCCGTCGCTGGCGGTGCTGCGCCCGGGCAAGCGCTCCTCGGCCGAGGACGAGGTGAATCCGCCGCTGGCCGCCGCCGGTTCGAAGCCGCGCAACCAGCTTCCGGGTTGGGACGATGTGCTCTTCGGCGGAGCCGAAGGGAAGTAGCACGGCGGCGGAGCCGAAGGTAGTACCACGGCGGCGGAGTCGAGAGCAGGCGGCGGAGCCGACGACCGGCGATCGCCGACACCCATCACCGACACCGATGCGACCAGGCGGGCCCGAACGGGCCCGCCTGGTCTTTCGTATGCATTCGGTCTCAAATCCTAGCTTGCCGACCGGTAAGTGACCTAGCATTGGGGGCGCTATGTCCCCTGCCATCGCAGCGCAACTCCACCGGACGTTCCGGGCCCTGTCCTACCCGGCCTACCGCGTCTTCGCGGCCGGACAGCTGCTGGGGACCCTCGGATTCTGGCTGCAGACGACCGCGGTCAACTGGCTCGTCCTCGAACTCACCGGCGACTCCGGCACCGCCCTCGGCCTCTCACTGGCCATCCAGTTCGGCCCCTACCTCCTGTTCGGCCTCCAAGGCGGCAAGATCGCCGACGCGCTCGACAAGCGCATCGTCCTCCTGGCCGCCAGCCTCGGCTCGGCCACCGTCGCCGGCGCGCTGGCGACGGTCGTGATCACCGGCGTCGTGCAACTGTGGATGGTCTACCTGGCCGTGTTCCTGTTCGGCGCCGTCTCGGTGGTCGAAGGCCCGGCCCGCCAGGCCTTCTACGCCGAGATCGTCGACCGCGAGGCCTTCCCGAACGCCATCTCGCTCGGATCGGCCATCTTCAACACCAGCCGCATCGCCGGTCCGGCCATCGCCGGGCTCCTGATCGCCCTGACCAGCACCGGCACCGTCATCGCCATCAACGCCGCCGCGTTCCTCGGACCGGCGGCCGCCTGCACGGTCCTGCTGCGGCACGAAGTCGCCAACCCCGTCCAGCGCTCCGAAGACGCCTCGGGCGGCATCCGCGAGGCCCTGCGCCTGGTCGCCTCCCGCCCCGACCTGCTCGGCGTGCTGTTCGTGACCCTGTTCGTCTCCGGCTTCGCCTTCAACTTCCCGATCACCCTGTCGATGATGGCCAAGACCGAGTTCGCCACCGGCGCCGACAGCTTCGGGCTGCTGCTCACCTCGCTGGCCGTCGGCGCCCTGGTCGGCTCGCTGGCCTCGGGCCGCCGCTCGGGGCGTCCCAGCGTGTGGGCGGTGCTCGCCTCCGGCTTCGGCCTCGGCGTGGCCACGATCGCCGTCGGTTTCGGACCGACCCTCGCGGCGGCGATGGCCCTGCTGGTCCCGGCCGGCTTCGCGATGGTCTTCTTCGCCCAGGCCGCCAACCAGCGCGTCCAGATGGGCGTGCCCAGCGACTTCCGCGGCCGGGTCCTCAGCGTCTACCTGCTGGTGTTCCTCGGCTCCACCCCGGTGTTCGCGCCCCTGGTCGGCTGGGTCTGCGAAGTCGCCGGGGCCCGCTCGGGCCTCTGGCTCGGCGGCGGCGTCTCCGTGGTCGCGGTCGCCGCGGCGTACGCCCTCAAGCACGCCCGAGTCCGCCGCACGGCGGCGGCACTGCCGGGAAAAGCGATGCCCTAGTCGTTACTTCCCGGAAATTACCGTCCCGTCCAATGGGATTTCACTGAATTAACAGTCGGCCTTGCTGCGAGGATTAGTCACATCGCGACAACTCCCGCCGCGCCGGCCCGACACATCCATCGGCCCCGGGCGCGGCACTTACCCCGAGCGAGCCCCCTGGAGGGAATCCAGTGAGTGCCACCGTCGCCGCCGTCGCCGAGACGCAGACGCGGACACAGCGCCTCTTCGCCGCGCTCCCGCTGCCCGAGAACGCCGTGTCAGACCTCGCCGAAGTGGTGTCCGACCTCAACATCGCCCGCCGCAGCGCACCGGGCCGACCGGGCGCCTCGACCCGCCGCCCTTCGCAGTCGGGCCGCCTGGTCCGCTCCGAGAACTGGCACCTCACCGTCGCCTACCTCGGCGAGGTCGCCACCGAACGGGTCGGCCGGGCCGCCGAGGTCCTCGCCGACGCCGCCGCCACCTGCGACCCGCTGCGCCTGTGCGTATCGGGCGGCGGCCGATTCGGACGCGGACGCTACTCGGTCGTCTACGCCGGCCTCGACGGCGACGTCGCCCGCCTCGTCGGACTCGTCCACCGCATCCGCGCCGGACTGCTCGCCGCCGACCTCCCGGTCGACCAGAAGCAGTACCGCCCCCACGTCACCCTCGCCCGCCCCGGCGACCGCGTGACCAACCAGCAGGCCGCACAGGACCTGCTGACCCTCCGGCGCTACTACGGACCCAGCTGGACCGCCCACCGCCTCGTTCTGTACAAATCGGACTTCGGCTCGCGGCCCCGAGGCGAGGAGCCGAATTACACCGCTGTGTCCACGCTGCGGCTCGGTCCAGCCTAAAAGGGACCCCAGCGGACGCGATCTAGACGAAAATCGCTCGACTCGACCAGGCGGCGGGTAGAAAGAACGCATGTCCGCCAGCGCCTCTGCCCCACGCTCTCATCGCCGGCCCTCCGCCGCGAGACCGCTCGCCCGCGTCGTCCTGCGCACCGCGGGCCTGACCGCCCTGATCGCCTGGGCCGCGCTGCTGGTGTGGGCCTCCTTCGGCGGCGCCTCGACCGGCTCGTCGGGCTTCTACATGATCATCGGGACCGTCGCCTCGGTCCTGCTGGTGTCCCTGGCCCTCGCCGCCGCCTCCAGCGGCCAGAGCCTGCGCACCATCGCCGCCGCGCTCGGCGCGGCCATATTCGCCGCGGCCGCCGGCTGGGCGGTCTACTCGGCCATGCCCGACGCCGGACCCGGCCAGTACATCACCCTGCGCGCCGGAGTCGCCGCCCTCGCCTACGGCTTCGGCGTCGTCGGCGGCGGCCTGCTCGCGCTCAGCGAATTCGTCGTCGAAGGCTACGTCGGAGGCCGGCGCGCCGTCCCCACCTACCTGCGCCGCAAAGTCGCCATCATGTCGGCGGCCGTGGTCGTCGCCGCGGCCGTCGCGCTGGCGCCGGCCATGCAGCGGTGGGCGGAGTTGGCCAATCAGGACGTGCGCACGGGCCTGGCCGACGCGGCGGCCGCGAGCGCCGGCGTCACCGAGGTGGCCGACATCCGGTCGGGGCGCGGGTTCGTGGAGACCCCGTTCGGGCTGCTGCGCGTCGACTACCCGGACTCGCCGAGTCCGCAGGCGGTGACGCTGCTGGATCCGGCGACGGGGGATTCGGTGTGGTACCACCGCAGGTGGAACTGGTTGAGTGCGCAGTCGCCGGTGCTGTCCCACGCCGGGGAACTGGTGGCGCTCAGCGGTCCGCGCGCGGACGACCCGGAGGACTTCCAGACGCGGGTGCTGCGGACTCGGACCGGCGACGAGGTCGCCACCGCCGAATTCGACCGGTTCCCGGGCCGGCTCTTGGCGATCGACGACGACCGTCTGGTCTTCACCGGGGAGCGCAGCGCGGTCTTCACCGCCTACGACTTCTCCGGCGAGCGGCTGTGGGAGGCGCGGATGCCGCCGGGGTGCGAGGGCACGGCCGCGCAGACGACCGGTTCGCGTCTGCTGATGCTCGCCGACTGCGTGCCGGCGCCGGACCGCACGGTCGCCCGCGACCACGTGCTGGCCTTCGATCTGGCCGACGGCGCTCCGGCGTGGGAGCAGATGATCGACCGGCGCGCGCAGGTGGTGGCCGAGAGCTTCCTGGTCACCGACGAGGCGGTGATCATCGACAGCCGGATCGAGCAGCGGGTCACCGACGGCCCGTTCTCGGCGCGCCGGTTCGAGCACAAGCTCATCGCCTACGGCATCGACGACGGTGAGCGGCTGTGGCGCCAGGGGGAGCAGACGTTCGGTTCGACCAACTCCTCGGCGTGCGGCGGGACGCTGCACTTGTCGGCGGCGGTCGAACCGGCCGATGCGGGCGCCGAGGACGCGGGCGACGGCTCGGCCCGCGCGACGGTCGCCGAAGCCGACCGCCGCACCGTGCAGCTCGTCGAGTGCTACACGGCCGCCGACCAGTCGAGTTCCTTTCTGGGCCTGATGGCCTACGACGTCGAGTCGGGCAAGAAGCTGTACACCAAGACGGTGCGGCTGGGCTTCACCCCGCTGGATCCGGCCGTGGCGCGCGGCTGGGCCACGGTGCTGCCGGACAACCGCGCGATGCTGGCGACCGACCGGTCGCTGGACCGGCGGGAGCCCGACTGCCGTCTCTACGAGGTCGCCGAGAGCGGCAAGACCGAGGTCGACCTGTCCGGGGAGGACCTGCCGGCGAACTGGTGCCACGAGGCGCAGTTGACCACCGTCGCCGGCGGCGTGGCCGTCAGCTTCGTCGAAGACGCCGGCACTCGGGGCGTCTTCCTCATCATCTGACCTGGTCACCGATGAACGCTCAAGACATGTGATTGAAAACCCCTGATCCGCGCACGGGCCCTGCGCGAAACTGGGGTAGGGTTCTGGCCATGTGTGGAATCGTGGGATACGTCGGCCATCGCGCCGCAACCGAAGTCGTGCTCGCCGGCCTGCGCCGGCTCGAATACCGCGGCTACGACTCGGCCGGGATCGCGCTCGTCGCCGACGAGGAGCTCCGCTTCGCCAAGAAGGCCGGGAAGCTCGCCAACCTCGAGGCGGAACTCGACGAGGCGCGCCTGCCCGATGCCGACTGCGGCATCGGGCACACCCGCTGGGCCACCCACGGGATCCCCTCGGACCGCAACGCTCACCCGCACCTGTCGGCCGACGGGCGCATCGCCTTGATCCACAACGGCATCATCGAGAACTTCGGGCAGCTGCGCGCCGAACTCGAGTCGCAGGGCGTCGATTTCGCCTCGGACACCGACACCGAGGTCGCCGCCCAGCTGCTCGGCCGCGAATACGCCCTCTGCGGGGACCTGACCGAGGCGATGACGCGCGCCTGTGCGCGCCTTGAGGGCGCCTTCACCCTGCTGGCGGTGGCCGCCGACGACCCGGAGACCGTCGTCGGGGCCCGCCGCAACTCCCCGCTGGTGGTCGGCGTCGGCGACGGCGAGCACTTCCTCGCCAGCGACGTGGCCGCGTTCATCGCCTACACCACCGAGGCGATCGAACTGGGCCAGGACCAGATCGTGACCATCGGCCGCGATCGGCTGTCCATCCGCGACTTCGCCGGCGAGCCCTGCGAGGGCAAGCGCTACTCGGTCGACTGGGACATCGCCGCCGCCGAGAAGGGCGGCTATGAGACCTTCATGCGCAAGGAGATCCACGAGCAGCCCGCCGCGGTCGCCGACACCCTGCGCGGCCGCATCGACGAGGCCGGGCAGATCGTCCTCGACGAGGTCCGCATGTCCGACCAGGACTTCCGCGACATCGACAAGGTCTTCATCATCGCCTGCGGCACCTCCTATCACGCGGGACTGGTCACCAAGTACGCCATCGAGCACTGGACCCGCATCCCCTGCGAGGTCGAGCTGTCCAGCGAGTTCCGCTACCGCGACCCGGTCCTCGACCGCTCCACCCTCGTCGTGGCCATCTCGCAGTCCGGCGAGACGATGGACACGCTCATGGCGCTGCGCCACGCCAAGGAGCAGAAGGCCCGCGTCCTGTCGATCTCCAACACCGTCGGCTCCACCATCCCCCGCGAATCCGACGCGGTCCTCTACACCCGCGCGGGCATCGAAGTCGCCGTCGCCTCCACCAAGGCCTTCCTGACCCAGTTGGCCGCCTGCTACCTCGTCGGTCTCCACTTGGCGCAGATTCGCGGCATCAAGTACGCCGACGAGGTCGGGGCGGTCCTGCGCGAGCTGGTCGCCACCCCCGAGAAGATCACCGAGCTGCTCGAAGGCATGGCACCGGTGCGCCGCCTCGCCCGCGAGGCGGCCGACTTCGGCAGAGTCCTGTTCATCGGCCGCCATGTCGGCTATCCCGTCGCCCTCGAAGGGGCGCTCAAGCTCAAGGAGCTGGCCTACATCCACGCCGAGGGCTTCGCCGCCGGCGAACTCAAGCACGGCCCGATCTCCCTGATCGAGGACGGCACCCCGGTGATCGCGATCGTGCCCAGTCCTCGGGGCCGGTCGGTCCTGCACGACAAGATCATCTCCAACATCCAGGAGGTCAAGGCCCGCGGCGCCAAGGTCATCGCCGTCTGCGAGGCCGGCGACGACATCACCGCCGTGCACGCCGACCACGTCATCGAGACCCCGCCGGCCCCGACGCTCCTGGCGCCGCTGCTCACCGCCGTCCCGCTCCAGGAATTCGCCGCCGAACTGGCCACCGCCCTCGGCCGCGACATCGACCAGCCCCGCAACCTCGCCAAATCCGTGACCGTCGAATAGACCCGGCCGGGTGCGTCGCCGCGTCCGGCCGTGCCGGCTCGGCGACGCACCTTCCGGTCCTATTGGGGCATATAGAATCGGTTCGTGCGAAAGCGAACAATCATCACCAGCGCGGCGGCCATCGGCGCCGCGACCGCCCTCGGCATCGCCGGCACCGTCGTGGCCCAAGCACAGCACCACCGCGACGACCCGCTCGCCGAAGCCATCGACGCCATCATCGACGACCCCCGCCTCACCGACTCGCAGATCGGCGTCCGCATCGCCGACGCCGACACCGGCGAGATCCTCTACGACCACGACGGCGCCCAGCGCATCGTCCCCGCCTCCAACAACAAGCTCGCCACCTCCGCGGCCGCCCTCGAAATCCTCGGCCCCGACCACACCTTCACCACCGACCTCGCCGCCGAGACCGCGCCTTCGGGCGGCGCCGTCGACGGCGACCTCTACCTCAGAGGCACCGGCGACCCCACCCTCCTCGAAGCCGACTTCGACGCTCTGGCGGCCGAACTGGCCGCCTCCGGGGTGACCGAGATCGACGGTGACGTCGTCGCCGACGACACCGCCTTCGACTCCGAGCGGCTCGGCACCGAATGGGGCTGGAGCGACCTGCAGTATCTCTACGCCTCCGAAGTGTCGGCGCTGACCGTGGCCTCGGGCGACGACTACAACGCCGGGACCGTCCGCGTCTTCGTCGACCCCGGCGCCGGCGAAGGCGAACCGGCCGGGATCCGCATGGTCCCCGCCAATGACCACGTCACCATCGTCAACGACGCGGTGACCACCGAACCGGGCACCGGCACCTCGATCGCGATCAACCGCGACGACCACGCCAACACCGTCCGGGTCACCGGCACCATCGGCGTCGACTCCTACAGCACCTACGGCACCCGCTCGGTGATCGACCCGGCCGGCCTGGCCGGCGACGTCCTCGCCGGCGCCCTGGAACGCCACGGGATCAGCGTCGAAGGCGAGGTCCGCACCGGCGAGTCCACTCCCGCCTCGGCGACCGTCCTGGCCTCCCGCCACTCGATGCCGCTGTCCGAACTGACCGTCCACTTCCTGAAGCGCTCCAACAGCTCCCACGCCGAAGCGCTGTTCAAGACCCTCGGCTACGAGCGGAGCGGCCACGGCACCTTCGCCACCGGCAAAGCGGCCGTCTACGCCGGCATCGAGAAGTACGGCGTCGACACCGGGCCGGTGCGCCAAGTCGACGGCTCGGGCCTGTCGCGCCACAACCTCGTCTCACCGGCCATGGTGACCGACCTGCTGATCGGCGCCAAAGACGCCCCGTGGTTCGACACCTGGTACGCCGCCCTCCCGATCGCCTGCGAATCCGACCCCTTGGTCGGCGGCACCCTCTCCGGGCGCATGTGCGGCACCCCCGCCGCCGGCAACGCCCACGCCAAGACCGGGTCGATGACCAGCGTGTCGGCCCTGTCCGGTTACGTCACCGACGCCGACGGACGCCACCTCGCCTTCAGCGTCATGGCCAACGACTACCTGTGGTCGACGGTCAAGGACGTCGAAGACCGGATCGTCGCCGCCCTCGCCGCCCACAGCGACTCGGCGACCGAATCGCAGATGCGGACCTTCGGCAACCTCGACCAGATCGAGACGCCCGAACCGGTCGGCGAACCGGCCGGCGACCAGTTCGCCGAACTCGAGTGCAGCTGGATCGAACCGGCCGTCTGCTGACCCGCCCGCGCGGCGGGGGACGGGCGAGCTCCCGTCCCCCGCCGCGGTCAAGCCGGGGCGCCGTTCGGCCGCCGAGGGCGCCGCGCCGGATGCAGCACGGCGCAGTCGTCCAGGCGCCAGCCCTCGGCCACGAGCCGGAACGTCAACGTCATCGCCCGGCGGGAGCGGCCGTCCCCGATCAACGCCACCAGCTCGGCGGTGCGCTCGGTCGGGCACGACATCCGGCGGATCCTCGTCTCGTGCAGCCGGGCCGGCACCTGCCGGCGCACCCGGCAGAACGCCGCCCACCCCTGCGGTGTGGCATATCGCCGCACCTCGAAGGCCGGGCGCCGCCCGGCCAGCACGTTCAGGAAATAGCAGGAGATCCCCGCCGCCTGACGCGGCGAGACGGCCGGAACGGCTCCCTCATTTCGCTTGTGGCACTTCACATTCGACCTCTCGTCGGTCCGATGCGGGACGAGCCCGCCCTACGGACCGGTAACTTATCGATCGCCCTCCGCGGCCGCAAACACGACGACCCCCCAAACGCCAGGCGACGCCACCCCCGACTGTGGACATCACCACCCCCGCCACCACACCGACCCGCCCGTAGAAGACAAGCGACCGGCCGTAAACCCGGTTACTGGACGAAACCTACAAAAAACCCACGACACGACCCTCCGCGTGTCGCCACACCGCCCACCGACCGCCCAGAAGAACGCCCCGAAAAAAGGCACAACCACAAAACCCGTGGCACTCTTGACTGGTGATCGTCGCCGTAGGCATAGACGTAGTAGCAGTCGAACGGTTCGAACGCGTCCTCGAACGCACCCCCACCGTCGCCGACAAACTCTTCACCCCCGCCGAACGCGCCACCCCCGACGGCACACCCCGCCGCACCGAATCCCTCGCCGCACGCTTCGCCGCCAAAGAAGCCGTCGCCAAAGCCCTCGGCGCCCCAAGCGGCATGCACTGGAGCGACTGCCAAGTCCTCTCCGAACCCGACGGACGCCCAGCACTCGCCATCACCGGAACCGTGGCCCACGCCGCCGCCCAGCGTGGCGTCTCGCGCTGGCACGTCTCCCTGTCGCATGATGGCGGTATCGCGACAGCGGTGGTGATCGCCGAAACGGCGTGACAGAACTGCGAGGAGCACGACCATGGACGGAGCCTGGCCGACCGCGGCGATACGCCGCGCCGAAGCCGAACTCATGCCCCGACTCCCCGCCGGCACCCTCATGCAACGCGCCGCCACCGGACTCGCCACCACCTGCGCCCGACTCCTCCAGCAACAAGGCGGCGTCTACGGCGCCCACATCACCATCCTCGCCGGACCCGGCGACAACGGCGGCGACGCCCTCTACGCCGGAGCCCGACTCGCCGAACGCGGCGCCCACGTCCACGCCGTACCCGTCATCGGCCACAAAATCCACCCCCACGCCGCCACCGCCCTCCGACACGCCGGCGGCCACATCACCACCACCCCGCCCCAGCACACCCGACTCCTCCTCGACGGCATCCTCGGCATCGGCGGCCGCCCCGGCCTACCGCACCGCGCCGCCGAACTCCTCGCCCACATCCGAGCCGACACCACCATCGCCGTCGACGTCCCCTCCGGCGTCGACGTCGACACCGGCGCCGTACCCGGCCAAGCCGTCCACGCCGACCACACCGTCACCTTCGGCACCCGCAAACCCTGCCACGTCCTCGGCGACGCCGCCCTCCACACCGGCCACCTCCACATCATCGACATCGGACTCGCACCCCACCTCGACCCCAACCCCCGCATCCGCATCCCCACCGCCCACGACATCGCCGGGTGGTGGCGCACTCCCCGACCCCAGGACACCAAATACACCCGCGGCGTCGCCGGCATCGCCGCCGGCTCCGACAAATACCCCGGCGCCGCCGTCCTCGCCACCAGCGGCGCCCTCGCCGGACCCGCCGGCTACATCCGCTACGCCGGAGCCGCCGCCGACTACGTCCGCATCAAACACATCGAAGCCGTCTGCACCGACACCGCCAAACAAGCCGGCCGCACCCAAGCCTGGCTCGTCGGTCCCGGCATCGGCACCGACGACCGAGGCCTCACCGAACTCCAAGCCGTACTCGCCGACCCCACACCCGCCGTCATCGACGCCGACGCCATCACCCTCATCGGCGACCACCCCTCCGTACTCGCCGGACGAGACGCCCCCGTCATCCTCACCCCACACGACGGCGAATTCGAACGACTCTACGGCTCACCCCCCGGCGACGACCGCGCCGCGGCCGCCGCCGCACTCGCCAAACGGCTCAACTGCACCGTCCTCCTCAAAGGACACCACACCCTCGTCGCCGGGGGCGACGGCACCGTCTACGCCAATCCCACCGGCAGACCCGCGCTGGCCACGGCGGGATCGGGCGACGTGCTCGGGGGGTTCATGGCCTCGCTCCTGGCCTCCGGGATGAGTCCGGTCCAGGCGGCCGTGGCGGCCGCCTACCTCCACGGCCTCGCCGGAGGCATCGCCGCCCGAGGCCACCGCACCGTCAGCGCCGGCGACGTCGGCAGGGCCCTGCCCGAGGCGGTCGGGGAGGTCCTCGCCGCTACCAGTCCTCGCCGGCCCGCTTGATCGCGGCCGGCGCCAGGCCCGTCTCGTCGAACAGGTACGTCCGCATCGCCTCGAGGCCGGGGGAGTACACGTGCAGGCTCACCGCCGGAACCTCGCCGTCGTTGCGCACGGCGTGGATCGTCCGGTCATCTACTGTGGAGACGTCGCCGGCGCCCATCTCGCGGCGCTCCAGCGAAGGGAAGGCGCCCGGGACGACCGTGTACTCGGTCAGGCGCCCCGACACCACCGCCAGCGCCGCCGCGGCCGGCCTCGACGCGCCGCCGTGGTCGTGCAGCTCGGTGCCCTGGCCCGGAAGCCAGGCCAGCAGCCACGCCTCGTGGTCGGGGCCGGACAGGACCCGCCGGGCCCAGCGGCTGGTCTTGGTGAACCTGGCGCGCAGCGTCAAGTGCTCGGCGTAGCAGGCGGCCAGCGCGCGGAGGCGATCGGACTCGAGGACTTCGAGCGAGATGTCAGTCATGAAAGGAACGACTTTCGATGCGTCGGAACGGGTGCGGACAGAAAGGGACGGGCTCAGCGGGAGCCGCGACACCGTCGGCAGCGACACATCGTGGTTTCCATGCCGCTCATCGTACCGGAATTCCCAGGCAACTCTCAGCCTGGGCACACCTTCGGTGGAACCGGCGTTACGCTGCGAATTTGTCACGCGGGCGCTCTTCCCTGGGGGACGGGCCCGCGCTAGGCTCGACCTCGGTCCGTCCCCTCAGACTCGACTACTCCGAAGGAGCGCTCTCCTCGTGAAACAGCCGTCCTCCCGACGCAAATGGACCGCCGCCGCTCTGGTCGGTGGTCTGCTCGTCTCAGCGGTTGCCACGTCCCCCGCCTGGGCGCAGCGGAGCCCCGAGGACATCAACGACGAGATCGCGACGACCGACGCCGACCTCAACGCCACCATCGAGGAGTACAACGCCCTCGCCGGCGAGATCGCCGACAACGAGGACATGATCGCCGACACCCAGTCGGAGCTGGAGGCGTCCGAGGCCGAGCTCGACGACCTGCGCGCCAGGCTCGCCGACTTCATCACCGAGACCTATGTGGATCAAGGCATCGGCGACGTCGCCCTCATCCTCGAATCCGGCTCCCCGCAGGCCTTCGTCGAGCGCCTCGACCGGCTCAACTCCGCCAACATGTACGACTTCGACCTGATGAACGAGCTCAAGACCGTCAGCGAGGAGTACACCGCCCAGCTCGACCTCCTCCAGGACCTCCAAGAGGACCTCGAGGCCGACAAGGCCGAACTCGAGGAGAAGAAGACCGAGATCGAGACCCGCATGGAGGACCTCGAAGAGGAGTGGCGGACGGCCGCCGGCGAAGAGGTCATCGACTACTCGCTGCCGCACATGACCGACGACGAGTGGGCCGTGGTCGACTTCGCGCTCGACCAGGTCGGCAAGCAGTACGTGTGGGGCTCGGCCGGCCCTGACAGCTACGACTGCTCCGGCCTGATGCTGCGCGCCTACGCCCAGATCGGGATCTCGCTGCCCCACAACGCCGCCGCGCAGTACGGCCAGACGGCCAACATCTCCCGCGACGAGCTCCGCCCCGGCGACCTGGTGTTCTACAACAGCCTCAGCCACGTCGGCATGTACATCGGCAACGGCCTGATCGTGCACGCCCCCAACTCCAGGACCGTGGTCAAGGTCGTGGAGGTCGACCACGGCAACGTCTACTACGGCGCCACCACGATCCTGCACTAGGATCTGCGGCGGCGCGGGGCGCCATTCGGCGGCTAGGCCGTGTCGCACCGGACCACGAGGATCGCGATGTCGTCCCTCGGCGAGTCCGGCGAGAACGTCTGCACCGCTTCCAGCAGCGCCGTGGCGATCGTCTTGGCCGACTTGCCCGCGACGTCCCGCATGCACCGCAGGATCCGCTCATGGCCGAACATGACCGTCGCGTCGCGCCGCTCGGTGACCCCGTCGGTGAAGAACACCAGCGCGTCCCCCACCTCCAGACGCACCTGCTCGGGGTTGACCTTCACCTCCGGGAACAGTCCCACGGCGGTGCCCTCGTGCCCGACCCACTCGGTCCGTCCGTCGGAGCGCAGCATCAACGGCCGGTCATGGCCCGACAGGCACAGCGTCGCCTCCAGGCCCGCGCCGTCGCGCGCCAGCAGCGCGGACGCGATCGTGGCGTAGCGGTAATCGCCGGGCTGCTCCAGCAGCGTCGAGTTCAGCAGCTCCAGCGCCCGCGGCATCGGCCGGCCGTCCAAGGCCATGACCCGCAGGACGTCGCGGACGACACCGGTGATCGCGGCGGCCTGCGCCCCCTTGCCGCACACATCGCCGATCGCCACCCACAACCGGTCCCCGTCGAGCGTCGTCGCGTCGTAGAAGTCGCCGCCGACCTCGGTGCCGAACGCCGCCGCGGGCAGGTACTCGGCCGCGAAACTGACCCCTTCGACCTGCGGCAGGCTGCCGGGCATGAGCGCCGACTGCAGCTCGTGGGCCACCTCGGCACGCTCGGCGTGAATACGGGCGTTGTCGAGCGCCAGCGCGCTGCGCTTGGCCAGGTCGGCGATGACCGCGCGCTCCTCGGTCGAATGCTGCCGGTCGGCCGGGCGGCCCACCGACAGGACCCCGATGGTCGTCCCCCGCGCCGACAGCGGCACCGCGACCCCGTCGATACCGCGCGGCATCGGCAGCTCCATGCCGGTCCACCCGTCCGTGGCCAGCGACGCCTCGAGCGCGTTGCCCGCGGTGGTCAAGCGGGCCCGCCACGGCTCGAGGTCGGACTCCTCGACGTGCGAGAGCGCCGCCAGCTCCAAGGCGCCGGAGTCGTGGCGGAGGTGGACGGCGGCCCAGCGGCCCAGCTGCGGCACGATCAGCTGCGGGATGAGCGCGACGGTGAGGTGCTCGTCCAGCGAATGGGCCAGCAGCTCCCCGGCCTCGGCCAGATAGGTCAGCCAGCCGGAGCGGCGCTGCTCCTCGGTGCGCATCCGGTCGATCTGCAGCGCCAGGGCGATGCGCTCGGCGGTGAGCCTCGCGAGGGGCTCCCATGCGCGGTCGGTCTTGCCGGACAGCACCAGACGCCCGGTCGCCGGGGACGTCAGCGGCAGCGGCACGGTGATCGACGGATCCGACGGGTCGCCGAACCGCGTCAGCTCGGCGCCGCCGGCCCCTTCGCCCGGATCGTATTCGACCGTGCCGCCCGAGGCGGCGGTCGCGTCGCGCAACCGGGCGAGGAGCTCCCCGACGACCTGTTCGACCGGGAGCCGCGACTGCAGGGCCGGGGAGATGGTCAGCAGCGCGGCCAGCTGGTGGAGGTCGGTGACGGTGTCCTCGGTCGGGTCGACCGGGCCGGGCGGCCGCGGCGGCGGCGCCTCGGGGTCGCGGTCGATGCGGAACCAGATGGACTTGCCGGTGACGTCATGGGTGGTGCCCCAGGAGGAGGCGAAGCGGTCGACCAGGAGCAGGCCGCGCCCGCCCTGCGCGGTGACCTCGGGCATGACCGTGTCGGCCGGTTCGATCCCGCCGGACCGGTAGTCGGTGACGGTGACGCGCACCCCGATGGAGTCGGCCGCGACGGTGAGGTTGATGTCGGTCTCGGCGTGGACGACGCCGTTGGTGGTCAGCTCGGTCGTGAGCAGGAGGGTCTCGTCGAGGAGCTCGGGCATGCCGGCCTCGGTCAGCACCGTCCGGACTGCTGCGCGGGCGGCGGCTGGGGAGCGGTCGTCGGCGGGCAGTCGCAGCCGACGAGTGGCCCTCTCGGGGTACGTCACGGACCCAAGTCTATGACGCCGGGGCAGGGGACCGCCGTGCCGGATCATCGCCCGAGGGAAGGAAGCGGACGGCCGCCCCGGTGGTGGAATGCCGGGGCGGCCGCCTCAGTTCTGGTTATGTTCCTGTCGCCTTGCGGCGCTGGGGGTCACTCCCAGTTCTGGACGACCTTGCGGCGGCGGAGCACGAAGAACACGACCGCGCCGGCCGCGATGGCGGCAGAGGCGGCCGAGACCATCACGATCGAGCTGCCGCCGGTCTTCTGCAGGCCACCGGAGGCCGCATCCTCGGTCTCCTCCGACTCGGCGGGGTCGGTGGGCTCGACATCGCCGTAGCCGTTCTCGGCGCCGAAGAAGAGCATGCCGTAGTGCCGCGAGAAGTACCGGTCGTCGATCTCCTCGTCGGCTTCGACGAGTCCGAACTGGTCGTCGGTGCCGGTCACGACGCTCCTGCGGAACAGGTCCATGGTTGCTTCGTTGATGTCCCACGCCGTGTAGTAAGCGCCGAGGTCGACGTCGCTGGTCTCGTTGTCGACGGTGTACTGAACCGGGGTGTCGGCGCTCGGAGTGTAGGTGGCGCCGACTTGCGGGGCGAAGTCCTCGATGACGCAGAGCACGCCGCCGGGCCATTCCGTGCAGTTGTCATGGTCCGCGACAGCCCGGATGTTCTCGGTGTAGTGCCCGGTCGGCTCCTCCTCGTCGAACCAGGCGTTCAGCGACACCGAGTGGGAGAAGAACAGCGCGGTGGCGGCACGGTCCTCGCCGAGGTCGGACTCCGATTCGATCCGGAACTGCGGCGTGGCCGTGACCGTCCGGCCGCCGTGAGCGCCCTCGATCACCTGGTTGAGGAAGGCGAACCCGTAGGCGTCACCGGCCTCCTCGATGTCGCCGACCGGGAAGTCGTCCGGCAGCGCCGGGCCGTCTTCTTCGCCGATGTCGAAGTCCTCGCTGACCTGGATCTGGCCTTCGCCGTCGGTCTCCTCCTGGCCGTTGACCGTCACCGTGAAGAAGTAGTACGCGACGTCGCCTGGAGCGCCTTGATCACCCAGACCGAGGTCGAGGTCGAAGAACGTCCCGGCCAGACCGGAGCTGCCGTCGTCTACGCAGGTGAGCACGTGGTTGGAGATCTCGCAGCGCTCGTCGTGATCCGGCCTCAGTTCGATGATCCCCGGATGGTGGCTGAAGTCGTACGTGACCTCGATGACGTCACCTGCGAGGGGGTCGGGCCCCTCCACGGCGATGTACGCCTCTTGGCCCTCGTATTCGAGTACCTCGACCCGGTCATTGGTGTCGACCAGGTTGAACCAGACGTCGACGTATTCGAAGTCGGTCTGCGCGAAGCCGGGGGCTCCGGCCGCGAGCGTGAGGGCCGCCGCGGCCGTTCCGGCCGCCGCGATGCGGAGGCCGGAGGTCTTGGGGGAGGGCATGAATCTCCTTGTGAAATTGGATGGCAGGTTTCCGGGTGCATCCCTGCGAGGAAGCTACGGGCATCCGGACTCGCGCTCGCAGAAGCGCTTCCAGACATCACACGCCCCATTGCGCCGAGAAGTTGCGAAGTTTCCTAAGCTTTTCGGGTGTTACCCGAGGTGACGGAGCTATAGCCTCTCAGTAACCTGCCTTCACGTTTCGGCCTCCGGTGTGACAACCTGGTAGGCGACTGTACGCCAGCTGCGGAGGAAGAACGCCATGACGGACACCGCTTCCGACACCGCCCCAGCACACCCCGCCGACGAATCCGACCTGCTCAGGTCCCTCGCCGACGCGCTCGGCGCGGTCGAGCGCGGCGATTTCTCGGTGCGGCTGCCCCGCGGTGAAGGACTGGCCGGTGAGGTCGTCGACCGCTTCAACGCCGTGGTCGAGCAGGCCGACCGGCAGACCCGCGACCTGGCGCTCATCGCCCGCGTCGTCGGCCAGGAGGGCCGGTGGACCCACCGACTCGACATCGAGCACCTCGACGGCGGCTGGAGCGAGGGCGCGGCCAGCGTCAACCGCCTGGTCGAGGAGCTGGTGCGGCCCACCACCGAGTTGGGGCGCGTCCTCGAGGCCGTCGCCGCCGGCGACCTCTCCCAGGAGGCGGCGCTCGAGTTCGAGGGCAAGCAGCTGCGCGGCGAGTTCCGCCGCCTCGGCGAGACGGTCAACCAGATGGTCGGGCTGCTGCGCAGCTTCGCCGCCGAGGTCACCCGCGTCTCCCAAGAGGTCGGCACCGAAGGCAAGCTGGGCGGGCAGGCCGACGTCCAAGGCGTCTCGGGCACCTGGCGGTCCCTGACCGACGCGGTCAACACCATGGCCTCCAACCTGACCGACCAGGTCCGCTCCATCTCGACGGTGACGCAGGCCATCGCCGCCGGCGACCTGGACCAGAAGATCACCGTCAAGGCCTCCGGCGAGGTCGCCGAACTGGCCGACACCATCAACTCCCTGACCGAGACCCTCCAGATCTTCGCCGGCGAGGTCACGCGCGTGGCCCGCGAGGTCGGCGCCGAGGGCCGCCTCGGCGGCCAGGCCGACGTCCCCGGCGTCTCGGGCACCTGGAAGGACCTGACCGACAACGTCAACTCGATGGCCTCGAGCCTGACCGACCAGGTCCGCGACATCGCGACCGTCGCCACCGCCGTCGCCCGCGGCGACCTGACCCGCAAGATCTCCGTGCCCGCCCAAGGCGAGATCCTCGAGCTCAAGACCACGGTCAACACCATGGTCGACCAGCTGTCGAACTTCGCCGCGGAGGTCACGCGCGTGGCCCGCGAAGTCGGCACCGACGGGCGCCTCGGCGGCCAGGCGCAGGTGTTCGGCGTCTCCGGCACCTGGCGCGACCTCACCGAGAACGTCAACCAGCTGGCGACGAACCTGACCGAGCAGGTCCGCAACATCGCGAAGGTCACCAGCGCCGTCGCCGCCGGCGACCTGTCGCAGAAGATCACCGTCCGCGCCTCCGGCGAGGTCGCGGACGTCAAGAACACCGTCAACACCATGGTCGACCAGCTCTCCAGCTTCGCCGACGAGGTCACCCGCGTCGCCAGGGAAGTCGGCAGCGAAGGCAACCTCGGCGGGCAGGCGAACGTCCAGGGCGTCTCCGGCATCTGGAAGGACCTGACCGACAACGTCAACCTCATGGCCTCGAACCTGACCGCTCAGGTCCGCAACATCTCCTCGGTCGCCACGGCCGTCGCCGACGGCGACCTGTCACGGCAGATCACCGTCGACGCCCGCGGTGAGATGCTCGAGCTCAAATCGACGATGAACTCGATGGTGAACCAGCTGTCGCAGTTCGCCGACGAGGTCACGCGCGTGGCCCGCGAGGTCGGGACCGACGGCAAGCTCGGCGGGCAGGCGAACGTCCAAGGGGTCTCCGGCATCTGGGAGGCCCTCACCGAGAACGTGAACTCGATGGCCTCGAACCTGACCGCTCAGGTCCGCAACATCTCCTCGGTCGCCACGGCCGTCGCCCGCGGCGACCTGTCACGGCAGATCACCGTCAACGCCCAAGGGGAGATGCTCGAACTCAAGACCACCCTCAACTCGATGGTGGCGCAGCTGTCGCAGTTCGCCGACGAGGTCACCCGCGTCGCCCGCGAGGTCGGCAGCGAGGGCCGCCTCGGCGGCCAGGCCAGCGTCCCCGGCGTCTCGGGCACCTGGAAGGACCTGACCGACAACGTCAACTCGATGGCCTCGAACCTCACCAGCCAGGTCCGCAACATCGCCGAGGTCACCACCGCCGTCGCCCGCGGCGACCTCACCCGCCAGATCACCGTCGACGCCCAAGGCGAGATCCTCGAACTGAAGAACACCGTCAACTCGATGGTCGACCAGCTGTCGAACTTCGCCACCGAGGTCACGCGCGTCGCCCGCGAAGTCGGCGTCGAAGGCAACCTCGGCGGCCAAGCCGAAGTCGCCGGCGTCTCCGGCACCTGGCTCGCCCTCACCCGCAACGTCAACTCCCTGGCCGCGACCCTGACGCTGCAGCTGCGCGCGATCGCCAACGTCGCCCACGCCGTCGCCCGAGGCGACCTCACCCAGTCGGTCGACTTCGAAGCCGCCGGCGAGATCGCCGACCTCACCGAGTCGATCAACCAGATGATCACCGCGCTGCGCGACAAGACCCGCCAGAACACCGACGCCGACTGGCTCAACTCCAACCTCGCCCGCATCTCCTCACTCCTGCAGGGCAGGCGCAACGTCGAAGAGGTCACCCGCATGGTCCTCGACGAGGTCACCCCGCTCATCGACGCCCAGACCTCCACGTTCTACGTCCGCCACGAGGACGTCTCCGGGCACGTCACCTACCGGCTCAACGCCGTCTACGGCCACCCCAGCCCCGGCGAGAAGATCATCATCGAGGAGAACGAGGGCATGGTCGGGCAGGCCGCGGCCTCCAAACGCACCATCCACCTCCACGACATCCCCGACGGCTACCTCGAGATCTCCTCCGGACTCGGCCAGGCCACACCCACCGACCTGATCATCCTGCCGGTCCAGTTCGGCGACAAGGTCCGAGGCGTGGTCGAGTTCGCGTCCTTCAACACCTACTCCGGTCTCCACAAGAAGTTCCTCGACTCCCTCGCGCCCAACGTCGGCGTCACCCTCGCGACCATCGAAGGCAACGCCCGCACCGAAGTGCTGCTGCGCGAATCCCAGCGCATGGCCCAGGAGCTGCGAGCCCAATCCGACCGGCTCAAGGAGACCAACGCCGAGCTCGAGGAGAAGGCCACCCTCCTGTCGGCCCAGAACAAGGCCATCGAAGTCAAGAACCTCGAAGTCGAATCCGCCAGGCAGGACATCGAAGAGAAGGCCGAGCAGCTCGCCCAGGCCTCCAAGTACAAATCCGAGTTCCTCGCCAACGTCTCCCACGAACTGCGCACGCCCCTGAACTCGCTGCTCCTGCTCGCCAGGCTCCTCAGCGAGAACTCCGAGAACAACCTCTCGGACCGGCAGATCGAATTCGCCCGCACCATCCACAACGCCGGCACCGACCTGCTCAGCCTCATCGACGACATCCTCGACCTCTCCAAGATCGAAGCCGGACGCATGGACATCGCCGTCCACCCCGTCGACCTCGGCGAAGTCCTCGGCGACATCGAAGCCGGATTCCGGCCCCAAGCCGAAGACAAGCAACTCGGCTTCAGCATCGACATCGGCCCCGGCGTGCCCGGACGCCTCCAGACCGACGGCCAGAAATTCCAGCAGGTCCTGCGGAACCTGCTGTCCAACGCCGTCAAATTCACCCGCACCGGCTCGGTCACGCTCAAAGTCCGCAAAGTCCCCGCCGACCTCAGCTTCGACGTCCAGCGCCTCAACGAAGCCGGCGAACGCATCTCCTTCTCCGTCATCGACACCGGCATCGGCGTCCCCGAAGACAAGAAGAACATCATCTTCGAGCCCTTCCAACAGGCCGACGGCACCACCCGCCGCAACTACGGCGGCACCGGACTCGGCCTGTCGATTTCCAAATCCCTCTCCCAGATGCTCGGCGGCGACGTCTTCATCGAACACACCGGCTCCACCGGATCAGTGTTCACCTTCGTCATCCCCACCGAGATCGACTACGACGAGGACTTCACGATCGAACGATCCGAACTGCCCATCCCCGTCGAAGAGCACCGCGGGCCCTCCATCCTCACCGGAGCCCCCGAGACGCCCTCCTCCTCCGCCGCCGCCCAACGACTCGACGGCGCCACCGTCCTCATCGTCGACGACGACATCCGCAACGTCTTCGCCCTCACCGCCGCCCTCGAACTCCACGGCATCAACGTCCACTACGCCGAGAACGGCGCCGACGGCATCGACGCCCTCCAGAACAACCCCGACATCGACATCGTCCTCATGGACTCCATGATGCCCGGCATGGACGGCAACGAGACCACCCGCGTCATCCGCCGCATGCCCCAATTCGCCGACCTCCCCATCCTCTTCCTCACCGCCCAGGCCCTCGCCGAACAACGCGAGAAATCAGTCTCCGCCGGCGCCAGCGCCTACCTCACCAAACCGGTCGACCTCGACCGCCTCCTCGACACCATGTCCCAATGGATCGGCACCCGCCCCGGCACCGCCTCACCGCGAACCGACCCCGGCGGCAACAGCGGCACCGGCCGACGGGACAATGGCGCTCCGAACGAAGGGGAGGCCGAATGAGCACCGCACGGGTACTGCTCGTCGACGACAGGTCCGAAAACCTCCTGGCCCTCGAGGCCATCCTCCAAGGACTGCCCGTCGCCACCATCGCCGTCACCTCCGGAGAAGAAGCGCTCAAACGCCTCCTCTCCGAAGACTTCGCCGCGATCCTCCTGGACGCCCAAATGCCGGGCATGGACGGATTCGAAACCGCGCGCCACATCAAACAGCGCGAGAAGACCCGCCACACCCCCATCATCTTCCTCACCGCCGCCGACCGCGACGCCCACCTCGCCATGCGCGGCTACTCCGTCGGCGCCGTCGACTACATCACCAAACCCTTCGACCCCTGGATGCTCCGCACCAAAGTCAAAGTCTTCATCGACCTCTGGAGCCAGGGACAAGCCCTCCGCACCACCAACGAACGCACCCGCGACCTCCGCGAACGCGAAGACCACCTGCTCCAACGCATCAGAACCGCCCACGAAGCACTCACCGAATGGCAGAAAGGCCGCGAAGCCGACCCCGACATCGAACGCGTCCTCGCCCTCCTCGAACCCGGAGTCGACTGATCACACACGGACAGCCCACTCCTCGCCCCCGAACACCCAGAAATTTCAGCTAGGGTTGACGGCGTGGTACACCAGAAACTCGACATCTCGGTTTACCGCGAATCGAATGAGACGATCGTGGAGCTGACCGGCGAAATCGACCTCCAGACCGCCCCGAGGCTGTCCGGCGCCGTCGACGCCGCCCTCGCCGAAGACCCCGTACGCGTCGTACTCGACATGGCCGGAGTCACCTTCTGCGACTCACGCGGCCTCGGCACCCTCGTCGTCCTCTCCCGCGCCGCGGCCCGCTCCCGCGCCGTCCTCGTCCTCGCCAACCTCGGCGACTTCCTCAAACGGCTCCTCTCCGTCTCCGGCATCGGCGAACACTTCGTCATCCGCGACGACCGCCCCGACGACGAACCCGGACCGAAGGACACCACCCCGTGAGCGACCAGGCCATCGAGCTGATCACCGTGCTCGGCGCCGCCGGCCTCCTCCTCGCCGTCGGCCTCGCACTCGCCATCCCCGGCCTCATCCGCTCCACCCGGCCGCTCCTCATCGCCGGATGCTCCCTCGTCTTCACCGGCGGCCTCGTCGTCCTCGGCTGGGCCATCATCGAAGGCACCGGCGCCGAAGCCGCCGGCGTCGGCCTCATCGCCGCCCTCCTGCCCGCACCCATCCTCGTCGGCACCTTCCTCTGGCTCGGCCGCTACCGACGCCGTCCCTGGCTCGTCCTCGCCTTCTGCTTCGGCTGGGGCGCCTGCGTCTCCACCGCCATCTCCCTCGGCGTCAACACCGGCATCGCCCAGCTCCTGCGCAGCAACGACCTCAACGAAAACCTCGCCGCCGTCATCTCCGCCCCCGTCATCGAAGAAATCACCAAACTCGCCGGACCACTGCTCATCTACTGGTTCGCCCGCCGCCACTTCACCGGCATCCTCGACGCCATCGTCTACTGCGGACTCGCCGGCGCCGGCTTCGCCGTCTCCGAAAACGTCCTCTACGCCGCCGGCACCTACATCTCAGGCGTCCAAATCCTCGACGAAGCCGCCGGCCTCGCCCTCGTCACCTACCTCGTCCTCATCCGCGGACTCGCCACCATGTTCGCCCACCCCCTCATGACCGGCCTGTCCGCCATCGGCCTCGGCAAAGCCGCCCGCAAACCAGGCCGACCCGGCGCCGCCGCCACCTGGATCACCGGCATGCTCCTCTGCGGCATCGCCCTCCACGCCCTCTGGAACGGCACCAGCGTCATCGGCGCCGAAGTCGGCATGCCCGCCCTCTGGTTCGCCCTCTACCCCGCCTTCCTCATGCCCCTCTTCTTCACCATGGTCGGCCTCGCCCTCTGGCTCCGCGCCGCCGACGCCCGCCGCACCCAGACCACCCTCGCCCCCTACACCACCAGCGGACTCATCTCCCCGCCCGAACTCGCCTCCCTCGCCAGCTTCTCCCGCCGCGCCTCCGCCCGCGCCTGGGCCCTCCGCGTCGCCGGCAAACCCGGCGAAAAAGCCATGAAAGACTTCCAACACGCCGCCTCCGACCTCTCCGAACAACTCGACCTCGCCTCCATCGGCGGCAAATGGGACCAGAACGTCATCAACACCGGCCTCCACCGCATCGCCGCCGCCCGGAACCAATACGCCGGCAGAGACCCCGACATGCCCTCCGCCACCTGGGACGGCACCCGCTACCACGTCACCTTCCCCGACGGGAAGGTCCGCGCCGTAGAACCCCCCGCCCAACCGGTCATGCCCCTGCCCGTCGCAGCCGCACCACCCCCGCCGCCGCCCACGTACCCTGTCTCCTATGCATGACGGACCCATCCGCGCCACCTCCTGGCCCGGCCCCGGGACACCCCCGGCCAGGACCGGGCGACCGCGCTGGCGCGAACCGCACCAGGTGAGCGTCGGGCCCGTAGCCGCCGGATCGGCGCTCACAGCGCTGTGGGTGCTGCTGTGGCTGCTGGCCTTCGGGCGCTCCGCCGAAGGCGAGTTCATCACCGGGACGGGGATCGCCTGGGTGACTTTGGCCGCGAGTACGATCGCAACTGTCGTTGCAGCAGTGCTGGCGCGCTACGGTGACCGCGGTGTCGCGGTCGGCGTAGCCGCCGTCGCAGGGACGGCCGCCGGAGTCACCGGACTCTCCGCCGAGCTGTACCTTTTGCTGACCGGCAATTGGATCCTGTGGTTACATCGACGCAGGCCGCCACATCCTTCAGTTGGTCGATTCGAACAGCTGATTCCTACCGAGAAGCTGGTCCATTCAACAGAAAACGGGGACGGATCGTGTCGTATTTCGCTGTGGCTGTGGGCCGCGAGGGCGACGAATGGGACGCCACGGAGGTCGACCTCGACGAGGTCGCCGACATCGAGGACGCCGCCGAGGTGATGCGGGAGGCGCACCCGGACGCCGACCTGACGCTGCTCTTCGTCGACGCCGACGACGAATACCTCACCGTGATGCGTCTGGACAACGGCGACGACCTGCGAACCTTCGGCTCCGACGCCGAATACGCCTCGCAGTCGCGCCTGGGAGAGGCGCTGCTCGGTGACCTTGAACCCGAGGACACCGACGAGATCGACACCGAAGACGAGGAGTCGATCTCGGCGCGGCCCACCGAACTCGACGCCGAACCGGTCGGCGAAGCCGACCTGCTCGGCGACCTCGGGGTCGGCGGGGCCATGCTGCTGGCCTTGTGCGCCAAGGAGGGCATGATGCCCTCCGACGTGGTATCGGAGGTCGCCGAAGTGGTCGGCTTCGCCGAAGCCCTGGAAAACGCCACCGGCGCCTAGGCGGCGGCAGCCCCATGACCACGCCAACCGGCGCCCACCGCCGCGAGGTCCACGAGAGCTGGATGCGCCGCGCCCTCGAAGTCGCCGGCACCTCCGGCGGCGACCTCCCGGTCGGAGCCGTCGTGTTCGACCCCGAAGGCCGTGAACTCGCGGCCGCGGCCAACCGGCGAGAAGCCCTCGCCGACCCCACCGCCCACGCCGAGATCCTCGCCCTGCGTCAAGCCGCCGCCGTCCACGGCGACGGCTGGCGACTGCAGGGCTGCGCTCTCGTGGTCACCCTCGAGCCGTGCACGATGTGCGCCGGCGCCGCCGTGCTGGCCCGGATAGGGCCCCTGGTGTTCGGCGCCTGGGAACCGAAGACCGGAGCGGTCGGATCGCTCTGGGACGTCGTCCGCGACCCCCGCCTGAACCACCGCCCGGAGGTCTACGGCGGCGTCCTCGAATCGGACTCCGCCGCGCTCCTCCGGGCCCACTTCGGCCGCTGAGCCCTACTCCGCCTTCGCGGCCCGCTCCCGGCGGCTGCGCTCCAGCAGCTGCGCGATGTCGACGACTTCGACGTCGTCCTCATGGCCCGCGTCGGCGACGCCGTCGCGGATCATCGTCGAGCAGAACGGACAGCCCACGGCCACCGTCTTCGCGCCCGTCTCGACCGCCTCGTCGGCACGCTCCCGGTTGACCCGCTTGCCCAGCGGCTCCTCCAGCCACATGCGGGCGCCGCCGGCGCCGCAGCAGAACGCCTTCTCGGCGTTGCGCGGCATCTCGGTGACCTCCGAGAACGACCCCAGCAGCTCCCGTGGCGGCGTGAAGATCCGGTTGTGACGGCCCAGGTAGCACGGGTCGTGGTACGTCAGCGTCCCCTCGTGCTGCTCGACCGGCTGGATCTTCCCGGAGTCCACCAGGTCCGCCAGCAGCTGCGTGTGGTGCACGACCTCGTACTCGCCGCCGAGCTCCCCGTACTCGTTCCCGATCGTGTTGAGGCAGTGCGGGCACGTCGCGACGATCTTGACCGCGCCCGACTCGTTGAGCGTCTCCACGTTCTGCTCGGCGAGCATCTGGAACATGAACTCGTGCCCGATCCGCCGCGCCGGATCCCCGGTGCACGTCTCGGCCTCGCCCAGGACGGCGAACTTGACGCCCGCGTCGTGCAGCAGCGTCGCCACCGCCCGGGACGTCTTCTGCGCCTTGGGGTCGTAAGCCCCCGCGCAGCCGACCCAGTACAGGTACTCCCAGTCCCCGCCCGGCTCGGCCACCGGCACCTCGAAGTCCAGCGACTCGGCCCACTTCAGCCGCGCGGCCGGGTTCTCGCCCCACGGGTTGCCCTTGTTCTCGAGGTTCCGCAGCATCGTCTGCGCCTCGGGTGGGAACGCCGACTCGATCATGGTCTGGTGGCGGCGCAGATCCAAGATGTGGTCCACGTGCTCGATGTCCACCGGGCACTGCTCCACGCACGCTCCGCAGGTCGTGCACGACCACAGCACATCCGGGTGGATCACGTCCCCGATGATCGAGATCGGCTCGATCTCGGCCCCGTCCTCACCGCGCTGCTTCGCCGCCGCGGCGGCCTTCAAATACGGCGCCTGCTCGTACAGGTGATCGCGCAGGTCCGTCACCAGTTTCTTCGGCGACAGCGGCTTCCCGGTGTTCCACGCCGGGCACTGCGACTGGCAGCGGCCGCACTCGGTGCAGGTGGTGAAGTCCAGCAGGCCCTTCCAGCTGAAATCCGTGATGGTGTCGACCCCGAACGGTTCGCTCTCGGGATCGGCGGTCTCGAAGTCGGCCGGCTCGCCGCCGATCAACATCGGCTTGGCAGCGCCCATTGCCAGACCGCCGTCGGGCTCGCGCTTGAAATAGATGTTGAAGAACGCCGTCACCCGGTGCCACCCGATGCCCATCGACGGCACCAGCGCCAACACCATGAAGAACGTCCACGACACCAGGATCTTCACCCCGGCGGTCACGGTGAGCGTGGTGTGCAGCGCCGACTCGGAGACCCCGGCGAACAGGTTCGACAGTCCCGCCGAGATCGGCGAGGCCCATGAGGCCTCGATGCCGCCGAGCGCGAACTCGCCGGAGCGGATGACGAAGAAGCACGTGACGATCGCGAAGATCGTGGCCTCGACGTAGAAGGCCTGCCACTGCCGGGAGTTCTCGAACCGGGACGAGGACGAGCGCTGCCCGTCCTCGGAGATCGCTCCCTGCGGCGGGAGCCGGTTGATTCGCGGCTGCCTGGCGATGCGGACCCCGAACAGGAAGAGGATCCCGAGGCCGGTGACCGCGGCGATGAGCTCGGACAGCAGCAGCCACGGCTCCCAGTGGCCGATCCACGGCAGTGTCCACTCGGGGTTCAGCGTCTCCAGGTACGCCGTGGCCAGGATCGGGAACAGCGAGAAGAACCCGATGAACACGAACCAGTGCGCCGCACCGACCCAGGTCCATTTCAGCATCCTGGTGTGGCCGACGGTCTCCCGCAGCATGGTGGCGATGCGCTTGCCGCGCTCGCCGCCCCGCGTGCGGTCGGCGGTGCCGAGCCGGACGGTGGCCAGCAGCTGCATGCAGGCGCGGGCGAACAGCCCGATCGCCACCGCCGTGTAGGCGAATGCGATCGTGGCCGTGACGATTTGGACGACTCCCATGGCGACCTCTCGACGGTGCGGTGCTCCCGATCACGATACATGTTACTGGTCAGTAGCCAAGCTGTCGAGCCGGGCCTCGCTCCATTGCCGTGATGCTCCGGGCCGGCGGGACGCGGATCCTCGTCCCGCCGGCCTTTACTATGCAGTTCTCGCGTTCTTCAGTGATGTGGCTTCGGCGGCCGGAACGGGCTGGGTTCCGGCCGCCGTGGCCTCCCGGGCGCCTGGTGCAGGTGCCGCGGCGCGGGAGCCTACCCCGCGCCGCGATCTTCCGGCGGTCCGCGCGGTCTCCCCTATCAACCGCCGACCTACACCAAAACTGGAGCCAGCGTCCCACAAGAAGTCAAGGGCCTCAAGCACTGATTCTCCGCCTGTGGACAACTCCGGCGCTCGGCGGTGTTTTCGCTGTTCAGAGAAGTGCAAGGGGCCCGGCCGCGACATCGTCGCGGTCCGGGCCCTCCTGTGGAAAACCGGTGAAGTCGTTCGGCGAGCCGCATTCAAGCGGACTCGCGGATCACCATCCTGGTGCCCAGGATCGTGACCAGCGGGCCGGCCTCCTCGCCGCGGATCCGCCCGCACAGCAGGCGCGCCATCTCGCGGCCCATCGTCTCGGTCGGCTGGTGGACCGTCGTCAGGGGCGGCTCCGAGACCTCCGCCAGCGGCGAGTCGTCGAAGCCGATCAGCGCCAGGTCCTCCGGCACCCGGACGCCGCGTTCGCGCGCGACGCGCAGCGTCGCGATCGCGAGCGGATCGGAGGCCGCGAGGATCGCGTCGAGCTCGCCGGCCTCGTCGAACAGCTGCCGGGCGGCTTTGATGCCGCTGGCCTCGTCGAAGCCCCCGGCGATGGCCACGAGCCGGTCCTCGACCGGCAGCCGGTGGCCTCGCAGGCCGTCCCGGTAGCCGTTGAGGCGGTCGACGCCGACGGACATGTCCTGCGGCCCGGCGATGACGCCGATGCGCTTGCAGCCCTTCTCCGCCAGGTACTCCACCGCCTGCCGCGCCCCCGAGCGGTTGTCGCAGTCGACGTAGGCGGCCGGGTTGAGGCCGGCGGGCGTACCGCACAGCACGATCGGGATGCCGGACTCCTCGAGTCGCTCGGGCAGCGGGTCGCCGGAGTGGCTGGAGACCATCATGACTCCGTCGACGTGACCGCCCATGAGGTAGGACTCCAGGCGGCTGCGGTCGCCGTCGCGCGGGGCGAACGTCAGCATCAGCCGCATGTTCTCCTCGGCGAGCTGGTCGGAGGCGCCCCGCAGGACACCCGCGAAGAACGGCTCCCCCCACAGCCATTCCTGCGACTCGGTCACCACCAGGGCGACCGTGTCGGTCCGCTGGGTCACCAGCGTCCGGGCCGCCTGGTTGGGGACGTACCCCAGTTCCTTGATCGCGGCCAGCACCGCCGCCCGCGTGTCCTCGGCGACCTTCGGGGAGCCGTTGATGACGCGCGAGACCGTCCCCCGGCCGACGCCGGCGTAGCGCGCTACGGTGTCGAGCGTAGGCCGACCCGCGCTGCGTTTGCGTCTGATCTGCCCGTTCACCCCCTGCGGCGTGGGCCGCGGCGCGTCGGTGTCATCTGATCGGGTCTCGGTCATCGTCCATCACCTCGGGCTCCGTTGCGTGACCTTATTTTGCCTCACCGTTCGAACGAGCCTGCCGCACCAGGTCGGCGTACCACCTGCCCGAGTCTTTCACGACCCGCTGTCCGGTTTCGAAGTCGACGTAAACCAGGCCGAATCGCTTGGTGTAACCCCAGGCCCACTCGAAGTTGTCGGCCAGCGACCACGCGAAGTACGCGATCAGCGGCGCGCCGGCCTCGACGGCTTCGGCGCAGGCGAGGAGATGGTCGCGGATGTAGTCGAGCCGCTCGGAGTCGGCCACCTGGCCGTCGACGAGCTTGTCCTGGAACGCCGCGCCGTTCTCGGTCACCGCGAGCGTCACGCCCGGATAGTTGGCGTGCAGCCGTTTCAACGTTTCAGTAAGCCCCTGCGGCGCGATCTCCCAACCCATGTCGGTCTGCGGGAGACCGGTGGTCACGAAACCGACGTGCTCGTTCGACGGCCACGCCGAGCCGGTGTCGGTCGGCGCCGCCGAGGCCGAGGCGGCCCCGCCTTCGGCGCCGGTCACCGTGAACTGGCTGTAGTAGTTCACCGAAAGGCAGTCCAAAGGCGCGTTGATCAGCTCCATATCGCCGTCCTCGATGAACGAGAAGTCGGTGACGGCACTGAAGTCGTCGAGGACGTCCTCAGGATAGGCCCCTTTGAGGGCCGCGTCGGTGAAAAGGCGGTTCTGGACCCCGTCGATGCGCCGGGCCGCGTCCAGGTCCGCCGGCGAGTCCGAGGCGGCGTACACCGGGTAGAAGTTCAGCCCGATGCTCACCGTAGCCTCCGGGTCGGCCTCCTTGATCGCCCGCGAGGCGAGGCCGTGGCCGACCATGAGGTGGTGGGCGGCGGCGATCGACGCCGCCGGCTCCCGGCGCCCGGGGGCGTGCTCGCCCGAGGAGTAGCCGAGGAACGCCGCGCACCACGGCTCGTTGACGGTGATCCAGTGCTTGACGCGGTCGCCGAGGGCCTCGTGCGCGACGCGGGTGAAGTCGGCGAACCGCTCGGCGGTCTCGCGCCTCGGCCAGCCGCCGGCGTCCTCGAGGTCCTGCGGCAGGTCCCAGTGGTAGAGGGTCACCCACGGCGTGACCCCCTTCTCCAGCAGAGCGTCCACCAGGGCCGAGTAGTAGTCGAGCCCGGCCTGGTTGACCTTGCCGTCGCCCTCGGGGCAGATCCGAGGCCACGACAGGGAGAAGCGGTAGCTGTTGAGGCCGAGCTCGCCGATGAGCGCGACGTCGCCCTCGATGTTGCGGTAGGAGTCGATGGCCTTGTCCCCGTTCGAGCCGTCGATCACCCTCCCCGGTTGCGCCACGAAGGTGTCCCAGATGGACATACCGCGGCCGTCCACGGTGGTGGACCCCTCGACCTGGTAGGAGGAGGTGGCCGCGCCCCAGGTGAATCCCGAGGGGAATCTGGCCGCGAGGCGCGCTGCGTCGTTGTCGATGGTCATTCTTTGGAGGAACCTTCCATGATGCCGCTGACGATCTGCCGCCCGAAGATGACGAACAGGATCGCGATGGGAATGATCGAAATCAGGGTGCCGGTGAAGACCATCGAGAGGTCGGTGGTGTACAGCCCGATGGAGATCTGGCGGATCGCCAGCTGGATCGTGGGGGTCTCGCTGCTCAGGACCAGGAACGGCCACAGGAACTCGTTCCAGTTGAGCATGAACGTGAGCAGGCCGAGGACGACCATGCCCGGGCGCAGCGCCGGCACGACGATGCGCCACCAGATCCGCAGCGTCGAGGCGCCGTCGATGCGCGCGGCCTCGATGAGCTCGTCGGGGACGGATTGGAGGGTGTACTGCCGCATCATGAAGATGCCGAAGCCGTTGACCAGGAACGGGAGGATCGCGGCCTGGAGGGTGTCGAGCCATCCGAGCTCGACCATCATGAGGTAGAGCGGCACCAGGCCCAGGTGCTGCAGCGGCACCATCATCGTCGCCAGCACGATCGCCATGAGCAGTTTCGATCCGCGGAACCGCAGCTTCGCGAACGCGAACCCGGCGAGGGTCGAGATGAGCACGACCGAGATGGTGACGGTCCCGGTGATGATGAACGAGTTCCGCAGGCCCTCGAGCAGGTTGGCCGCCGGGTCGTTCAGCGCCCGGTTGATGTTGTCGCCGAGGTTGCCGCCGGGGATGAGCGCCGGCGGGAAGCTCGCGGCGGCCGCGGTGTTCCTCGAGGCGATGACGATCATCCAGTACAGCGGGAAGATCGACAGGAAGCTGACCGCGATGAGCCCGATGCGGGTCAGCGGCGTCGGCTCGAGCACGCGGGCGGCGGCCACTTTCCTGCGGCGCCGGGGCTCGCGCCGCTCGGGTTCGACCGGAGCGGTGGCGGGAGGTTTGAGGGTGGTGCTCATTTGTTCCCCTCGATGCGGTTGACGATCAGGAAGTTCAGTCCGGCGACGACGATGATGACGATGAACAGGAGCCATCCGGCCGCGGCGGACATGCCGTAGTTGCCGTGGGTGCGCAGCAGATCGATCAGGACCATCGAAGTGGTCTGGAACTGACCGCTGGCGCCGCCGCCGAGGCGTCCGGAGCCGAACATCATCGGCTCGGCGAAGAGCATCATGCCGCCCACCGAGGAGATGAACACGGTGAAGATGATGACCGGCTTGAGCTGGGGGATCGTGATCTGCCAGAACTGCTGCCGGGGGGTGGCGCCGTCGATGGCCGCGGCCTCGTACAGCTGCTTGGGGATCGTCTGCATGGCGGCCAGGTAGATGAGGGCGTTGTAGCCCATCCATCTCCAGTCGACCATCGAGGAGATGGCGAACCAGGAACTGAGCCTTCCGGCCTGCCAGTCGATGCTCTCGACGCCGAACACGCCGAGGAAGCCGTTGATCATGCCGTACTCCTGGCCCCAGATGCGCGAGAAGATCACGCCGACGGCGACCACGGAGGTGACGATGGGGGCGAGCACGAACATCCGCCACATCAGCTGGGCCCGGAGCCGCTTGTTCAGAGCGTTGGCGACCATGAGGCCGACGATGAGCTGCGGGATGGTGGCGATGGCGAACATGCCGAGGGTGTTGACGACCGACCAGCCGAAGCGGTCGTAGTCGAACAGCAGGAAACGGTAGTTCTCCAGACCGGCGAAAGTCCGGTCGGGTTTGCGGGTGCTCCATTCGTGGAGCGAGGCGTAGATCGTGTAGCCCATCGGGAAGAGCCCGAACACCAGGAAGAGCAGAAAGAAGGGGGCTACGAGGATGTAGGGCACGCCTTTGAGATCGAACGTGTGAAGCCGGTCTCGGAAAGTGCGGCGGGGCTGCTGCCGGGTGTCGACTGCGGTGGTCATGGTTCCTCTCTCGGTCCGAAGGAGTCGGCCCGCCGCGGGTTGGGACGCGGCGAGCCGACACGGCGCCGGGGCCGCCGGCCCGCCTCCCTCCGGGGGAATGCCGTCATTCGGGGAGGCGGGCGCGGCGGGCCGGTGCGGGGACGTCGCCGAAGGAGTGGGGAGCGGTGCCTGGGGACCACCGCTCCCGGCGGCGACGAGCGGCGCTAACCTCCGAGCGCCACCGCGTTCTCGGACTCGGACTGGATGACGTCCCAGATCTCATCGGACGAGTAGGTCCCGTCGGTGAGCCCGTTGAGCGCGCCTTCCACGGCACCCTTCACGGTCGGGTGCAGCTCGGTGTACTCCAGCGCCGGGAACTCGGCCACGGAGGCGGCGATGATCTCGCCGACCGGAGCGTCGTTGAAGTACGGGTTGGTGAAGTCGGAGACCATCTCGGCGCCCTCGAAGGTCGACGGGAACGGACCGACCTCTTCGAAGACCGCGACCTGCTGCTCAGGGGCGGTCAGGTAGGCGGCCAGGGCTGCCGCTTCCTCGGGGTGGGCGCTCTGCGCGGGCACGAGCAGCCAGGAGCCGCCCCAGTTGCCCGAGACGCCCGGCGCGGCCGCGAAGTCCCAGTTGCCCGCGTTGTCCTCACCGGCGTTGCCCTCGACGACGCCGAGCATCCAGGCCGGGCACGGCATGGTCGCGAAGCCGCCTTCGGCCTGCGCGGTGACCCACTCCTCGCTCCAGGAGGTGAAGCCGCCGATGGCGCCCATCTCGTGGAGCTCGACGATGGTGTTGACCGAGGTCTGGACGGCCTCGGAGTCGAGCGTCAGGTTGCCCTCGGCGTCGACGTACATCCGGCCGTCGGTGTTGCCGGCGGTCTGGCCCACCAGCATGTTCTGCAGCTGGGTCGGGCTGTCGAGGAAGGCCGCGTCGACACCGGAGTCGACGAACGACTGGGCGACGTCCTTGAACCCGTCCCAGTCGGACCAGGCCGCGGCGACCTCTTCGCGGTCGGTCGGCAGGCCGGCCTGCTCGAACAGGTCGGCGCGGTAGCACATGCCCATGCCGCCGACGTCGGTGCCGAAGCCGGCGAGCTTGCCGCCGGCGGTGTGCCCGAGTTCCCACTTCCAGTCCGGGTACTCCGAGGCGCGCTCGTCGTAGCCGTACTCGGACAGGTCGGCCCAGTAGTCGTCGTTGGCCATCATCTGCGACATGGCCTGCTCGTCCATGGCGACGACGTCGCCGGCGCCGGAGCCGGCCTGCAGGGCGGCCTCCATGGCGGGACGGTACTCCTGGTCGAAGTTGGTCCCGTCGCCGTCGAGCACGACGTCGATGTTCGGGTTGGCGGCCTCGTAGGCCTCCTCGAGCCCCGCCTCGACGTAGCCGAGGGTGCCGAACATCTTGACGGTCAGCTGGATCTTGTCGTCCTCGGTCGTGCCGTCGTCGTCGGAGTCGTCGCTGCCGCCGCAGGCGGACAGCGCGAGGACGGCCGCGGCCGAGGCGGCGAGGGCCGCCCTGCCGCGGTGTTTGTTGAGAAGATGCATCTTCGTGGTTTCCTTCCAGGCACCTGAGGGGTGCCGCGTTGTAGGAGGGGTTGTAGTAGTCGTCGTCATGCGGGGTCGACCACTGGGGTCGAGGGGTCGGGCGCTGGGCCCGGCCGGGTATTGCTGGACGTCATCGCTTTGGGAGCGATACCAGCAGCTTACGGGAGCGTGACTCACGACGCAAGCCCGGGTGTGGGAGGCGTTACCCAGTTGTTACGTCGTATGCATGCTCGGAAATATCGAAGCGCTTGTATGCCCTATTTCGACCGGCGCTTTCCACCTTGTCTACCAGGCACTTCATCCCGCTCGGCAAAGCGTGATCAATGCGCGCAAAACAAATTTAGAGATGTCGATGTATTGACATCCTGGGCGACGTCTTGCGAGGATGGCTTGGGAGCGCTTCCCTGGTGGGGACCGATTCGTTCCACCCGTCTCATATGGGGTGCCCCGCTCTACATGAGCGCTCCCATCAGAACCGGACATTTCACACCAGCTCTCAGGAGTAGCCACAATGGAACTCGACAATCTGGCCCCGCCGCCCCGGCGCCGGCGGCGATGGCGCCGCGGCGCCATGATCGGCCTGCCGGTCGCCCTCGTGGGCGCCCTCGGCGCGGTCGCGGCGCCGCAGGCCTTCGCCAACGATCACTGCACGGTCGACTACCGGGTCGTCAACAGCTGGGGCAGCGGCTTCCAGGCCGCCGTCGACATCACCGCCGGCTCGCAAGCCTTCGACGGCTGGACCGTCGAGTGGGACTTCCCCAGCGGCACCGGCGTCAGCTCGGCGTGGAACGTCGACTACAGCGTCAGCGGCGGCCACTTCACCGGCAGCGACGTCGGCTGGAACGGCTCGATCGCCGCCGGCCAGACCCGCGAGGTCTTCGGCTTCATCGGCTCGGGCTCATCGGACATGCCGACCGGCTTCGCGGTCAACGGCCAGTCCTGCGAAGGCGACGTCGACCCGCCGACCGAGGACCCCGAACTGGACGTCTCCGCCACCAACCTCGTGGTCGACGCCGGTGCGACGACCACCCTCGACGTCGGCTTCACCGCCGAGCTGGACGGCGACGTCACCGTCTCCACCTCCCGCTCGGGCGGCTCGACCGACCTGAGCGTCGCCGGCGGCTCCTCGCTGACCTTCGGACCGTCGAACTGGGACGTGCCGCAGTCGGTCACCATCGCCGCCGCCGAGGGCTCGGAGGGCGCGAGCGCGTCCTTCACCGTCTCGGCCGCCGGATTCGACCCGGTCGAGGTGAACGTCAGCGTTCCGACCGGCCCGGGTGAGATCAGCGCCAACGAGGAACGCTTCCTGGAGCTGTACGGGCAGCTGACCGGCTCCGACTCGCCGTATCTCCACGAGTCGGGCGTGCCGTTCCACTCGGTCGAGAAGCTCATCGTCGAGGCGCCCGACTACGGGCACCAGACCACCTCTGAGGCGATGAGCTACCTCATGTGGCTCGAGGCCTCCTACGGTCAGATCACCGGCGACTGGGGACCGTACAACCAGTCGTGGGAGACCACCGAGACCTACATGATCCCGGACATGAACCCGACCAACTACGACCCGTCGAGCCCGGCGTCCTACGCGCCCGAGGCCGACGACCCGTCGAAGTACCCGACGCAGCTCGACTTCGACGTGCCGGTCGGAGAGGACCCGCTGGCCCAGGAGCTGGAGCAGACCTACGGAACCAACCAGATCTACGGCATGCACTGGATCCTGGACGTCGACAACGGCTACGGCTTCGGCGAGTGCGGTGACGGCACCACCGAGCCGGCCTACGTCAACACCTTCCAGCGCGGGCTCCACGAGTCCACGTGGGAGACCGTGACGCACCCGTCGTGCGAGACCTTCGACTTCGGCGGACCGAACGGCTTCCTCGACCTGTTCATCGGCGATGACCAGTACGCCCAGCAGGAGCGGTACACCGCCGCTCCCGACGCCGACGCGCGCGCCGTCCAGGTCGCGTGGCTGGCCGAGCAGTGGGCCGCCGAGCAGGGCAACGCGGGCGCCATCACCGAGTCCACCGAGAAGGCCTCGAAGATGGGCGACTACCTGCGCTACGCCTTCGTCGACAAGTACTTCAAGCAGATCGGCGACTGCGTCGGAGCGGACTCCTGCCCCGGCGCGACCGGCAAGGACTCGTTCCACTACCTGCTGAGCTGGTACTACTCGTGGGGCGCCGGCATGAACGGCGACTGGTCGTTCCGCATCGGCGGCTCGGGCATCCACCAGGGCTACCAGAACGTCATGGCCGCCTACGCCCTGTCCGAGGACATGGCCCCCGACTCGCCCACCGCGGCGGGCGACTGGGCGACCAGCCTCGACACCCAGCTGGAGTTCCTCGAGTGGCTGCAGGCGCCCGAGGGCGCCATCGCCGGCGGCGCGACGAACAACTGGCAGGGCAACTACGGCACGCCGACCTCCAGCGCCGAGTTCAACGGCATGGCCTACGACTGGCAGCCGGTCTGGAACGACCCGCCGTCGAACAACTGGTTCGGCTTCCAGGCCTGGGGCATGGACGACGTGGCGACGTACTACTACCACACCGGTGACCAGCGCGCCGGCGACCTGCTCGACGACTGGGTCGCCTGGGTGCTGGACAACAGCACGATCACCACCAGCGACTGGAGCTTCCCCGGCGACCTCGAGTGGTCGGGCGAGCCCGGCGCCGGCCTGTCGGTCGACGTCGTGAGCCAGTCGCAGGACCCCGGCGTCGCCGGAGCGACCGCCAAGGTCTTGGCGTACTACGCCGCGGCCACGAACGACACCGCGCTCCAGCAGACCGTCTCGGACCTGCTCGACGCGCTGTGGTCGTACAACGACGGCGTGGGCGTGGCCCGTACCGAGCAGCGGGCGGACTACTGCCGCTTCGGCGACGAGGTCTACATCCCGTCGGGCTGGTCGGGCACCATGCCCAACGGCGACGTGATCGAGCCGGGCGTCAGCTTCATCGACATCCGCTCCTTCATGAAGGACTTCGAGGGCTGGAACCAGGTGCAGGCCTACATCGACGGCGGCTGCACCGGCGACGCTCCGGAGTTCACCTATCACCGCTACTGGCACCAGGTGGAGGTCGCCACGGCGTTCTCGACCTACGCCGATCTGTTCGAGTAGCACCTGACGGGGCGCCCGGGCTGTGAGCGGGCGCCCCGGCACGGAAGAAGGGAGCGCGCCTCCCGCCCGCCGGGCGGGAGGCGCGCTTTCGGTCGTCTCGCCAGCGGTGTGCGGAGGCGGCCGGCGCGGTCGCCTCTCCGCTGAGCACACAGGTCGGGTCCGGCGGGGAACCGGAGGCTCACCGGGCCCGACCTCTATGCTCAGAGCCTCGTTGCCCTGAACGGCCGGTCGGTCAGAAGACTTCGATGTCGAGGTCCTGGGCGGCGTCCCAGAAGCTCTCGCTGACCGGGCGGGAGCTGGCGATGCCGCCGAGGGCGCTCACGCCGCCGGGCAGGTAGGTGGAGGCGATGGTGGTGTAGTCGACGCCGTCGTCGGCGTGGGCGACGGTGACGGTGCCGCCTCTGCGGGTGAGCCGCAGCCAGATCTCGTCGGACTCGGTCTCGACCGGCGAGAGCGACCAGTCGGTGTGTTCGCGGGTGGTCACGGTGCTGACCAGGTGCTGCCCGCCGAGGTATTCGGCGCCGGCCTTGACCCAGTTGGTGTCGTCGACGCGGATGGTCAGGGACGCCTCGGCGTGCTGGTGGCGGTGCTCGGGACGGAAGCGCATGGCGACCACGCCGTCGCCGTCGAGGCGGAGACCGTAAATGTAGGCGTTGTCCCGCTGGTGGTCGTCGCCGGCGCGACGGCGGAAAGTGGTCTTGGTCTCGAAGTAGGGATTGATCAATCCACCATCAACAGTCCATTGTACTTCTTCTGAAGGAGATTGCATGAACCAATGATGCCACACGCGAAGCGGTCACATTCGGGCAAAACAGTCGTCGTAACGCAAAGTTAATGGAGACTTTGCACCCTTCATCGCCATGAAACCGCAGGTAAAATGTGATCTGGAGCTCCGGGTGCGGTCTCCGTTACTCTTCGGAGAAAGCGTTTCTCCGTGAGCGTGACAATCATCGCCGGAGGGATTTCGGCGTGCACGTGCATCGTAACGTGCTCGGCGTGCAATGGCAAATGGTCACCGGGTCCATTGGGACGGAGGCGCACGCTTGGTCGTGAATCGGCATTCTTGGTGACCAGAGTGGAATGCGCGGCGAATGGTTCCGCGTCGATCGCCGGATCCGGCGATCGCCCCGTCGTCCGGTCGTGTCCGCTCCGTCCGCGGCCGATGCGAGCGCTCTGGGGCCGAATGCGCTCTCCGGGGTTTTCCGCACCCGCCATCGGGGTATGCCGGACCGGTCGCCCCCTCTCGCGGCCCGCGGGTCGAATCCCGTTCGCACCCGTGTCCTCCCGCCGGGCTCGACCGTTATCCGGGGTGTAAGTAGTCGCGCAGGGCACGGAAGCGATGGCGGATGAGGAGATAGCGTGAGCATGCAGCATTCAGTGAGGTCGGTGTCGCTCGCCTCCGAGCCGGGGGGCGCGCGCGGATTCCCCCGCCAGGACCGATCGGCCCCACCCCGCCGCTCCCGCCACACCGCCGCCGACGACGAGCCCGGCGCCCGCGACTACGCGGGGCGGCGACCGCGCCGCGAGGCGCCCGGCAGCCGCTTCTCGATCGAACAGCCGCCGCCGCTCGAGGCGCCGCAGGGCATCGCCGAGATCACCGGCTGGGAACTGGCCGCGTCCATGTGGCGCGACCACCGCCCCGAGCAGCTCCTCGGCGTCGAGTGCGGCTCGTGCGGGCAGCCCTGGCCCTGTGACGCGTGGGAGATCGCCGATGACATCCTCACTCAGTGCTGCGAGGGCGCCCAGGGCGCCGCCGCCAGAAGTTGAGTCCAGCTGACTCAACTTTCGTGCGATTCGTCACAGTCGCCGAGCCCGGCTTGACAGTCGTGGTCTCCAGGTCGAACATTGAGCCTAGCTGACTCAACTTGGCTCCGGGTCCCGCCCGGCCGCTTGAGACACCTAGACATCTGTTCCACGTATTCCGGGAGATCAACATGGCACGTGCGGTCGGCATCGACCTCGGCACCACGAACTCCGTGGTCAGCGTCCTCGAGGGCGGAGAAGCCACGGTCATCACCAACGCCGAGGGAGCCAGGACGACTCCGTCCATCGTCGCGTTCGCCAAGAACGGCGAAGTCCTCGTCGGCGAGGTCGCCAAGCGCCAGGCGGTCACCAACCCCGATCGGACCATCCGCTCGGTCAAGCGCCACATGGGCACCGACTGGTCGGTCGACATCGACGGCAAGTCCTACACCGCCCAGGAGATCAGCGCGCGCATCCTCATGAAGCTCAAGCGCGACGCCGAAGCCTACCTGGGGGAGAACGTCACCGACGCGGTCGTCACCGTCCCGGCCTACTTCTCCGACGCCCAGCGCACCGCCACCAAGGAGGCCGGCGAGATCGCCGGGCTCAACGTGCTGCGCATCATCAACGAGCCGACCTCGGCCGCGCTCGCCTACGGCCTGGACAAGAGCGAGGAAGAGCAGACCATCCTCGTGTTCGACCTCGGCGGCGGCACCTTCGACGTGTCCCTGCTCGAGATCGCCGACGGCGTCATCCAGGTCAAGGCCACCAGCGGTGACAACCACCTCGGCGGCGACGACTGGGACGACCGGATCATCCAGCACCTGGTCAAGACCTTCAACGGCCAGTACGGGGTCGACCTGTCCAAGGACAAGATGGCCATGCAGCGCCTCAAGGAGGCCGCCGAGAAGGCCAAGATCGAACTCTCCAGCGCCACGCAGACCTCCATCAACCTGCCGTACATCACCGCCGGGCCCGACGGTCCCCTGCACCTGGACGTCTCGCTGACCCGCGCGGAGTTCGAGCAGATGACCTCCGACCTCCTCGACCGCTGCAAGAAGCCGTTCGAGCAGGCCGTCAAGGACGCCGGCATCGACGTCTCGGAGATCAACCACGTCATCCTCGTGGGCGGCTCCACCCGCATGCCCGCCGTCTCCGACCTGGTCAAGCGCCTCATCGGCCGCGACGCCCACAAGGGCGTCAACCCCGACGAGGTCGTCGCCGTCGGCGCCACCCTGCAGGCCGGCGTCCTCAAGGGCGAGGTCAAGGACGTCCTGCTGCTCGACGTCACCCCGCTGAGCCTCGGCATCGAGACCAAGGGCGGGATCTTCACCAAGCTCATCGAGCGCAACACCACGATCCCGACCAAGCGCAGCGAGGTCTTCACCACCGCCGACGACAACCAGCCCTCGGTGCTCATCCAGGTCTTCCAGGGCGAGCGCGAGATCGCCGCCTACAACAAGAAGCTGGGCACCTTCGAGCTGACCGGCCTGCCGCCGGCCCCGCGCGGCGTCCCGCAGATCGAGGTCACCTTCGACATCGACGCCAACGGCATCGTGAACGTCTCGGCCAAGGACACCGCCACCGGCAAGGCCCAGTCGATGACCATCACCGGCGGCTCGAGCCTGGCCAAGGACGACATCGAGCGGATGATGGCCGAGGCCCAGGAGCACGCCGAGGAGGACAAGGCCCGCCGCGAGGAGGCCGAGACCCGCAACATGGGCGAGTCGCTGGTCTACCAGACCGAGAAGCTGCTCGCCGAGAGCGGCGACAAGATCCCCGAGGACACCAAGGGCAAGGTCAGCGAGGCCACCTCGACGCTCAAGTCCGCGCTGGCCGGCTCCGACATCGAGGCGATCAAGAACGCCACCGAGGAGCTGTCGAAGGTCAGCCAGGAGGCGGGCGCGGCGATGTACGCCGCGCAGCAGTCCCAGCAGCAGGAGACGCCGGGGGCCGCTCCCGGAGCGGACGCCGGCGCGGCCGGCGCCGACGACGTTGTTGACGCCGAAATCGTCGACGACGACAAGGACCAGAAGTGAGCGAAGAGGACAAGCGCAGAGCAGAGCGGTCAGAGGAGTCCGAGGAGGCGTCCGCGGAGCCCGGTTCCGGCGATACCGATGGCGCCGAGGCCGAATCCGAGCTGACGGTCGACGACATCCTCGCCGAGGCCTCCGACGACGGCCAGGCCGCCGACGACACCGTCTCGGTCCTGCAGAACACCCTCGAGGAGCGCACGAGAGACCTGCAGCGGCTGAACGCGGAGTTCCAGAACTACCGCAAGCGCGTCGAGCGCGACAAGTCGCGGGCCGGGGAGCTGGCGACGGCGGCGGTGCTCTCGAGCCTGCTGCCGATCCTCGACGACCTGGACCGGGCCCGGGAGCACGGGGACTTGAACGGACCGTTCGGGTCGGTCGCCGAGCAGCTCACCGGGGCGCTGGCCAAGCACGGCCTGGAGTCGTTCGGCGAGAAGGGCGACCGTTTCGATCCGACGGTGCACGAGGCCGTCGCCCACATGCAGATGGGCGATGTGGACGGTCCGACGTGCATCGACGTGATGCGGCACGGGTACCGGCTGGGCGACCGGCTGCTGCGGCCGGCGCTGGTGGCGGTGGCCGAGCCGCTCGAGGAGTCCGAGGAGGACGCGGCCGAGTCGGCCGAGCCCGAGGAGGCGGCCGGTGAGCCGCTGGTGGAGCCGGAGCCGGAGGGGGCCGTCGAGCCCGCCGACGAGGAGCGGACCGAGGAAGCCGAGGCCGAGCCCGACGGCGCCGGGTCCGCCGACGCGGCCGAGACCGAGGACGACGCCGAGGGCGCGTCCGAGCCGAAGGCCGACGGGGGCGACGTCGACGACAAGGGCGACAAGGACGGGAAGGACTCCTGAGTCCCCCTGCCGCACCGTTGATCTGAATATTTCGAAGGAGGCGTCCGGTGGCATCGCAAGAGTGGCTCGAGAAAGACTTCTATGCCGAGCTCGGCGTGCCGCAGGACGCCTCCAAGAAGGACATCGAGCGGGCCTATCGCAGGCTCGCGCGGGAGCTGCACCCGGACCACAATCCGGATCCGAACGCCGAGAACCGCTTCAAGAGCGTCTCGGAGGCCTATTCGGTGCTCCACGACGACAAGGCCAGGGCCGAGTACGACCAGGTCCAGTTGATGAAGTCCGGGCGCGGCGGCTTCGGCGGCATGGGCGGTCCGGGCGGTCCGACGGTGAACTTCGACGACCTGTTCGGCGCCGGGGGCGCCGGCGGTTTCTCGGACCTGTTCGGGGACCTGTTCGGCCGCACCGCCGGGGGCGGGCGCCGGGGCGGTCCGCAGCGCGGCAACGATCTGCGCACGCATCTGACGCTCGATTTCGCCGATGCGGTGCGGGGCACCACCACCGAGTTGCGCATGCGCGCGCCCGGTGAGTGCGAGACGTGCCGCGGGACCGGCGCCAAGCCGGGGACGAGTCCGTCGCGCTGCCTGCGCTGCAACGGCACCGGGCTGGTGACCGAGAACCAGGGGGCCTTCAGTTTCGCGCAGCCGTGCCCGGACTGCGAGGGCACCGGGTCGGTCGTGACCGACCCGTGCGGCGACTGCGGCGGGACCGGTGCGATCACCGCCGAGCGCGTCATCACCGTCCGGGTGCCGGCCGGCATCGCCGACGGGCAGACGATCCGGCTGGCGGGCCGCGGCGCCCCGGGCGACCGGGGCGGGCCGGCGGGCGACCTGCTGGTGCGGGTGAACGTCCGCAGCCATCCGCTGTTCGCGCGTGACGGCGACAATGTGACGCTGCGGTTGCCGGTGTCGTTCCCGGAGGCCGCCGGCGGCGCCAAGATCCGCGTGCCCACGCTCGAGGGTCCGGTGACGGTGAGGATCCCGGCCGGCACGCCGACGGGGCGGGTGCTGCGGGTGGCCGGTCGCGGCGTCCCGGGCAAGGGCGATCTGCTGGTCACCGTGGACGTCGAGGTCCCGGCGGATCTGTCGGTCGAGGCCAAGGAGGCGCTGGCGAAGTACGCGGCCGTCGCTCCGCCGGCCGACCGCTCGAAACTGGAACAGCTGACCGGACAGTGACGTTGCACCGTTCGACGTTGACACCCGCCGGGCGGGTTGCAATGCTGGAGTCCTGAACGCGATGGGAGTGAACCGTGACCGCCTCCGAGAACGCCGGAAGCGGCGACCGGCGCCAGGCCGGCCGTTCCGATCGACGTGAGCCGCGCGTCCGCACCGTCGTCGAGGTCACCTACCACCGGCGTGGCCATGCGGGGGACGAGGTCGACTTCGACGCGAAGATCCTCGCGATCTCCGCGGCCGCCGAGATGGCCGGCATGCACCCGCAGACGTTGCGCCAGTACGACCGGCTCGGTCTGGTCGAGCCCGCCCGCACGCCGGGGGGCGGTCGCCGCTATTCGGCCCGTGATGTGGCGCAGCTGCGGGAGATTCAGCGGCTCAGTCAGGACGAGGGCGTCAACCTCGCCGGCGTCAAGCGCATCATGGACCTCGAACGGGAGGTCGCGGCCATGCGGTCGGAGCTGTCGGCGGTCCTCGACGAGCTCGCGCGCGCCCGCGCGCAGCTCTCGGAGCTGCGCGCGATGGCCGGCCCGTTCCAGAGCCGCAGCACCGACATCGTGCTCTGGCAGGGGAAACGGCGATGACCTTTTGCCGCGGGCCCGGTTGCGGCTAGGATCTTCGCATGTCGAGAGAACGACGAAAACGAAGACTCAGGCGCGCTTCGCGCGATGCCGATTCGGAGCCTCACTCTACGAGGCCCCGCAGGGGGCTTGACCCGTGCTCATAGTGCTCGGACTGGTCATCACCCTGGCCGTCACCGCCGCCACCGGATTCTTCGTGGCCCTCGAATTCGCCTATACCGCAGTCGACCGCTCCCGCCTCGAGGACATCGCCTCGAACGGCGGCAGGCGCGCCGCCCGAGCCGCGCGGGCGCTGCGCATCTGCTCGCGGCTGTCGTTCGCCCTGTCGGGGGCGCAGCTGGGCATCACCGTCACGGCCTTGTTCGTCGGCTTCTTCGCCGAGCCGTATCTGGGACAGGGACTGGCCGGGCTCCTCGGTGTCGCGGGGGTGCCCGCGGCCGTCTCGATCACCGCCGGCGTGATCGTGGCCTTCGTCATCGCCAACGTCATCCAGATGATCCTGGGCGAACTGGGGCCCAAGAACCTCGCCATCGCCCGCACCGAGGCGCTCGCGCTGGCGCTGGCGACGCCCACGCACGTGTACCTGACCGTGTGCGGGCCGATCATCCGCTTCTTCGACACCGCGTCGGTCAAGCTGCTGCGGCTGCTCGGGATTCACGCGGTCGAGGAGCTCGAGCACTCGGCGACGCCTGAGGACCTGCACCGCATCATCGACCTCTCCCGCGACGAGGGCGCGCTCGAGGCCGGGCTGTCGGAGCTGCTCGACCGCGGCCTGGACTTCTCCGAGATCGTCGCCGAACAGGCCATGACGCCCCGAGTCAACGTCCAGACCCTCGACGCCGACGCGTCGGTCGCCGAAGCGGTCGAGGCCCTCGCCGGCGGCCATTCGCGTTTTCCGGTCGTCGGCGAGGACGTCGACGATCTGCGCGGCGTGGTCGGCATCGGCCAGATCATCGACGTCCCGCGGGAGCGGCGCGGGGCCGTCCGCGTCGCCGAGGTCGCCGACGCGGCCCTGCTCGTGCCGGCCTCGCTGCCGCTGCCGAACCTGCTCGAGCAGATGCGCGTCGAGCACCGGCAGCTGGCGTGCGTGGTCGACGAGTTCGGCGGCTTCGCCGGGATCGTGACCCTCGAGGACATCGCCGAGGAGCTGGTCGGGGAGATCCGCGACGAGCAGGACCGCTTCGAGGCCGTCCCGGTGTCCCTGTCCGGCGGCGCCTGGCTCATCCCCGGCCGCTGGCGGATCGACGAGGTCGGCGACGCCACCGGCATCATCCTCCCCGAAGGCGAGCACTACGAGACCATCGCCGGTCTGGTCATGGCCGAGCTCGGCCGCGTCGCCCACCCCGGCGACGCGGTCACGGTCGCCGCGGTCGGCGAGGACGGCCATGAGGCGCCGGTGCGCATGGTCGTGGTCTCGTGCGCTCGGCACGTGCCGCAGGCGATCGAACTGCAGCCGCGCCCGGCCGCCGTACGTCAGGAGCGGCCATGAGCACCGGACCGGCGTTGCTGATCTCGGTGATCCTGCTGGGCGCCAACGCGTTCTTCGTCGCAGCCGAGTTCGCGCTCGTGGCCTCGAGGCCGCACCGCCTCGAGCAGGACGGTTCGCGCGCGGCCCGAGCGGCCCTGCGCGGCACCAAGCACCTGTCGATCATGCTCGCCGGCGCGCAGTTGGGCATCACCGCCTGCACGGTCGGCTTGGGCGCGCTGGCCGAGCCGGCGCTGGCGCACACGATCGAGGTGCCGCTCGAGGCGATCGGCCTCGAGGCCGCCGCGCACCCGATCGCGTTCACGCTCGCGCTGGCGGTGGTGGTGTTCCTCCACATGGTCGTCGGCGAGATGATGCCCAAGTCGTGGGCGATCAGCCACCCCGAGAACTCGGCGATGGCCCTGATCTGGCCGTTCACGGCGTTCGTGACCTTGACCAAGCCGATCCTGCTGACGCTGAACGAGGGCGCGAACATCATGCTGCGGGCCTTCAAGGTCGAGCCGGCCGACGAGAAGGCGCAGGCGCACTCGCCGGAGGAGCTGCGCTACCTGCTGCGGTCCTCGGCCGAGGCGGGGCTGCTGCGCGAGCCGGAGCACCGGATCCTGGCGCACGCGATCGAGGTGCAGCGGCGCGCGGTCGGCGAGGTCGCCGTCCCGTGGTCCGAGGTGGTCACCGTCCCGGCCGCGTCCGGCGCGGTCGAGGTCGAGGACCGCAGCCGGGCCACGGGACGGTCGCGGATGGTCGTGGTCGACGCCGAGGGCCGCCCGGTCGGCCTGGTCCACGTCCGCGAGGCCGTCCAGGCCCGGCCGGACGCCTCGGCCTCGGGCCTGGCCTCGGCGCCGCTGCTCATCGCCGAGGACACGACCGTGTCGGCCGCGGTGGCGCTCATGCGGCGCCAGCGGGCGCAGCTGGCGCTGGTGACCGGCCCCGGGCGGGAGGTCGTCGGCCTGGTGGCCATGGAGGACCTGCTGGAGGAGATCATGGGCGATTTCGAGGACGAGACCGACACCGGCGCGCTCTGACGGAGGGGCCCGGAGGGTCACCGGCGGCAAGGACACGCCCCGCCGGGCGTGTCCATCGCCGATTTCGACCCGGTTCGGCGTGATGATGACTCATCAACCGTTTCCCGTGATCACGTCAACTCTGGAAGAGCATGTCGAAATTCTTCGAGGAGTCCGGGCCCGAATTCGCCGTCAGTATGCGCGGCTACGACCGCCATCAGGTCGACGAGTTCGCCGCCCGGCTGCAGAGCAACATCAAGTCCAGCGAGGAGCGGTCCGCCGAGGCGCGGCGGGCCCTGGAAACCGCTCAGAGTCGACTGCGCACGGCCGAGGAGCGCATCGCGGTCCTCGAGCGGCGCGCGGCCGACCGCGCCGACCAGATCGCCGAGGCCGAGCAGCCGACTTTGGCCGGGCTCGGCTCCCGTGTCGAGAAGATCCTGCGCGTCGCCGAGCACGACGCCGCCGTCCAGCGCCAGGACGCCGGTCGCCGGCAGGCGGCCATGTTGAACGAGGCGCGCGCCGAAGCCGAGGAAGTGGTGCGGACCGCCCGCTCCGAGGCGGCCGAGATCACCGCCACCAGTGAGCAGGAGGTCGCCGAGATCCGCGCTCGGGCGGTCGCGGAGACCGGCGAGCTGCGGGAGAACGCCCGCCGCAGCCACGACCTGGCCGTGGCCGACGCGCGCCGCGAGACCCAGACGACGCAGAGCCAGGCCCGCGCCGACGCCGAGAAGGCCCGGTCGGCCTGCCAGCGCGAGATCGCGCTGCTGCACGCGACCGCCGAGCGGGAGGTGACCGAGGTGAAGGCGATCGCCGTGCGGGAGGCCGATGAGCAGCGCGGCGCGGCGCAGCGGCTGGTGACCGAGGCGGCCGACTATCGCAAGCGCCGCACGCAGGAGCTGACGTTGGCGGAGGCCGACCGGCGCGAGCGCGCGCAGAAGGAGGAGGCCGAGCGGCACCGGCAGGCGGTCGCCACGGCTCAGCGGATCGTGGCCGAGGCCGAGGAGCGGCTGTCGCTGGCCGAGGAGCGTGCCCGCGGTGCGGACAATCGGGCGATCGAGCGGCGCGAGGAGGCCGATCGGCAGGCGGTCGAGCTGTTGCAGCGCGCGGCCGATCAGGTCAGGTCGCTGCGTGGTGAGTCGGAGCGGGAGGCGCAGCGCATCCGGCGCTCGGCCGAGGAGCGGGCCGCCGAGATGGTGGAGCCTTTGGCCGAGGAGGTCGAGACGCTTGTGCGTCAGCGTGACAGCGCGGGGTCGAATCTCAATGATCTGAAGCGTCAGTTGGGTCTGGTCTCGGGGGACGCGGAGTCGGCGGAGGCGGTGTCCTCGTCGGATCCGGCGCCGGCGCGGATCAACCGGCAGCGTGAGCCTTCCGATCTCGATGCGACGCAGCAGCTGCCGGTCGTCCGTTAGCGCTTGTCGGGCGGCGGGGTGTGGCGGGCGGGTCGCTTTCCGCTGACGCGAAGGCTGGCCGTGCGCGGCGGTTGCCTATATTATAAATAAACTGAACTATTAAGGGCCTTCCCCCGCCGCCGACAACACAGGAGCCCCCCATGCCGCGCCGCATATCGCTGATCCCGCAGCCGCGCCACCTCACCGCCACCGGCGGCGAGCTCGACCTCGCCTCCCTCGGCGCCATCGTCGCCCCCGACCCCGAGACCACCGGCCTGGCCTGGCTCCTGTCCGACCTCCTGGCACGCGGCACCGGCCTGCGGCTGCCGGTCGCCGAGGCCTTCGACGGCCCGGCGGTGCGCCTGCGGCTCGAAGGCTCCCGGCCCCAGGATCTGACGACCGAGGCCGAGGCCTACCGGCTCGAGGCCGGCCCCGGCGGCGTCGACCTGTCCGCCGCCCACCCGGCCGGGATCTCGCGCGGCATCGCGACGCTGCGCCAGCTGCTGCCGGCCGCCTCGCTGCGGTCGGCGCCCAGCGCCGAGGCGAAGGTCCCGAACGTGGTGATCGAGGACGAGCCGCGGCTGCGCTGGCGGGGGGTCATGCTCGACGTGGCCCGGCACTTCCAGCCCAAGGACTTCGTGCTGCGCATGATCGACCGGGCCTGGCTGCACCGGCTCAACGTCGTCCACCTGCACCTGACCGACGACCAGGGCTGGCGCATCGAGATCCCCTCGCGTCCCAGGCTCACCGAGGTGGCCTCCTGGCGCGGCGAGACGGTCGTGGGCCACGCCCTGGACGTCCAGGAGTTCGACGGCACGCCGCACGGGGGCCACTACACCCTCGACGACCTGCGCGAGATCGTCGCCTACGCGAACGAGCGGCGCATCCTGGTGGTCCCGGAGATCAACCTCCCCGGCCACACCCGCGCCGTGCTGGCCGCCTACCCCGAGCTCGGCGCCGGCGCGCCCGAACCGGTGGCGACCACCTTCGGGGTCTTCGAGGAGGTCCTCGAGCCGACCGAGGAGGCCCTGGCGTTCGCCCGCGAGGTCTTCGACACGGTCGCGGCGGTGTTCGACTCCCCGTTCATCCACATCGGCGGCGACGAGGTCCCCACCGCGCAGTGGGAGCGGTCGCGGACCGCCAAGGAGCTGATGGAGCGCGAGGGCATCGGCGACGTCCGCGGCGTCCAGGCCTGGTTCACCCGGGCCTTCACCGAGCATCTCACCTCGCTGGGCCGCAGGGTCATCGGCTGGGACGAGATCCTCGAAGGAGGCGGCGCGCCCGCCGAAGCGGTGATCGCGGTGTGGCGCAACGAGGCCTACGTCAAGAAGGCCGCCGACGCCGGGCACGAGGTCATCGTCTCCCCCGAACCGTACGTCTACTTCGACCACTACGAGGGCGACGGCGGCGACGAGCCGCTGCGCATCCACGGGCACACCACGATCGACAAGGTCGCCTCCTGGGACCCGGTGCCCGACGACGTCGAGGCCTCCTCGGTCCTGGGCGCCCAGTGCCAGCTGTGGTCGGAGTACCTGCCGCGGGGCCGCGACGTGGAGTACGCGGCGTTCCCGCGCCTGTCGGTCCTGGCCGACGTCCTGTGGGCTCCGGCCGAGGCGCGGGCGGCCGCGCCGGTGCGCGAGCGGCTCGCGGGCCACCTGGAGCGGCTCGACGCGATGGGGATCAACTACCGGCCCCTGTCCGGGCCCCGGCCCTGGCAGGCCGGCGGCACCGGCCGCCGCAAGCGCTACGACCGCGAGTTCCGGGCCCACCAGGCCTAGGCCGACGCTCGGTGGCCTCTACGATGAGGTGGCCCCCGGCGGCGGCGCCTCGCGATGCGGGTCAGCAGGTCGGCAACGGAGTGGTCGCGCCGACGCCGGGGAGTCTGTGCGGCGGGGCCGGTCAAGGCCGGCCGTAACCGCCTATGTCCATGATGTACATGCTTGCGATCTTGACGTTCGAGCCGGTGCGCGGGGCGTGGATGATCTGCTCGTCGCCGATGTAGATGGCGTTGTGCCCCAGGCCGGAGTAGAAGACGATGTCGCCGGGCCGCAGCTCGCTGCGGGAGACGCGCGCGGTCTCGTTCCACTGCATCTCGACGTTGTGCGACAGCGAGTAGCCCGCCGCGCCCCATGCGCCCTGCACCAGGCCCGAGCAGTCCCAGCTGTCGGGCCCGTCGGAGCCGTACACGTACGGGTCGCCCAGCTGGTCGTAGGCGAACTGGACCACGGTGGAGTCGCCGCTGTAGTCGGGGTTGTTCGCCGGCGGCGGGTCGGGTGTGACCTGGTCGAGCAGCACCTCGAGTTCGTCGATCTCGGCCTCGATCTGGTCCTTCTGCTCCTCGATCTCGCCGAGGATCTCGTCGGCGTCGGCCCTGAGCGTCTCCAGCTCGGTCCTGCGGGTCTCCAGCTCTTCGCCGCGCTCCAGGTGCGCCTGGAGCTGGGCGTTCTCGGCCTGGGTGAGCGACTCCAGGTAGGTGAGGCGGTCGGCGAAGTCCCGGGGGTCGCCGCTGAGGACGGAGTTCACCATCGCGAACTCGCCGCCGGTGTGGGCGACGGCGACGATGTCGGCGATCCGCTCGGCGCTCTCGGCGACGGCCGCTTCGAGTTCGGGCAGCTCGGCCTCGATCTCGGCGATGAGCTTCTCGGCGTCCTCGAGTTCCTCGTTCTTGGCGTTGTAGTCCTCGATGACGAGTTCGAGTTCGGCGTGGCGCTCGTCGATGTCGGCCTCGACCTCCTCGGGGGAGGGCTCGGCTGTGGCCTGGCCCGCGGTCAGCACGAGGGCCGACACGGGCAGCAGCACCGCGGCCATGAGCACGGCTATCGGACGCCGGGTACGCACCAGTGATGCGCTCCTTCCTTCTGCCGCCTACCGGGTTAGCTGTCGGATTCGGGCGGGAAGAAGGTTCGCCCTACCCGCCCTGAGGCGGGATTCACCCCGATCGAATCGGTCGCTTTCGCGGCGTCGATCGCCCTGGTTCCCCGGTTCGCGCGCAGCCCGTCCTCGGCTCGCAAGCCTCACCTTGGTTGGGGTGCTTCGCGATTCGGCGGTGTCGCCTGGCGGCAGCGGGGTGCGGCCGAGTTTCCCATGCGACGGCTTCACGTTAGAGCCACCGCGCCCGCTTGACAAGGGCGGGTGGAGAATTTCTCTGGGAATGGCACGGAATACTACGGGCCGCTGCACGGGAATGACGAACGGTTGCCGAGATACCCCTCAGGGGTATAGACTCGGCTGAGGAGGTACGAACACCATGGCGAGCGAGGAGACGGGCCAGAAGATGGAGCACGGCCACCAGTACTGGTACCACGGCGACAAGGAGGCGCTCGGGCGCCGCCTGCGTCGCATCGAGGGCCAGATCCGAGGGCTGCAGCGGATGGTCGACGAGGACGAGTACTGCATCGACATCCTCACCCAGATCTCGGCCTCCACCAAGGGCCTCCAAGCCGTGGCGGTCAACCTCCTCGAAGGCCACATCGCGCACTGCGTCGCCGAAGCCCAGGTCAAAGGCGACGCCGCAGAGGCCGAAGCGAAAGTCAAGGAAGCCACTGACGCCGTCGCCAGACTGCTCAGGAGCTGACACGCGAGGGCCGACCGCCCGAGCGAGCAATGCCGAGAAAAGGAGCGACCATGCAGACCACTTACCTCGTCAAAGGCATGACCTGCGGCCACTGCGCGAGCGCCGTGACCGAAGAGGTCTCGGGCCTGCCCGGCGTCGAGAACGTCGACGTCGCCGTCGAGACCGGCAAGGTCACCGTGACCTCGGCCGACGCGCTGGCGACCGATGCGGTCCGCGACGCGGTCGACGAGGCCGGCTACGAACTGGTCGGCGTCGCCGAATAACGCCACTCGCCTCCGGGGGTGTCCGAGATCTCGGGCGCCCCCGGAGGCTTTCGGGTTGCGGACCGTTCACCCGCCTGGCGTAAAGTGCAACCCATGGCAGTCTCCGATGACGACCGATCCGTCGAGCTGAACGACGAGGGCTTCGCCGTGCTCCCCGACCAGACCTCGGACGAGGCCGACCACGGCTGGGGCGAGGCGGTGCCGCCGCGGCCGCGATCGGGCCGGGCCCTGTCGGCCCGCGACCGCGAACTGCTCGACGAGCGCCCCCCGCACTGGAGCTGAGACGCCGCGGGAAGGCCGGCGCCGCTGGGAGGCTACGGCCGACCCTCCCGCGCGGCCGTCCCGCCGAAGCGGGACGGCGCGGTGTCGAGCAGTGATCGGTCATCCCTTCACGGCCCCGCCGGTGAGCCCCGAGACGATGTAGCGCTGCAGGCTCATGAACACCGTCACGGTCACCACCGAGGTCAGCAGCGCGCCCGCCGCGAAGACGCCGAAGTAGCTGGCCGGCGCGTTCTCGGCGACGAGGGTCTTCAGCCCGACCGCGAGCGTCATCTCCTCGCGATCGGTCAGGAACAGGCTGGCGAGGATGAAGTCGTTGATGGTGCCCACGAACGCCAGGATCCCCGAGATCGCGATGATCGGCGCCGCCAGCGGCAGGATCATCCCGAAGAAGATCTGCGCGTGGCTGGCGCCGTCGATCGTGGCCGCCTCGTCGAGCTCCTTGGGGATGGTGTCGAAGAAGCCCTTCATCAGCCACGTCGAGACCCCGAGCGCCCCGCCCATGTAGACGAGCATGAGCCCGAGCTTCGTGTTCAGCCCGGCCACCGGGTAGTACTCGCCGATGCCGCCGAAGATCAGGTACAGCGCGACCACGGCCAGGAACGCCGGGAACATCTGGATCAGCAGCAGGAACAGCAGCATCGGGCGGCGCCCTTTGAAGCGGAACCTGCTGAAGGCGTACGCGGCCAGCGACGAGATGAAGATCGAGATGAACGCCGCCGGGACGGCGATGAGCAGCGAGTTGGCGAACCAGGCGGCGAAGGGAATGTTGTCCTCGGTGAACAGCCGCCGGAAGTTGTTCAGGCTGAACGAATCCGGCAGCAGGTTCGTCGCCGACAGCGTCCCGTTCGGATTGAACGCCGCCGAGACCACGTACACGATCGGAATGAGCGCGAACACCAGGACCAGCACGGCCACCAGGTGCCGCCAGCCGGTGTCGGCGGCCCATGTGGACCATCGCGGTCTCCTGGCCCGGGCCGGCGGCCGGACGGTCACCGCGGTCGCCTCGCGCGGAGCCGGGGGTACGGGAGTGCGGGTCATGAGTACACGTCCTCCTGCTTGCGGGTGGTGCGGAACATGACCGCCGAGATGGTGGCGACGATGATGAAGATGAACACGCTGATCGCGCTGGCGAAGCCGTAGTCGGAGCTGGCCGACCCGAAGGCCTGCCGGAAGGCGTAGGTGATCAGCAGGTCGGTGCCGCCGGCCTCCTCGCCGGCGCGGAAGGGCCCGCCGCCGGTGAGCAGTTCGATGGCGTTGAAGTTGTTGAAGTTGAACGCGAAGCTGGAGATCAGCAGCGGCGTGAGCGCCACCAGCAGCAGCGGCAGGGTGATCTTGCGGAAGGCGGTGACGCCGCCGGCGCCGTCGATCTTGGCCGCCTCCAGCGAGTCGGCCGGCAGCGCCTGGAGCGCGCCGAGGCTGATGAGGAACATGTAGGGGAAGCCGAGCCACGTGTTGGCCAACAGTGCCATGGCCCGGGAGGCCCACGCCTGGCCGTACCAGTTCACGTCGAGGCCCAGCAGCTCGTTGACCAGTCCGAAGTCCCGGTTGAACATCTGGGCCCACACCAGGATCATCGCGAACGACGGCATCGCGTACGGCAGGATCATGACCGCCCGGTATGCCTTGGTGCCGCGCATGCCCGGCCGGTTGAGGGCCATCGCGGTGCCCAGGCCGACCGCGAAGGTCAGCAGCACGCTCCCTGCCGCGAAGGCGAGGTTCCAGGCGAAGACGCCGAGGAACGGGCCGCGGATGTCGGGGTCGGTCAGCACCTGCGTGTAGTTCTCGAAGCCGATGTTGACCCGCCAGCCGACCAGGGCGGCCCGGCCGTCCTCGGTGAGGAAGGTGCCGGTCTCGTCGTCGGCGTGCCAGACGGTGCCGGTGGCGCTGTCGGTGATGCAGTCGCAGGCCTCGTCGTAGGAGCGGGTGGAGGCGCCTTCGAACGCCGACAGGCCCTGCACCTTGATGCCGGTGGTCTCGCCGGTGGGCACGGCCAGCGCCGTCAGCTCGTCCTGGCGTTCGTTCAGCTCGGCGAGGTCCCAGACGGTGTAGCCCTCGGCGGCGGTGACGCGGCCGGACTGGTCGGTCTCGGCCTCGGGGAGCGCTGAGAGGCCCTCTTCGGTGCCGGCCCAGGTGGAGCCGTCGGAGGTGTCGGTGAGCAGGAGAGTGAGTTCGCCGGAGGCGGATTCGCCGGCGGCGAGGAGGTAGGTGGTGCCGCCGGGGGTCTGCTGGACTCCGGCGGCGACGATCGCCTCGACGGCCTGTTCCTTGCCGACTCGGTGGCCGTCGCCGTAGTTGGAGAAGGAGGTGCCGATGGTCATGATGACCGGGATGATCTGGAAGGCGATGAGCAGCAGCGTCCCGGGTACGAGGTATTTGGGGGGGATGGTGCGGCGCTGCAGGTAGACGTAGAAGAGGGTCGCGACGACGGCCGCCTCGATGACCAGGGCCCACCAGGCCTGGGCGCGGACGAGGGGCAACGCCGCCCAGGCGGCCAGGGCCGCCACCAGCGCGAGCACGGCGATCTTGGCGATCTGGCCCGCGGCGGTGCCGGATCCGGCCGCCTGGGAACGTTGGTCGAGCACTGTGAAGCTTCCTTTGCTCGTCGGCGGCTAGGAGCCCGCGATGGCGTCGCGGATGCTCTGGGCGGCGGTGGTGGCGGCGTCCTCGCCGTCGGTGGTGCCGTCGATGGTGTCGGCTTCGGCGCGGCCGAAGGGCTCCCAGACGGCGTTCATCGCGGGGATGTTCGGCATGGGGACGGCGTGTTCGCCGGCCGCGGCGAAGCCTTGGACGTCGGCGTTGCCTTCGGAGTAGGCCTCGGCGGCGGCGGTGAGGGCGGGCAGGCGTCCGCCGGCTTCGGCGAGTTTGAGCTGGAGGTCCTCGGTGAGCACGTAGTTGGTGACGAACTCCTGGGCGAACAGGGCGTTCTGGGCCGAGGAGGAGACGTAGAAGCCCTGGACGCCCATGAAGGGGGCGGCGGGGTTCTGGCCTTCGAAGCCGGGGATGGCGGTGACCTCGTATTCGATGCCGGCGTTCTGGGCGTCGGTGAGCGCCCAGGGGCCGGAGATGAGGAACGGGGCCTGGCCTTCGGTGAAGAAGGGGATGGCGTTGGAGCCGTCGATGGAGGTCGAGAGGACTCCGGCCTGGCCGAGTTCGGCGAACTTCTCGAAGGCGGCGATGCCGCCGGGCGAGTCGACGCCGACGTCGCTGGGGTCGAGGCTGCCGGAGCCGTCGTCGCCGAACAGGTAGCCGCCCATGGACGAGAAGATCGGGTAGCCGTGGTAGGCGTCGCCGTCGGGTCCGACCGGCAGGAGCAGCGCGTTGTCGGTGCCGGCGGCCTCGCCGGCGGCGATGAGCTCTTCGAAGGTGGTGGGCGCTTCGGCGGCGAGGGCGGTGTTGCGGATCAGGCCGATGTTCTCGATGGCGTAGGGGACGGCGTAGAGGTTGCCCTCGACGGTGAAGGCCTTGACGGAGGCCTCGTTGAGGGCGCTCTGCTGGTCGGCGGTCAGGGTGATGGGGCTGATGACGCCGTCGGCGGCGAGCTGGCCGGACCAGTCGTGGGCGCCCACGACGATGTCGGGGCCCTGGCCCTGTTCGGCGGCGGCGATGAAGTCCTCGCGGAGGGTCTCCACGTGTTCTTCGACGGTGACCTTGACGCCGACCTGGGCCTCGAAGTCCGCGACGAACTCCTTGAGCACCGGGGTGCGGGTCTCATCGGCCCAGATGACCAGTTCGCCGGAGAATTCCTGCTCCTGGCCGGTGTCTTCGCCGCTGTCGGACCCGCAGGCGGCGGCCGCTCCGAGTGCGGCGGCAGAGACGGCGGCGGTGCCGATGGTCCTTCTACGCATGATGTAGTACCTCTCCTCATTGAGGGCGGCCCGATGACTGAGAGGTCCGACCGGGCCGGTGATGAAGGTCATGGGCTTACGCCCTGACCCTCCGTAGATTAGCAAGATGTTTCATAAACCGGAAACCCTTGCAATCAAAATGTTGCCAACTTTCAGATAGGCTACTCTGTCATCATGCGGCTTCGACTCTCTGACATCGCCCGACAGGCCGGGGTCAGTGAGGCGACGGTGTCACGGGTCCTCAACGACAAGCCCGGTGTCGGCGCTCAAACCCGGCAATCCGTCCTCACTGCACTCGACGTCCTGGGCTACGAACGGCCACAGGCCCTTCGCAAGCACGCCATCGGCCTGATCGGCCTCGTCGTTCCCGAGCTCGCGAACCCGATCTTCCCCCTGTACGCCCAGACGATCTCCAACGTCCTGGCCGGATCCGGGTACACGCCGGTGCTGTGCACCCAGACGCCCGGCGGCGTCAGCGAGGACGAATTCGTCGACATGCTCCGCGAACGGAGCGTGGCCGGCATCATCTTCGTCTCCGGCCTCCACGCCGACACGACCGCCAGCACCGACCGCTACCAGGAACTCAAGGACAAGCGCCTGCCGGTGGCGTTCGTGACCGGCCACCCCGAAGGCGTCGAGGCCGCCTCCTTCTCCTGCGACGACGCCACCGCCGCCCGCATCGCCGTCGACCACCTCGCCGGCCTCGGCCACCGCCGCATCGGCCTGGTCTCGGGCCCCGACCGCTACTGGCCGGTCCAGCGCAAGATCCGCGGCTACCGCGCCGCGATGCAGCCGCTCGGCACCGAGCTGATCGAGCTGACCCTCTTCAGCGAGCAGGGCGGACACGCCGCCGCCAGCCGCCTCATCGACCGCGGCGCCACCGCCGTCGTCTGCGGCTCCGACATGATGGCCCTCGGCGCCATCCGCGCCGCCGAAGAACGCGGCCTGACCGTCCCGCAAGACTTTTCAGTGGTCGGCTACGACGACTCCCCGCTCATCGCCCACACCAACCCCCCGCTCACGACCGTGCGGCAGCCGGTGCGCGACATCGCCACCGCCGCCGCCCGAGCCCTGCTCGACGAGATCGCCGGGCAGCCCACACCGTCGTCGGAATACCTGTTCCGGCCCGAACTCGTCGTACGCGGCTCCACCGGTGCGGCACCCGATCAGAGAGGACACTCATGAGCGACAACTGGTGGCGCGAGGCGGTCATCTACCAGGTGTACCCGCGCTCATTCGCCGACGCGAACGGCGACGGCATGGGCGACCTGGCGGGCGTGCGCTCACGCATCCCCTACCTCGCCCGGCTCGGCGTGGACGCCATCTGGCTCTCGCCGTTCTACGCCTCGCCGCAGAAGGACGCCGGATACGACGTGTCCGACTACCGGGCGGTCGACCCGCGCTTCGGCACCCTCGACGACTTCGACGCCATGATGGAGGCCGCCCACGGCGCCGGCATCCGCATCATCGTCGACCTGGTCCCCAACCACACCTCCAGCGAGCACGCATGGTTCACCGCCGCGCTGGAGGCCGGACCCGGCAGCGACGAACGCGCCCGCTACCACTTCCGCGACGTCGACCCCGACAAGCCGGACGTGCCGCCGAACAACTGGCAGTCGATCTTCGGCGGCCCCGCCTGGACCAAGACCCCCGACGGCAAGCAGTGGTACCTGCACCTGTTCGACTCCTCGCAGCCGGACCTGAACTGGGACAACCCCGAAGTCCACGCCGAGTTCGAGTCGGTCCTGCGGTTCTGGCTCGACCGCGGCGTCGACGGCTTCCGCATCGACGTCGCCCACGGCATGGTCAAGGCCCCCGGACTGCCCGACACCGGCGGCGACGGCTCGATCGAGATGATCGGCACCACGCAGGCGCCGTTCTTCGACCAGGACGGCGTCCACGACATCTACCGCGCCTGGCGGCCGATCATCGAGCAGTACGAGGGCGACCGGATCTTCGTGGCCGAGGCCTGGACCGACTCGGCCGAGCGCCGGGCCCTGTACCTGCGCAGCGACGAACTCCACCAGGCGTTCAACTTCGACCTGGTGCTGGCGCCGTTCCAGGCCGCCGACTTCCGCAAGGCCATCGACGCCGAGATCGCCAACAACGCCGGCGTGGGCGCGCCGTGCACCTGGGTGCTGTCGAACCACGACGTGCAGCGGCACGTGACCCGCTACGGCGACGGCGAGACCGGCCTGGCGCGCGCCAAGGCCGCCACGCAGCTGCTGCTGGCGCTGCCGGGAGTCGTGTACGTCTACCAAGGCGAGGAGCTCGGTCTCAACGAGGTCCTCGACCTGCCCGACGAGGTCAGGGAGGACCCGACGTTCCACCGCACCGGCGGCGAGCAGATCGGCCGCGACGGCTGCCGCGTCCCCCTGCCGTGGAAGCGCTCGGGGCCCTCGCTCGGCTTCGGCGACGCCCCCGGGTGGCTGCCGCAGCCGGCCGGCTGGGCCGAGAAGTCGGCCGAGGCCCAGGACGGCGTCGCGGGCTCCGTCCTCGAGTTCTACCGGACCGCGATCGCGCTCCGCAAGCGCCACAAGGCGACCGGCCTGACGTGGCTGGACGACCCGGGCGACGGCGCCGTGGCCTTCGACAACGGCGCGCTGGTGTGCGTCACGAACTTCGGCGACGAGCCGGTCGCCCTGGACGGCTTCGACGGCGAGGTCCTCCTGGCCAGCAGCGAACTGCGGGATGGCCGCCTCCCCGGAGGCGCCACCGCCTGGCTCACGAGGTAACCGAACGACACGCGGGGGCGGTGGGCCATGGCCCACCGCCCCTCCTTCGCATAGATGAATGCATGGTTTTGGCCTGTTCATGACCGGTTCGGGCTGCTAGCATCGCTACCGTCAGGGGGTGAATACCATGACCGATGCTCATCCCGAGGCCAGAGCAATGTCGATCCGCGGGATCGATCCCGCCGTCTACGAGTCCATCCGGGTCCGTGCCGCCCATCACGGCCAATCGATGGAGTCCGAGGTCAGGGAGATCCTGACCCGGGCTGCTGACGGCGATTTCAACCGTCGGCCGATGGAACTCGGCAACCTCATACACTCGTATGTCGCGGAGATCGGTGGAGTGGACCTGGAACTTCCGGATCGCAGCGAGCCCGATCGTGAGCTCGATCTGTCGTGATGGTCGTCTTCGACACCAATGTCATTTCCGAACTGATCCGGGAGAACGGCGATTTCGGTGTTCTCGTATGGGCCAACAGATACACCTTCGATGGCCTGACCACTGCCGTGTGCATCGCAGAACTCAAGTGGGGTGTGGAGAAGCTCCCCAAAGGCAGAAAGCGCTCGGTTCTCGAGGTCGCCGTGGATCGACTCGAGACCGAGGCCTTCCGAGACCGGATCCTTCCATTCGATGCCCGGGCAGCCGCCCACTACGGGCAAATCAGAAAAATGCGGAGCCAAGTAGGCCGTCCGATCAGTCCTACCGACGCGATGATCGCTGCCATCTGCGCATCGCGGGGCACTGCGCTTGCCACGAGGCACACGAAGGATTTCGAGGGCACCGGTGTGCCGCTCCTCAATCCGTGGAAGGGCGGGCACACCCCGGAATGATCGTTGCCGCGCGGGGGCGTGCTGGGCATCCGGGCAAGGTCTGTGACGCCATGTTCGCGGTGATCTGCCGAACGCGGGGTGCGATAGTGGCGACCCGCGACATCAAGGATTTCGAGGACTCGGGCGTTGCCCTGGCCAACCCTTGGGAGGCCTGAGCGGTCGCGCAGGCACCGGCGGGCGAAGCCGCCGGCCTCCGCGGTGCTCACGGCTGCGGCTGCGCGGGCCATCGGTGCTCAATGGCGGCTTGCAGCCCGACCCAGTCCGAGACTCGGACCAGGATCGTGTTGACCTGAACCGGCTCCCGGTCCCCGTCGGCTCTTACCACGTGCAGACGACCGTCTTCGAGCGAAAGTCGGTCACCGGCGTGCAGCTCGGTTATCACGGTCCGGCTCTGCAGTCGGCTGACGATCCGGTCCGGCTCGATTTCGAGGATCGCCATGTTCCTCAACAGTACGGCGACGGTCGCTCCGAGCACGCCTCCGATTGCAAAGAGATCCGAGAACCCGTCGCCTGTGGCGCGAAAGAGGGCCAGGCTGATCACCGAGAAGCCCAGCATGCCGAAGACGAGCAGCGCCGTGAACCACAGAGGAGTTCTCACCTTGTATGTCATCCGGTATCAGTAACACGGGCCGTCACAAAGGTGGTCTCGGGAGCCCGGCCGCAGAGTGGCCGGGCAGGTCCGGTTCCGTCAGGGTCGGAGTCGATGAGAGCTGGAGCGAGAACCGAGGAATCGACGACGATCATCGAGGATCCCTCTCCTCTCGCAGGATGGCGACCGCGTCAGCGCTCGACAGATGCCCGGTCGCCTCTCGGTCGATCCGGTCGAACACCTCTTTGGTCGACGGGAGCCGAGCTTCGCGAACGAGCTTCTGCAGCAGGTCTTCCTCGAGCGACACGCCAGCGACCGCCGCGCGCCGTTCCCAGTACTCGCGGGCCTCGTTCGGCAGGTCTGTGACGATGTCCGTTGAATGAGCGTAATTCTCGATCACGCAAGCATGTTGTGGAACTGAAGCCCGGAACGTCCGCATCGGAGTGCCCCGGTGTGTCGATCTGCCCGTCAAAGCACGAAGGTCCCGGGCCGCCTGCGGCCCGGGACCTTGCAACTCGATGCTGCTGAGCCTATTTGATCTTCTGGCCGGCGCTGCGGAGGCGCTCGCAGGCCTCGACGATGCGCTTGGCCATGCCGGCCTCGGCCAGCTTGCCGTAGGCGCGGGGGTCGTAGGCCTTCTTGTTGCCGACCTCGCCCTCGACCTTGAGCACGCCGTCGTAGTTGCGGAACATGTGGTCGACGATCGGGCGGGTGAAGGCGTACTGGGTGTCGGTGTCGATGTTCATCTTCACCACGCCGTAGTCCACCGCGTCGCTGATCTCCTGCTCGGTCGAACCGGACCCGCCGTGGAAGACCAGGTCGAACGGCTTGTCCTTGCCGAGCTCCTTGCCGATCTCGTCCTGGATCTCCTTGAGGATCTCCGGACGCAGCTTGACGTTGCCGGGCTTGTAGACGCCGTGGACGTTGCCGAAGGTCAGCGCCGCCATGTAGCGGCCCTTCTCGCCGGCGCCGAGGGCCTCGACGGTGGCGCGGGCGTCGGCCACGCTGGTGTAGAGCTTCTCGTCGATCGCGGCCGAGACGCCGTCCTCTTCACCGCCGACGACGCCGATCTCGACCTCCAGGACGATGTTGGCCTCGGCGGTGCGCTCGAGCAGCTCGGCGGCGATCTCCAGGTTCTCGCCCAGCGGCACGGCCGAGCCGTCCCACATGTGCGACTGGAACAGCGGGTTCTCGCCGCGGGCGACGCGCTCCTCGCTGACGGCCAGCAGCGGGCGGACGAACTTGTCGAGGTTCTCCTTGGGGCAGTGGTCGGTGTGCAGCGCGATGTTGACCGGGTAGTTCTTGGCGATCTCGTGGGCGGCCGCGGCGAGCGCGACCGAGCCGGTCACCATGTCCTTGACCGTCGGGCCGGAGATGTACTGGGCGCCGCCGGTCGAGACCTGGACGATGCCGTCGGACTCGGCCTCGGCGAAGGCGGCCAGGGCGGCGTTGAGGGTCTGGGTCGAGGTCACGTTGATCGCCGGGTAGGCGAAGGAGTTGTCCTTCGCCCGGTCGAGCATCTCGTTGTAAACCTCAGGTGTCGCGATAGGCATGCTGCCTGCTCCTTAGTCAGTTAAGTCGTTGCTGTCTCCCCGACCGGGGGCTGGGACTCAGACGCCGCTGTCTGAACACTTCATCGAGTGTTGCGTCAAGATGAAGTATCGCCCTCGAGCATGTGAAGGCCACACCCAGGCTACCTGGCGGTTCGCTCGCCGTTCGGACTCATCGGGTCCTACGGTAGTAGACATGAACTATCAGCAGGATTGGACCGACGAGTTCGATGAGGCTTCAGACGTCGACCGGGCCGACTCGGCCGAAGTCGACGCCGACGTCGACGACCCCGAGGCCATCGTCGCCGGGGATGACGGCGCCGTGCCCGAGGAGGCCGATCCCGCCGACGCCGTCGATCAGGCCCTCGAGGTGCCCGAAGACGAGGACGACGAAGCCCCCCCGGACTGATCCGCGAGGGCCCCGCCGCATCAGGCCGTCTGGGCCGCGCCGAGCCGGTCGAGCACCCAGGCGAGGTTGAACGCCTCTTCCTCCCAGGCGTCGTACCGGCCCGAGCGGCCGCCGTGGCCGGCCTCCATCTCCGTCTTGAGCAGCACGTCCGAGGCCGGGCTCTCGTGGCGGAGGGCGGCGACCCATTTGGCCGGCTCGTGGAAGCCGACACGGGTGTCGTTGAGGCTGGTGACCGCGAGGATCGACGGGTAGCGCGCGCCTGAGACGTTCTCATAGGGCGAGTACGACTTCATGTACTCGTAGACCTCGGCCGATTCGAGCGGGTTGCCCCACTCCTCCCATTCGATGACCGTCAGCGGCATCGTCGGGTCGAGGATCGTGTTGAGCGCGTCGACGAACGGCACGTCCGCGAGGACGCCGGCGAACCGCTCCGGCGCGAGGTTCGCGACCGCGCCCATGAGCAGGCCGCCGGCCGAGCCGCCGCGCGCCACGAGCCGGTCTTCGGCGGCCCACCCGGACTCGACGATGTGCCGCGCGCAGTCGACGAAGTCGGTGAAGGTGTTCCGCTTCTGCAGGAGCTTGCCCTGCTCGTACCACTGGCGGCCCATCTCGCCGCCGCCGCGGACGTGCGCGATCGCGAAGACCGCGCCCCGGTCGAGGAGGCTGAGCCGGGCGATCGAGAAGTACGGGTCGATCGAGTGCTCGTAGGAGCCGTAGCCGTACAGCAGGCACGGCGCGGTCCCGTCGGCTTCGACGTCGGCGCGGGCGACGATCGAGATCGGCACCTCGGTGCCGTCGGCGGCCGTCGCCCACTCGCGGTACTGCCGGTACTGGGCCGGGTCGAAGTCGCCGAGCACCGGGGTGCGTTTGAGCAGGTGCAGCTCGCGGGCGCCGATGTCGTAGTCGTAGACCGACGCGGGGGTCACCATCGAGGTGTAGCCCAGGCGCAGGCGGCGCGAACGGTAGTCGGGGTTGTCGCCGACGCCGACCGAGTACAGCGGCTCGTCGAACTCGATCTCGGCGAGCTCGCCGGCCCGGTCCAGGATCGCGATCTGCGAGAGTCCTTCGCGGCGCGTCGAGACCACCGCGTGGTGCTCGAACGCGTCGACCGACTCCAGGCGCACCTCGCTGGAGTGGGGGATGATCTCGTTGAACCGGGCGGTGTCGTCGACCGGCGCCCACCCGAGCGTGAAGTTCTCGGCGTCCTTGTTGTGCAGAACCAGGAACCGGTCGCCCTGGTGGTCGACCTGCAGCTCCACGCCCTGCTCGCGCCCGTTGCCGAAGACGGTGAACTCGCCGGTGGGGTCGCTCGCGTCGAGGAAGCGGACCTCGCTGGTGATCTTCGAGCTCGAGCCGATCATGAGGTACCGCTCGGAGCGGGTCAGCTCGATGCCGGTCCAGAACCGCTCGTCGTCCTCCTGGTAGACCAGCGCGTCGTCGCCGCCGCCGAGGACGTGCCGCCACACCTGGTAGGGCCGCCAGGCGTCGTCCACCTTGGTGTAGAAGAACACCGACGCGTCGGCCGACCACGCCCCGCCGTAGAAGACGCCCTCGATCCGGTCGTCGGCGACCTCGCCGGTCCGCAGGTCCTTGAACCGCAGCGTGAACCGCTCGTCGCCGGTGTAGTTGACGCCGAAGGCCAGCAGGTTCCCGTCGGGGGAGACGTCGAAGACGCCGAGGGCGAAGAAGTCGTGGCCCTCGGCGAGCTCGTTGCCGTCGATGAGGACCTCTTCGCCGGGCACCGGCACGCCCGGCTCCACGCTCGGCGGCGTGTCCCCGTCGGCGGCGAGGCGGCAGTGGATGCCGTACTGCTTGCCCTCCTCGGTGCGCCCGTAGTACCACCAGCGGCCCTTGCGGACCGGCACCGACAGGTCGGTCTCCTGGGTGCGGTCCTTGATCTCCCCGAAGATCGCCTTGCGGAGCCCGGCCAGGTGCGCCGTCCGCGCCTCGGTGTAGGCGTTCTCGGCGCGCAGGTAGTCCAGGACGTCGGGGTCCTCGGGGTCCTTGAGCCAGGCGTAGGCGTCGTTCACGGTGTCGCCGTGGTGGGTTCGCGGGTGGTCGCGGCGGGCCGCGACGGGCGGCTGCACGGGTTGCTCATCTGACATGCCTCAACTGTAAGGGCCCGCTCGGCGCGCCACCGGTCACCGCACGGGACCCTCGAGCCGCACCCGGGAGGGACGAAACTCGCCGAATCCGGCCAACTACCGCCGGTCCAGCTGTGAGGATGGTCCACATGAGCGACCAGTTGGAGGACACGGAGCAGGAGTCGGTGGACTCACCGCCCGCCGGCGAGGCCGCCACGCCCGGGGACCTGCACCGGACCGTCGTCTTCGAACGGCCCGTCCCGCCCTTCCTCACCGCCGACGGGCTGACCGCCCGCACCCGGCCCGCCCCGGTCTTCGCCGACGTCAGCTTCGCCGCCGAGCTCGGCCAGCTCGCCGCGGTCACCGGCGACGGCGGCGACGGGCGCACCTCGCTCCTGCTCGCCCTCGCCGGCCGCTTCCCCACCAGCGGAGGCAAACTCACCGTCGACGGCCGCACCCGGCGCTCGCAGATCCGACGCCGCTTCACCGTCGCGACCGCCGGAGCGGCCATCGCCCCCGACCCCCACCACTCCGTCGGCGCCTGCATCGACGAGACCGTCGCCGTCTCCGCCCGCGTCGCCACCCGCCACAACATCCGCGCCTGGCTCGACCGCCTCGCCGTCGACGTCGACGACGGCGACCGCTACGGGCGGCTGCCCCGCATCGAGCAGATCCGCTTCGCCGTCGCCTGCGCCGCCGCCTCCCGCACCCCCGCGATCGTCGTCGACGACGCCGACACCGGGCTCAACGGCGCCGGCGGCGAACGCGTCTTCGAAGCCCTGCGCACCGTCGCCGACGCCGGGCAGCTGGTCGTGGCCGGGTGCACCCGCCACGACCCGCCCGCCGACGCCGTCGTCGACCTGAGAGTCAACCGCCCATAGAACGGGAGGACGACCATGAGCGCGCTGCGCCTCGCCTGGCTCGAACTGCGCCGCTTCCGCGGCCGGGCCGCCCGCGTCGCCGCCCTGCCCGCCCTCGTCCTCCTGCCCTGCCTGTACGGCGGGCTCTACCTGTGGTCGGCCTGGAGCACGGTCGAGCGCGGCGCGGACCTGGTCCCCATCGCCGTCGCCGTCTCGCTCTGGATCTTCGGCCTCGCCGCCTACCTGCTGCTGCGCCCGGCCAACCCGCGCGCGCTCGCCGGAGCGCTGCGCTCCTCGCAGGTCGCCCTGGGCGGCTGGGCGCCCGCCGCCGTCCTCGGCACGGCGTCGGCGCTGGCGCTCTACGCGGTCGTCGACTTCGGTCTCGGGCTCGAGGCGGCGTATCCGCAGGCCGCGGCGGGGCTGTGCGTGCTGGCCGCGCTGGCGTTCTCGGCGATCGCGCACCTGTGCCGGCTCGCGTTCGGCGCCGGCGGGACGCTGCTGGTCGCGCTGCTGCTCATACTGCAGTCGACCAGTGCCGGCGGCCTGTATCCGGTCGAGTCGACGCCGGAGTTCTTCCAAGCGCTGCACCCGTGGATGCCGATGACCTACGCGGTCGAGGGCCTCGAGGCGGCCATCGGCGGCGGGATCGTGCCGCTGGTGCGCGCGGCCGTGGTGCTCACCGGCTGCCTGGTCGGCTCGCTGGTCCTGTCGACCGCGGTGGTGTCCGCCCGCCGCACCTGGAGCCCGGGGCGCCTGCGCCCGCCGCTGCGGGCCTGACCCGGTCCGCTCAGCGTTCGATGAGGGCGGCCAGCCCGTCGAGGACCCGTTCCAGGCCGAACTCGAAGGCGTGCCGGGGTGAGTACGCCGCCTCGTGCGCCTCCCCGGCGGCCTGCCCGACCCGGACCGCCGTCGGGTAGCGCTCGGCGTCGAGGACCTGTTCGAGCAGTTCCCGGTTGGCCTCCCACCACTGGCGGTGGCTCATGGCCGTCGCCTCGCGCTCCTCGTCGGATTGGGCGGCGGCCGCGGCGGCGGCGCGCACGAACCCGAGCACGAAGGCCAGCGCGTCGTCCATCTCGACGTCGTCGAGGCCGATCCCATCGAGGGCCCGCAGTTCGTGCTCGTACTTGGCGCACTGCCCGGGGCCCAGCGGCGGCCTGCTCTGTGAGGCGGCCGCGGCCCACGGGTGTGCGCGCAGGAGCGCGTAATTGTCGCGGGCGAGGCCGGCCACGCGCTCCCTCCAGTCGCCGGCGGCCTCGGCGCGCGGCATGCGGGCGTAGAGGGCGTCGACCATCAAGGCGATCAGTTCGCTCTTGCCGGGCACGTACGTGTAGAGGGTCATCGGGGCGACGCCGAGCGACTGAGCGAGGCGGCGCATGGTGACCGCTTCGAGTCCCTCGTCGTCGGCGAGCGCGATCGCCGCCTCGACTACGGCGTCGATGGTGAGGCCCTGCTTCGGGCCGCGCGAGGCGGCCGTGGGTGCCCGCCTCCAGAGCAGCTCGAGCAGGTGCGGCTTCGCGGCGTCGGATGCGGTGGAGGTCACGCCCGCATTCTAGCGCAGATCATGGTACGCCGTACATTATACGACGTACGATATATGCCGTACGAAGATTCAGAGGAGTCGCACATGCACGTCACCGCTTCCGCTCTTTCCCTGAACGTCCCCGACCCGGTCGCCTCGGCCGGTTTCCTCGAACGCCACTTCGGTTTCACCGAGGACATGTCCGCCGACGGATTCGTCTCGCTCTCCCGCCCCGACGTCGGGTTCAACATCATCTACCTGCGGACGGGCCTGCCGACCTTCAAACCCGCGAGCGCCCGCGGCAGCGCCGGCGGCCTCCTAGTGGTCCTCGTCGTCGACGACATCGACGGCGAATACGAACGACTCCGGCGAGAAGGCGTCGACATCACCACGCCCATCGAGACCGAGCCGTGGGGCGAGCGGTACTTCCAGGTCACCGACCCCGGCGGCGTGGTCGTCCAGCTCGTCCAATGGGTCGAGACGCCGGAGAAGGCCGGCGCCTAGCGAACCGGCCGCCTACGACAGCCGGTAGAGCGCCGCGCCGTGCGAAGGCAGCTTCGACCGCAGCTCCGGGCCGCCCCGGTGGTCCTCTCCGGCCCAGCAGTCGCGGACGGTGGACGGCCGGGCGAGGCCGAGCGCGCTCCACGGCAGCGCCAGCTCGGCCGGTTCGGAGCCGCGGTTGAACACCGCCGCGAACTCGCCGTCGTCCGAGGCCCACGCCACCAGCTTGCCGTCGCGCCAGACCTCCTTGGACGGCGCCTGGCCGCGCTGAGCCGCGAGCACGTCGTCGTTGGTCAGCAGCGCGATGGTCTCAGAGCCCGAGTTCGGCAGGTCGGCGCCGACCATGAGCGGGGAGCGGGCGATGCACCACAGGGTGAGCATGGTCCGCTGCTCGTCGGCGGTCAGCAGCGACTCGCGCGGCTCGCCGACCTCGGCGCGCACGCCGAGGCGCCCCAGCGGCAGCATGTCGGCGTCCGGCCAGTGGCCGGGCCCGGCGTGCGGGGCCCAGTCCCGGAGCAGTTCGAACTGGGCGTCGATGTCGCGCCAGCGGTCCCACAGGTCCGCGGAGATCCGCCACAGGTGCGAGTGGGCCTTGAGGTGGTCGGCGTGGTCGACCGACAGGTTCACGCCCGGCGAGAGGCTCAGCACGATGTCGCGGTCGGCCTTCTCGACGGCGGTCCAGAACGCCTCGACCTCGTCGTCGTAGTAGGGCGCGATCATGTCGTCGGCCTTGATGTAGTCGACGCCCCAGTCGGCGAACTGGGCGACCAGGGAGTCGTAGTAGGCCTGCCCGCCCGGGTGCGAGTGGTCGATGCCCCAGTTGTCGTCGATCCAGGACGAGACGCGCTCGCGGTCGGGGATCTGCGCTGCCGAGAACTCGCTGCCCTTGATCGGGGTGTCGGCGGCGACGGCCTGGCGGGGGACGCCGCGGAGGATGTGGAGGCCGAACTTGAGTCCGAGCGAGTGGACGTAGTCGGCCAGCGGCTTGAACCCGGCGCCGTCGGCCGCGGAGGGGAAGCGTCCGGGCGCCGGCTGGGGGAGCCCGTACTGGTCGAGGCAGAGCCGGGCGCCGGAGTTGTAGCCGCCGGCGCGGGCGGTCGGCTCGTACCATTGGATGTCGACGACGACGTACTCCCAACCGTGGTCGGCCAGGTGCTCGGCGATGAACTCGGCGTTGGCGCGCGTCTCGGCCTCGGTGACCGAGGTGCCGAAGACGTCCCATGAGTTCCAGCCCATCGGGGGCACGGCGGCGAGTCGGGGCACAGCATCCTCCTCGGGGGTCGCGTGCCCTGTACGGTACCCGTGTCCGCCGACGCGGGACACCACCGGTGGGAAAGCGCCCCATGGACGCAGATCACTCAGGGTCCGCCACCGTGTCGAGGTGCGGGCCCGCCGTGCTGTAAGGTAGTCAAGGCATTCACGCATGGCCAGGTAGCTCAGTTGGTACGAGCGTCCGCCTGAAAAGCGGAAGGTCGCCGGTTCGACCCCGGCCCTGGCCACCAGCTAACAACCCTGTTGACCTGCGTCAATGCAATGTTGACAGGGTTTTTTGTGTTCTGATGCTGCCTCTTGCCGACCCTTCTTGTCCCTTGCTTGGGGCACGTCGGGGGCACGGGCTGGACCGCTACCCTATATGCCTGCCGAGCCGTCCTCGGTGCCAAAAGACGGGAGCAGATGCGAACCAGTAACGTGCCAGGCCAAAATCTGAAACGCCGCCTCTCGCTCGACCGCCAACAGAGCTGCGGCTTGGGCTGGAACGTTAACGCGTCCAATACTTGTAGCAGTGTGGATTTGCCGGACCCGTTGGCGCCCACCACGGCCGCGACCTCGCCGGCGCGGAGTTCCAGGTCGACGCCGCGCAGTACCTGGCGCCGCCGGTATCGCTTGGTAACGCCGGCGGGGCGCAGCACCACCGGTCCGCGAACTCTGTCGAGCGGGGCCGCCTGGGGCCGGGCGGCCCTGGCGAGGCTGGTCGCGTAGGTCACGGCGGGTCCGAAGAGTGCACTCGGGTGCATGCCGGCGGCCTGAGCCTCGGCGCTGCTGTCGTCGGCGAGGCGGCGTGCCTCGAGGGGATCCACGCCGAGCTCAACGAGCCTGCGGTAGCAGGCGCTGTGCCATTCGGTGGCGGTCATGTGGCTCCCTCGGCAGTGTGCGGCGCCAGTGCGGTGACGTGGTCGACGGCGTCGCGGAACGCGCCCCATTCGGCGGTGCGCGCCTCGGCCGCGGCGCGGCCTTCGGCGGTGAGGTCGTAGTACTTGCGCCGCGGACCCACTGTGGAGGTCTCCCAATCGGTCCGGACCAGGCCCTGCTTTTCGAGCCGCAGGAGCGACGGGTAGAGGGTGCCGCCGGGGATCTCGCCGAAGCCCGTCTGCGCGAGCCGCTGCCCGAGGCCGAGACCGTAGTCGCGGCGCTCGCGGAGCAGGCACAGGAGGCATAGGTCGAGGAAGCCGTGCAGCCATTGTTGTCTCATGGAGTCGGGCACGGTAGGTAGGATAACTGACTACCGGTGGGCGGGTTCATCGGCCTGGTCATCGCTGGAGCCCTGCGGAATCGCGGCAAGTGCTATGGCAGCCGCTCACGGTCGGCGGCGCCGTCGGCATGGGTTCGTGTCAGCTCGTTCGCGCCCTCGCCGCCGGGCCGAACCGTTCGGAGAGCGAGCTCGCCTGGGTGTGAGCGGACTCCGGCGGGGGAACCCGCGCACATCCATACCGACGGGGAGGGTGGCGTGGACTTCGAGGCTGTAGTGGAAACGACGGGCAAGGCGATCGAGGGCGCCGGTGTGGCGGTCATCGTGGTCGGAATGCTGGGCTTGTCCGTTCGTTTCGCTCGCGACGTGGCGGGGCGAGGCGACCTCCAGGCGAGTTATCGACGCTATCGGCGAGGCATCGGCAGGGCGATTCTGTTGGGTTTGGAGTTTCTCGTGGCTGGGGACATCATTCGGACCGTGGCGGTTTCCCCCACTTTCACCAGCGTGGGCGTACTCGCGATCATAGTCGCGATACGCACCTTCTTGAGTTTCTCGCTCGAAGCCGAGCTCGAAGGGCGATGGCCCTGGCAGCGACCGCGCACCGACGCGTGATCCCGGATGGACGACCGCTCGCACCGATCCTTACGATCCGGACACCGGCATGGCGGTGACCGCTCTGCGTCCGCAAGACCGATAGGCGTCTGCCCCGAAAGCGGAAGGTCGCCGGTTCGACCCCGGCCCTGGCCACCAACGAACTGACCGAGGCCGCCAACGACAAGCAGCTGGGACGCACCATCGCCCGCTATGGCCGGGTTGATCTGCTCTGCATCGACGAGCTGGGCTACATGGAGCTCGACCGGCACGGCGCTGAACCGCTGTTCCAAGTCCTCACCGAACGCGAGGAGAAGAACAGCGTCGCCATCGCCTCCAACGAGTCGTTCTCCGGCTGGACCAAAACCTTCACCGATCCCCGGCTCTGCGCCGCCATCGTCGACCGGTTGACATTCAACGGCACCAATCATCGAGACCGGCACCGACTCCTGCCGACTCGCCCAGACCCAGAAGAGCACCACCCCCTAACTCAGGCGGGGCCCAGCTCCAACCCCCGTGGAGGCCGGTCGGAGCGTTGAGGCGGTGCGCGCAAGATGAAGGCGGCCTCGGCCGCTGGGGCCGAGACCGCCTGATATCCGCTCGCCTGTCAGCCGATGGTGCAGGTCAGGTCCGGAGCGGTGTTCGAGCTGCCGTAAGTGGCGTTGAACCCGA